>CAJOKT010000003.1 GCA_905235115.1 uncultured Peptostreptococcaceae bacterium
GAGAAAATTGCACACGGCAATGCAGAGAAACTATTGCATATTCAATAAACGAGCAGGAGGATAAACAAAATGAGCAGAATTCATGAGTTTTTAGACGAGGCAGGCGTGTTTTTCCTTGCCACGGAGGATGGTAAACAGGCCAAGGTCAGACCGCTTGGCGCTCACATCGAGAGGGATGGAAAAGAGTATTTCACTGTAGGCGATTTCAAGGCGGTATATCACCAGATGGTTGAGGACCCGCTGGTGGAGATCGTGGCATTTACACCCGGGGATAGAAAGTGGCTGCGTTATACAGGCAAGGCTGTATTTGTTGACAGTAACGAGATCGTGGAAGATGTGCTTGAACGCCTCCCACACCTTCGCGAGGTGTACAGCCCTGAGAGCGGACATAAGATGATGATCTTTACTCTCGAAGATGCAACAGCTCGTATTATCGATATGTCCGGAAACGAAGAAAAGATATTCTGAAATTTCCATGTTTTGAACTTGACAGGGGCGTGCGAGCATACAATCTAACCCAGTTAGCAAAAATAGAAGAGGACAGAAGAATGGCAACCAGGGAACAAATAGAGGTTTTGCTTGAACGACTGGAGAAAGCGCCGCCGTCAGAGCATTTTCAGCATATCGATAATAATCCGGTCGGCATCCGTGCGATCCTGAAATATCTGAGTGAAACAAACGAAAAGGTTACAGCCGGAAAAATCAGTGAGCATTTAAAGGTAAGCACAGCACGGGTCGCTGTCCTTTTGAAAAAAATGGAGGCAAAGGGTCTGATCGAAAAGGAGCATGATCCGGATGACGGCCGGATCGTTATCGTTGAGCTTTCCGGGCATGGAAAACAGACTGCCTTAGCGGCGAGACAGTGGCATTCATCGGCTCCACAGGATGCGGCAAGAGCACGGTCATAAATCTCGTGCCTCAGGGATATGACACCGTGCTTACCGATCAGTTGAGCATGTCGCAGGGGCAGAAACAGCAGTTCACGATAGCCCGCGCGATGATAGCAAATAAGCCGATGCTCATACTTGACGAGGCGACCAGTTCAGTGGACACGCGGACGGAACTGCAGATACAGGAAGCTATGGATAAGCTGGTGCATGGCAGGACATCCTTTGTGATCGCCCACCGGCTTTCCACCATCAGGAACGCAGGTCTGATTCTCGTGATGAAGGACGGGGATATTATTGAAAGCGGGAATCACGAAGAATTGCTGGCGCAGGGCGGTTTCTATGCGGAACTTTATAACAGCCAGTTTGAACAGGCATCCTGAAATATGTCATTTGCTTCGGCAGCGTTAGGAATTGGTCCGATAGATCTGAAAACTCTTGAAGGAAGGATAGCTATGAGCAAAGCCTGCTGTCCATATGGCACCAGCTCCAATGACAGTTACGCAAGAAGCGCGGTGCTTGGCATAAGGGACACTTACAATTATTATGGTTTCGCCGCGAACATAAACCTACTCGAATGGCTCCGTCCTTCGCGGACTATGGAAGATTACATCAGAGACGAACTGAAAATAATATAAAGACATATAGATCTATACAAAGAAACGACCCGCAATGTTGGGCCGTTTTTACCTTTAGATGAACGAGGATGCGTGATATAATACACCCATAGAGATCGAGAAATGTGAGAGATATCGTTTCTATGTGGTGATGGGGGTGTCGAATCGTCTAATACATAACAAATAATATACAAAATATTCAGCGATTATGCGCATATTGTCTGCCGAAGTGCGCTGATATAATAAAGCTGCAGCGTGTCGCCAATGCCAGAGCCGTAGTCAAGGCCAATGCCAGAACCAAATACAGGCATGAGTTTAAATTGGAGAAAGGCATGAGTTTAGGGAACAGCATTTTAGCCAGTTCACGGTCTGTTAGATCATCTTTAAGCGGCCACATGAGGTTTAATTCATTGGCACGCTTTTGGACCTTAACAACCGTCTTCTGTGCAACACCACAGCTGGCAACAATGGTGCGCTGAGAGCATCCAAGACTTGTTAGTCGGATGATTTCCCGATACTTGGTCATTTCTGGACCTCCTTAATGTATTTACGTCCATTGGACGCATAAACACATTATATGAGGTTTGATATGACAAGTCGATTTCCATCTGGCCGGAATCGTGATTTCCTCACGCCGGACAGGTGATGTATCTTAAACCGGAATACTCAGTAGTTGAATTATATAATAAAGCTAAGCTGTTACTCGAGGTATACCGTGATGTATGCTGGGAAACAGCAGACAGGGCGGATATCCTGAGAGAAGAGGCATTATACGATTATGATTATCCAGTGGTGACCTGGATTCTGCACTTCTTTATCTGGAGGACTTTGCACCAGATGAGAAAAAGGACAAATTCGCAAGAAGAGTACAATCATTATTTGAGGTCAAATGGATGATCGAGATAGTAAATCATGCCATCACAAAGATAAACAATTTCCCGATAATGGGAGAAACATACTGCTCGATATTATCAGCATATTATCTCAGTTCATTTCCGCTGACAGAGAGTGAGATGCTGGATCAGTTCGGATTGGAAAGAAGCACTTTTTATAGAAAGAAAAAGGAAGCCATCATAGTTTTCGGCCTTGATATCTGGGGAGGTTCAATAGACGAATTCAGAGCGATAATGATCCAGGACGATGACAGCAGCAGCCAGCTTAGCTTCAGTACCTGGATGTAAAATATTCACATCGTACTTGATTATTCGCATCAAAAGAGATATAATTGAGGCGAAAACAAAACCATGAGGTGAAAGATGCGTAGATTTGATTATACAGATCTGATCAACAGAACATGGGACAATGAGATAGTAAATTACTTATCCCAGATCCATGAAGAAAAAGGCAAACAAGCCCTTTATCTTAAGCAGTCTCCTGATAAACTGGAGAGGCTTGTTGAGATCGCCAAAATACAAAGTACTGAATCCAGCAACGAAATAGAGGGCATACGCACATCGAACACAAGGCTCAAGCAGTTAATGAATAACAAGACTATGCCCAAAAGCCGCAGTGAGAAGGAGATAGCCGGATACAGGGATGCACTTAATGTGGTCCATGAGAGTTTCGAGTATATTCCGATAACTCCCAATTATATACTTCAGCTGCATAAAATCATGTTCTCACATACAGACAGTGCTTTTGGAGGATGTTTCAAGAATGCTCAGAACTACATAAGCGCTGTGGATAAAGATGGTAATGCTTTCACATTATTCACTCCGCCGGCACCATATGAGACGCGTGATGCGATACAGAATATCTGTGACGAGTACAACCGTGCTATAGGGGAAGGTGGAATCGATCCTCTTATCCTGATACCTGTATTCATCCATGACTTCCTGTGCATACACCCCTTTATAGATGGAAACGGCAGAATGAGCAGGCTTCTCACTACACTGCTTCTATACAGAAGCGGATATTTTATCGGAAAATATATATCCTTGGAAGCCAAGATAGCGGATAGAAAGTCGGAATACTATGATGCCTTATCTGAAGCTCAAACGGGCTGGCATGAGGGAAACGATGACTCGGTTCCTTTTATCAAGTACATACTCAGCACCGTAATAAGTGCATACAGAGATTTCGAAGAAAGGGCACAGCTGGTTTCGGAGAAGCTTACATCGGTTGAAATGGTGAGAAGAGCTGTGAACAGCAGAATAGGAGGGTTCACAAAGAATGAGATCCATGAGCTCTGTCCTTCTCTGTCTAAGGCTACTATAGAAAGATGCCTTAAAGCACTATGTGAGAATGAGGAAATCATTATGAAGGGGCAAGGGAAGTCGACATTCTACGTGCGACTTCAATGATACTACAATGCGACCCCAATGATACACAAAAGCGACGTCAATGAGACATAAGTGATACTGACTTAGGACTGGGCACAGGTTATACTGTACATGCTGGGAGATGAGCAGCAAAAATAACTGAATATATAACGAGCATATAGCCTCACATCCAATTGGGTGTGGGGCTTTTAGTATGCCGTGATTTGCGCGCATCTGTCGGACATTACCGAAAGGAGCATGGCAGATGCGTGTACAAAAGATGATCCTGCGCAGGTGCAGGCCGCCGTGAACTTCCGTGTTTTCGAGAAAGTTACAGCTAAACGAAAAACATGGAGGACTCACATGAAATTTAATTATTCGACAGAGGTGAATAAGTTTAAGAAATGGCAAGAAAAACATATATTTCTTCTTTGCTTGACGGAAATGTAAACGTTAATTCAGTAAGAGAGATGGCGGGGCATCGTGACGAAAGAACAACTTTATCTAACTACTATTTCGACAGAAGTTCAGATGAAGAGAAAAAAATGATTGAAGCAGCTCTGGCAATCTAGATCAATCCAAAAAAGTTTGAGTATCTTTTGCAAAAGATACTCAAAGATACTCAAAATTCGGTTTTTCTCCAACAAGTAAAAATACGGCTCCAATCAATTCCAAAGTCTCAAACCCCTTGAAAATCAAGGGTTCTCTGGATAAAGCAAAACCCCGAAGATCTCTCTTCGGGGCCTCAAAACTGGTGGACCATCAGGGGCTTCGCGATCTGCTCCGCAGCTCGCCGGTCTGCGGCTCCCTGTACGGTCGCCTTGACCCGCTCCCTGTTCGACAGTCCGCCGGACTGTCGAACGGCGGTCGCGCCCTTTTGGGTTCTCGCCCCTGACGACAGATTCTACAGCATTAATGAAAAAGACGCCGGATGGCGTCTGTTTCATTAATAATGGTGGACCATCAGGGGCTCGAACGAGGTGTCTGAAGCTGAAAACACAGAGAAAGGAAGGGTTTCCGCACCATCCCGGGTTGGAGGTACACAAAAAGGTACACAAATATATTCCGCTTTTCTTTAGTGATAACATTACTTGTAATACTAGCACTAAGGGCCATTTCAAAGGGCCATTTTGGCCCTTTGGATACCATATGCTTGTATTATATATCCGGGTGAAAAAAAGACTGACTGATCGCAGTCTGATTCGCACAATTGTGGATCGGTTTTTTTTAGTTTAGACTGATCTTGAAAATATGGAAGGAGGTGCCCATGATGTTCGGCAACAAATATAAATTCACCTACGATGAGATCAAGATCATAGTTATGGCTCTCGTAGAGCTTAAGAACAGACTTATTGAAGAAGATCGCTATACCGACAGTGTGGATGATCTCCTTGTACGTTTCATGTCCTGATTGTTTCTGAATTGAGTTATTACTTACTCTGCACGACTAATGCAGAGTATTTTTTTACCGGAAAGGCCGGGGAAAGGAAGTGAAAATGAAAGAAGAGAAAACGATCAAGCAGGATGTTGGGAAAAACTTGGATGACACAATAGATGATTATGAATTGTCAGATGTGGAGAAATTATCCGATATGATAACTTACATATTAGCTGAAATGGCAGCAAAGAGATTCCAGGAAAAAGTAAAAGGCATGAGCAAAAAGGAAATAAACGTATTAGTCAGGCCTTTGGACTGCAGATCCCCAAAATTCACTTATGGTATGCTCAAAATGTTTTTTCTGGTATCCGGAGATAAGAATATGGCCGACATTTTGGATCTGGTCAACGTCTGTGCAGAGTATGATGAGTGCGCATATGATTCATTCTATGATTACTTTGTCGATACCGACATTATGGGCTGGCATTTGCTGGACAGCCTGATGGAGGAAGGTGGTGCCGATGTCAGAAACTAAAGTCATCGCCATCTGCAACCAGAAAGGAGGAGTGGGCAAGACCACGACGGCCCTGAATCTGGGCGTGGGGTTAGTGAGAGAGGGAAAGAAAGTGATCCTTATCGATGCCGATCCCCAGGGAGACCTGACCGCTTCCCTCGGATGGGACGGAGACGATATCGATGATTCTCTGGGGCAACTCATGTTTCGGGTGACGACCGACGGAAAACCTGACATCAGCGGAGCTATTCTCCATCATGAGGAAGGGATAGACCTGATTCCATCGAATCTGGACCTTTCTTCCATGGAAACACAGCTGGTCAATGCAATGAGCCGTGAAAAGGTCTTATCGTCCCTCATACGGGAAATAAGGGGCTCATATGACTATGTACTGATCGACTGCAGCCCGTCGCTTGGAATGATCACGGTCAACGCTCTCACTGCGGCTGACAGCGTGATCATCCCGGTCCAGAGCCAGTATCTTCCTGCCAAGGGCATGACTCAGCTCATGAGGAGCATCGACAAAGTCCAGACCCATACCAATGAGAATCTGAAGATCGAAGGGATAGTCATGACCATGGTGGATTCCAGGACAAGGCTCTCAAGGGAGGTGATCGATACGATCCGCTCCAATTTCGGGATGAGAGTAAAGATATTCGATACGCAGATCCCGGCGGGAGTACGCGCTGCAGAAGCATCCAAGGCCGGGCAGAGCATATTCAGGTACGACCCTGATTCTAAACCGGCAAGAGCCTATACGCAGCTTACAAAGGAGGTGCTGAGAGATGCCGAAAGAAACATCACAAGGGATGCGGCTTCCGTCGCTAGATGATCTGTTTACCTCACAGAAGGAGAGAGACGAGGCGGATCTCAAGAAGATATATGAGATCCCGCTTACGGAGATAGATCCCTTTCCCGATCATCCATTTAAGGTAAAGGATGATGAGGACATGATGAACCTGGTGGAATCCGTCAGGGCGAACGGAGTACTCACCCCCGCGACTGTCAGGAAAAAGGAAGACGGAAGGTATGAACTGCTTTCCGGGCACAGGCGTATGAGAGCCTGCGAGCTGGCAGGGATCGACAAGCTCAGATGCGAGATCGTCGAAATGTCCAGGGATGAGGCAACCGTATTCATGGTGGAATCCAACTTCCAGAGGACCACAATCCTTCCCAGTGAGAAGGCGTTTGCGTATAAGATGAGGCTGGAGGCGATGAAAAGACAAGGAAAACGATCTGATCTAACTTCGTCGCCACTGGCGACGAAGTTAAGGACTGGTGATTTGGTTGGAGAGCAGTTTGGAGATGGAAAGGATAACGTACACAGATACATCCGCCTCACCGAACTTATCCCTGAACTCCTCGAACTCGTAGACGAAGGAAGCATGGCTCTGCGGCCTGCTGTTGAGATTTCATACATCCCGAAGGGACTCCAGCAGGAGATCTTCGAGATGATGGACATGGAGCAGTGTGCTCCCAGCCACGCACAGACCATCCGTATGAGGAAGATGCTCAGTGAAGGCAAGCTCACGCCTGAGGCGATCGAAGCCATCATGTTTGAGGAAAAGCCGAATCAGAAAGAGAAGATCGTGCTGAGAGGAGAACGTTTCAGGGATCTTTTTCCGAAGAACCTTCCGATCTCAAAAAGGGAGGATTATGTGGCAGCCGCCATGGAGCACTACGGGAGGTATCTTGAGAGGATGCGGGAGGAAGACCGAGAGAGATGAGTTCCTCTCTTCCTCTCCCCTGTAACCCCTCTCTATCTCTCTTGATTCAGCTTAGCCGAAGAAAGAAAATATATATTAATTAATATAACTTAATAGGCAATCGTAACGCTTGAGTAAATTTCTCAGGCGTTTTTGTTTTGCCGGAAAGGACAGAACATGAACTTTGAAAAACGAATGAATAAACCCATCGTTATCGTTTTGATCGCACTGATCATCCTGAGCTCGATGCTTCCGTTTATGACGGATTCAGCACTTGCTTTCAGCGGAAAGAAGGGAAGCACCTACTATACCACAGACGGCGGAAGGATAACATACGGCTCAGGAGACGGAGGATACTCGAACTCCAGAAAAGCAGATCTAGATGACACCATCGGAAACAGATATGCCTACTGTGTTCAGCCCAGCAAGGTATCACCAGTTGTGGGAAAGATGACCGTAGACAAGGTCATAACGGATGATAACGATACGGGTAAGTGGAACGCACTAAGGAACATCGTGTTTTACGCACCCTCATATCCCGGTTATGACAACAACGTGAAGAACATCCAGAGTGCTGCCTACTACAACGGGACTTTCACCCATGACTGGGCAGTGGCACACCTAGCGATGTCATATGTATACGTAGGCAAGCCGTCTGACATGGCGACCTTCGGGAACACCATGGCATCGGATCTGGGTGAGATTTGGACAAGCGCCAAGAAGATGGGGGACGCCATGTGGAAGAGCGATTCCTCACTTGATGATGCTGTGCCTGAGAGGTTCAAGGTATTCATCAGCTTTCAGGAGAACGCCCAGGACGTCATCGTCGGGTATATGGAGGCTCCGGGAACTCTTAAGATGAAGAAGTCCAGCAATCTTACCACAATCAGCGATGACAACGGAATGTATGACTTCTACGGTGCTGAGTATACCGTGTATGACAGTAACGGTGACATTGCCGGCATTATCACAACAGATGCCTATGGAAACAGTGATGAGATCGAACTCATGGAAGGCATATACACCGTTAAGGAGACAAAAGCACCCTGGGGATATGCAAAAGATACCGAAACATATACCGTGAAGGTCGAATCGGAGGAAGTGACCACATTTGAAGCCAAAGAGACCCCTATCACTGCCAAGATCGATCTCCTGCTTCTTAAGAGAGGAGAAGGATATGATTATGACCACGGTGAAGGAGACGCGACTCTTATGGGAGCAGTCTACAAAGTGGAATATTATGACAGGGAATCAGATCCTGCACTGCCTCTTAGGTCAAACGCAGGAATAGATAACCCGAAGGATACCTGGTACTTTGAAACGAATGAAAAGGGTGAGATCAGCGGATCAAGTCCGAAACTTGCAAGCGGATATGAAAGTTCAGCCCTCTACAAGGATGCTGCAGGCAACGTAGTCTGGCCTCTCGGGGTATACGTGATTACCGAGGTCAAAGCTTCCGAGGGATACTTGATTGATTCTGAAAGAATCGTCGTAACTGTAACTGAGGACGGAACTGACAATGTTTACACTACCGCATATAACACCGGGAACTCATCTGAAGTGATTATGAGAGGCGGAGTCAGGATTCAAAAGGCTGACAGCCAGCTGAATGATGCTGTACCTCAGGGAGGCGCAACACTTGAAGGCGCCGAGTTCACCATATACAACAGATCCGCACATTCCGTCATGGTAAACGGAACTGAGTACGGAGCGGGCAAGGCTGTACTTACGATCACCACTGATGAAGATGGTATCGCAGAATCAGGAGACGTTCTCCCCTATGGCAGCTATACCATAAGAGAGACAAAGCCTTCTGAAGGATATCTTCTGAATGAGACCTGGGAGAAAGACTTCGAGATCCGTGAAGACGGTCAGCTGATCGATCTTATTGATGATACGGTAGCTGAACTTGTGAAGCGTTCCGGTATCCAGATCCAGAAGCGTGATATCGAACTCGGTAAGTCTGAAGCCCTCGGACAGGGCACACTCGAAGGTATCGTTATGACGATAAAGAACGTGTCTGATCATAGTGTGGTAGTGAGAGCAGATATCGGTTCCGATGAAACCGTCGACTGGAATGATCAGGCTGCCATGGCGGAACTCTTTGAGGCTGGACAGATCAAGCTGGTCGGACCTAATGAGGACGTAGGGAAGATCACCATCCACTGGAATGAAGAAAAGAATGCATACACCGCAGAAACCCTGGCAGATGATCTTCCTTACGGGACATACACGATCAGAGAGTCAAAGACAAATGATTCGTATCAGAGAACCGATAAGGCCGATCACAGATTCGAAGTCAGGGAGGATGGAACTCTCTACAGCTATGATGAGCATGAAGAGATACTGAGCTTTGATGATCACGTTTACAGATCTGATGTTCAGGGGACAAAGATAGGTGACTCGACTTCCGAGAGGCTGTCATATGTTCCGTTCAAGATCATAAGCGTATCAACAGGTGAAACTCATGTTGTCGTGGCTGATAAGAACGGTTTCTTCTCCACAAAAGACAGAAGGACCGAAGACATGCTGGACGAAGATGAATCGGCAGATGCTTCCCTCATGATCAATCCTTTTGATGATCTAATCGATGCAGCTGAGATAACTACTGCCATGATCGAAGAAAGAAAAGATGAGATACTCATGGGAGTATGGTTCGGAACCGGTGAATTCGGATCCGTTGCAGCATATGATGCGAAACTCGGAGCGCTTCCATATGATTCATATATTCTGGAAGAGATGAGCTGCGAAAAGAATGAAGGACACATACTTCAGAGATTTTACTTCACTGTAGACGAGAAGTCGCTTAACGGCATGGTGGATCTTGAGACGATCACTGATGACGTCCCTGAAATCGAGACCACGGCTGAAGTTGACGGCAAGAACGTCGACGTTGAGCCCGGTGAAGAGATCACCCTTATCGATACTGTCAAGTATGCAAATCTTATGAGGGGTGAGACTTACACTGTGAAGGGCAAGCTCATAGATAAGTCAACTGGAGAAACTATGAAAGATGCTCAGGGAAACGACATCACGGCCGAAACAGAATTCAAGCCCTGGAAGTCCTCAGGAAAGGTAAAGGTAGAGTTCACTTTCGACGGGTCCGACATGTATGACAAGGATGCCGTGGTATTCGAGACTGTATATGATGCCACGGGTCATATCGTTGCAAAACATGAGGACATCAACAGTGAAAGCCAGACGATCAGCTGGGAAAAGCCCAGCATCGGAACGACCCTTACTGATGAATTCGGCAACAAGGAAGTAATTACCGGTGAGAAAACCGTCCTGGTTGATACCGTTTACTATGAAGGGCTGGACACCTCCCAGTGGTATATCCTCGAAGGGTCACTGATCGTGAAAGATACAGGAGAGCCGCTGATAGAAAACGGTGAGGAAGTCACGGTCACAAGCGAGTCATTCAGACCTGCAAAGCATAACGGTTTTGTGGAGATCGGGTTCGAAGTGGATACTACCGGGCTTGAGGGAAAAGAGCTGGTTGCCTTCGAGACCGCTTACAAACTGAATGATAATGGCAACAGGATCATGGTTGCTGAGCATAAGGATATCAATGACGAGGGACAGACCATTAAGCTGATTAAGCCGGATGAACAGGAAGAACCGTCAGCACCGGAAGAACCAACTACTCCTACAGAGCAGAAGACGGATCCTCCAAAGACAGGAGATACAACAAATATACTCCTGCCTGCAGCAGTCCTGCTCGTATCAGGATCTGGTTTGGCATATGTACTATGGCGCAGGAAGAAGCATTGATTCCGATGATGAGGAGCAGCAGGAGCTGCTCCTCCGGTAATTAAGGTATTTAGGTGGGTGGAGTTTTATGTTATAATCATATTATCAAATCGGAGTTTTGAAGGGAGAAAAACCAGATGAGATTCAGAGGATTAAGCTGCATTTTTCCTGTTTCAGATATCAAGAAAACTGCTGAGTACTATGTAGGTAATCTCGGATTTTCTGCGGTTGAGTATCTGAATTGCAAGGAACCGCATATCTGTTTATATTTGGATAAGATAGAGATTATTTTGCTTCAGGCAAATACAGACAGAATCCAGTCAAACAGAGAACTGTATGGGTATGGATATGATGCGTATCTGTATACTGACGATCAGGAAACTTTAGAAAAAGAATTTGTTTCCAAAGGAGTAAAGATAGTCAGACCACTGAATATTACAGACTATCAGAATAAAGAGTTTGTGATTGAAGATATTGACGGAAGATGGCTGGCATTTGGCCTGAAACAATTTACAGACTGACAAATTCACGTTTATCGGGATGTCACTAAATCGAAGTTTGTGAGGATGATATGAGTAGCGAATTTGATGTCCATTATGGAGAAGAAGAGTTCAGAACCGTTGATGCCGGAATAGAAGCAATAGAGGCAGTTATGACGGGAGAAAATACTCACGCCAAGGAAAGACTGCTGTTTTATCTTGATTGGTATATGGATCCATACTACAAGAAGGATCTGTCCGATATAGAGGGAGCATTAAAAGAACTCCTGCAGAGAATCGTCATTACCGACAATGATATCGGTATCGTTGAGGAAGCTCTTCATTTACTGGAAGCTTACACTGATGGACCGTATGCCATATTGGAGAACAATATTGACAATGTAGCTGAAGAATTCAAGCCAGAAATTCTGTTCTTGCTGAATGAGGGTAATGAGTAACGCAAAAACAAATTCCCGTTTGTCGAGATGAAAAGTAAATTGTATCGGACCTTTAGGTCATCCACCTTACCAACCGGTAGGCATCACGCTTACCGGTTTTTTCTATGCTCAGTTTTAAAAGGAGAGGAAGAAAATGATTAATTATGAGAATGAAATTGCAGTCAAGTGCGGTGTGAATGCTGCTTTGATTGCAGATTATTTATGGAATATGAAGCAGGATCACCGCTTCAGTAATAATAAGAGCACATATCGTCACGGCAAGGTTTGGGTCAGATGTTCCCAGCCCATGATCACAAGTGATATAAGATTTCTTTCAATCGATATGGTCAAGGGTGCTGTGAAGACGTTAGTAGAAAAGAATATTTTACGCAAAGCCTGCTTTAATGAGGATAAGTTCGATCATACCAACTGGTATACCTTTACTGAATATGGTGAAAGTCTGGTTCGGAAAGGAAGGTATATGCCGTGAAGATATTTTGCGATGAAGACTGTATTTACAGAAACAAATACGCACCGTTTTGCGGATTCTGTTTACAGAAAATAATGGAAAGCGAGGGAAAAAGACGTGGCGATGGACAAGCGAAAGACTGGCGTTTTGGAGAAGCTGGCCTTATATGGGAAAGATACGGAAAAGAAGATCAATGAGCTCAAAGATAGAGACTACTATTATCTTCTTACGGACGGAGGCGTGAAGCCTCAGGAGATGATCATTCTTATCGAACTTAAAGAAGCGATCGATAAAGGAAGAGGAGTTTCATATATTCTGGGCGGAACGGATGAAAAGGAGGACAAGAAGAATGGAACTATTAGACACCCTGTGGGAACCGAGAACCGAGAAAAAGCTGGAGATTCTGAAGGAACTCATACAGAACATGCCGGAGGGAACGGTAATATCCATCAGTTTAGAAGGGGTGAATGATGCCGAAGAAGAAGGAGAATGAGCTTAAAGTCGTGAATGTCCGATTGGTGAGGGAGCCATCGCTGTACAGTGACGAGCCCATAAGAACGCCTCAGGACGTACTTAAGCTCATAGCAAAGGAGCTTTCTCTGTATGACAGGGAGGTGTTTCTGATCCTGAATCTGAAGTATAACGGACAGGTGATCAACATGAATATATGCAGCGTGGGGACTCTGAACGCTTCACTGGTAAGCCCCAGGGAGGTGTTCAAGTCTTCCATACTGTCAAATGCTGGAGCATTCATAGCGATCCATAATCATCCTTCCGGGAACCTCAGCCCCAGCGAGGAAGACAAGCAGCTGACCAAAAGACTGATGGAGTGCGGCAGGCTGCTGGATATACGACTGATCGATCACATCATTGTTGCCGCTGAGACCGGAGAGATGTTCAGTTTCAAGGAGGAAGGGCTGATGGATAGACTGGGTGGAAAGGATGGATGGGAGAGATAAAAAAAGAAGCCAATCTGTTCCGTCTGTTGCCACTGGGGACAACTCAGGACGGGGCTCGGCTTCTAAAGGAAGCGACGAACGCAGGCCGGGAGAATCCCGGGCAAGCAAGCCTATCGCTTCCTCAAACTATTATACCAAAAGTCTCGCTAAAAACAATACAGAAAAGGAAATTACCGGTAGCATTATCGGTCAATGAGACAGAATCTCACGCCGAATCTACCGGCAACTACAGTAACAATATATCATCTTTGACCGCTAAAAGCAATATCAAAAGGCGCCTTAGATAGTAGAAGAGAGACGTTTGCAACCGAGTTAATCCCGGAGGTTAGCAAGCCGCCTCTCTTCTTTTTTAAATATATCACAATTTATAACTAAAGACAATGTTAGGAAGGAAAAATGTATGGAAAACACAAACAATACTAATAATCCTGACCGTAAGACGACCCGTGAGCAGGTCAATGAGATCATGGAGCAGCTTGAAAAAGGAGTCACGGAACTCTTCGAGAGCGTGAAATATAAGGAGTATCTGACCTGCATGAGCAAGTTTCACAGCTACTCTTTCAACAATACTTTGCTCATTGCCATGCAGAAACCGAATGCGTCGCTGGTCGCAGGATACAATGCCTGGCGGGACAAGCACGGCAGGGCAGTTAAGAAAGGTGAGAAAGGAATCAAGATCCTGGCACCGTATACCTACAAGGTTGAAGTCGAGAGTGAGGTGGAAGGCGAGCCTCCGAAGGAGGTTGAGAGACGAGGTTTCAAGCCTACATATGTATTCGACGTGAGCCAGACCGAAGGGAAAGAGCTGCCGGCCATCGGAGTCAACGAGCTTTCAGGGGACGTTAACGGCTACGATAAGCTGTTCAGAGCGCTCAGACTTGTATGCCCTGCCCGGGTGGATTTCGAGGATATCGAGACCGGAGCCAAGGGCTATTACAACGTGAACGAGAAGCGTATTGCTCTCAAGACTGGCATGAGCCAGATCCAGACAATCAAGACTTTGGTCCATGAGGCTGCACATGCAATGCTCCATTCCAACGATGCGATTGATCAGGAGCATCCTGTCGATCAGCGCACAAAGGAAGTAGAAGCAGAAAGCGTTGCCTTCACAGTCTGCAAAAGATACGGCCTGGACACCGACAATTATTCCTTCGGATACATCGCAGGCTGGTCGACGGACAAGGATGTAAAGGAACTCAGATCGTCCCTTGAGAGGATCAGAGAGACCGCAGACAAGATGATTACCGGTATCGACAGGTACATAGAAAAGCAAACTTTGCTGGAGAAAGCATCGAAAGACGATGACAGGGAGAGGTAAAGCCATGACAAGGATAAGCCGAAAGGAACTGGAAAAGGCCAGAGAGATGGATCTCCTGACATACTTTATGAGTTATGAACCCGATGAACTCATTAAGATATCACAGAACAATTACACTACCAGGGAACACAGAAGCCTGAAAATGTCCAACGGGATGTGGATGTGGTGGTCCCATGGGATAGGAGGACGATCCGCTTTAGACTATCTTGTAAAGGTAAGGAACATACCTTTTCGGGAAGCAATCACCATAATTATCGACCCAAGGGAGCATGAAACTCCTGTTTTTTGTGCGAAAATACCCCCAAAAACAGACAAGAAACTCCAGCTTCCTGAGAGAAATCTTACAGATAACAGGATAATTCCGTACCTCAGAAGCAGAGGAATAGACATGGATCTAATCAGATGCTGCATCAACAAGGGAATGCTTTATGAGGACACCGGCCACAATTTAGTATTTGTCGGTTTCGATGAGCAAGGTAAACCGCGTTATGCGAGCATCAGAGCTGCAGATGGAAGAAGTGACGATAAGCATGAAGCATCGGGATCGGACAAGAGGTATTCCTTCAGAATTATGCATCCTTCGGACACGCTTCATGTCTTTGAAGGAGCTATCGATCTTTTGTCATATATGACTTTGAAGAAGCTTACAGACGGAAAATGGATAAGGGAAGCCATGATTTCACTGGGAGGCGTGGCGATTTCAAAGTGCAATAATTGCACTTTGAAAATCCCAATTTCCCTTCAAAGTGCCATCGATAGCATGGACAATCTGAAGACAATTGTCCTTCATCTGGACAGAGACGAAGCGGGAAGGACCGCATCAAAAGCAATAGCGGAAGCACTTCAGGATAAGTTTGAAGTGCTTGATCAACCACCCAAATATGGAAAAGACATGAATGATTATCTGATTATGAAAGGAGCACTGTATGATAAAAGACTCGAGTGAAGAACAGATCAAAGTGATCTACTGTGAGGCCGGACACAAGGCCAGGATCGCAGAGGTTGACAACAATCTCGGAGCATTCCAGGGCCTGGTTGGAGGATGGATCGAAGAGTATATGCCTTTTGAAGATGAGGATGTAGCCATCGTCTGCAATGAGGAAGGAAAGACCATGGGACTTCCCCTGAACCGTGCAGTAAAAGATGAAGACGGTCAGCTGCTAGATATAATCGCAGGTGACTTTTTTATCTGCTACGCACCTATAGAAAGCGAGAAGTGGCTTGAACTTCCACCTGAACTTCAGGAAAAATATCTGGAAAAGTTCAAATATCCGGAGCAGTTTTTCAGAGAAAACGGCGAGATAAAGGCTGTCAAGTATGATCCGGGAGACCTTCCGATCAACAGAAAAAGTGTGGAATATGAACGCTGACACCCGGGGCGGAATCCGCTGACAAATGTAGCAAGCATATCCTTCGTACTCCCACGGTTCGACTCAGGAATACTTAAGGGCTCTGCCCCTAAAACCCCGTGAAATAAGACGATTAGTTTGTGTCAGAATCAGCCAGACAACAACTCAGTATCATAGCAGCCATCTGATCATCTGTTAGCAAATCGAAATTCAATTGAAGAATCTCTTCAAGCCTGCGGATCCTGTATATTAGGGTATTACGATGAACTTTAAGAGATAAAGATGTGCGAGATAAGCTCCTTCCGTTCAAAAGATATGCTTTGAGGCAGGTAATGAGGATCCTGTCTGATTTTTTAGAACTGTTTGCTAATGATGCCAGCGAGGGAATGAGCAGAACGTCACAGGCGTTATCTTTTAAAATAACCTCCTTCATATGTTTGAATTGCACATCTCGGTATTCTTTTATTCGAATATCTTTATTCTTTCCGGAAATACTGGCAGCATAAGAAGCCTGTTTCCAGTATATACTACAGTTATCGAAGCCAACAAAGGGATAGCTCACTCCTCCATACAGGTCATATTGTTCCATAAAGGATGTTAATGAAGAGCATCTATTCTGTCGGGTAAGATCCGTGCAAACGATCACCTGGTCTATGAAAGGTGCAACCATTGTATTGGGAAACTGCATTTTCACAAGACTCAAGCAGGACGCCATTTCTGTATCGCTTCTAACAATGTCGGAGAAATCGAATGCTGTAACCTCAAACTCATCATTATCATCCCATCCCAGTGATAAAAGTTCATCTGTTATTGCGGAAGGAACTGAGTTTCCGTTTATTATGGAAGAGAGGGCAATGCTCGCAAGCTCATCACTTGCAGAAGAGATCATTTCGTTTCTCAGATACACTTCAAGCATATCCCTGACCACACAAAGTAGCTCAAGCTGTTCCTGATCAAGAGGAGCATGGCTGTCCATGGTACCGATGCTTCCTATGCGCTTGCCCTCGTTAAAGAGAGCAATAGAACAATACGTGTGATTTGGGTCGCGCTCAGCAGTATAGAGTACAGGTTTACTGCCGGCAACGGTGAAATTTGCTGATAGTTTTTTCCACTCTTCAGTAGAATAAAAGTCAAAGATGTTCAAGGAATTCCCTTTAAGCATGTCCCAGATGGTTCCGGCAGGAATATCATCATATCCTGCTGACCTCCCAATTATGAAACTGTTGTTGTCCAGAACGCTGAAAGGATTCAATATTTTTCGTGCAATTATATCTAATATATCCTGCAGACTTTTCTTTTCCAGCATTGCCATAAGCACATCAGACTTCCAAGATGCCAGGTCGAACGCCTTTGTTTTAGGGATTACTTCCATTTCATTCCTCCAGAATATGTTTTCGGTTAAAAATAACGAAAATAGGTTTGTTTATTTCATAATAATACCATATTATTATTGCGTCAATAATAATACAATAAAAGCAGTAAAAGACCTTCAGATGAAAGAAAGGAGAACTGAAATGGCAGAAAAAATGAATCCCGCACTTATGGGTGCTACTACTTTAATTCCCCAGGGGCCTGGTTATGTGGCAGCATTTTCTTACAGCGGAGTAGCAGATGAAATCAAAGCTTACCAGACGAGCGCCTGGATTGGAACTTCCCTAATGACATCACCTGTATATGATGTATACGGACCTGATGCAGTAAAACTGTTCAGCCAGGTATGCACCAATGATTTTACAACGCTTGGAATGAATGGAATACGTCATGCAGTTCTTTGTAATGATAAAGGGCAGATACTTACAGACGGCGTTGTTATACGCATAGGTGAAGACAGATACAGAACATACTGGCTTGATCCTGTCATTTCATATTATGTGGAACATTCAGATCTTGATGTTCACGGAGAGAACATGTCCGGAACAGAATACTTTATCCAGATAGATGGTGAGAAATCTTTGGAGATCCTGGAGGAAGCCTTCCAGGCAGATCTTCATGACATCAGATTCGGACGTCATAGAATTCAGGAAGTGAATGGTAAAGAAGTCAGAGTTATCCGTCTTGGAATGTCCGGCAATCTTGCTTATGAGATCCATGGTGATATAGCAGATTTTGAAGAAATATATGATCTTGTATGGTCAGCCGGAGAGAAATTCGGTGCTAGAAAGCTCGGCCTTCAGGCATATAACCTGTTCAACCATACTGAAGCCGGATTCCCCAATATCAATCTTCACTATCCACTTCCTTGGTTTGAGACATCCGAAGAGATGACACAGTATATGTATCAGCATCCGGAAATGTCATTCTATAACCTTAATCGTAAGCTTTGCGGAAGTGTTGGAGACGAGCTTGATACACGTTTCGTGACACCTTATGATGTCGGTTGGGAGTTCCTCATCAAACCGAATCATGATTTTATTGGTAAAGAAGCTCTCGAAGAACTGGCAGATAAGCCTCACAAAACGGTAGCAACTCTGGAATGGAATCCCGAAGATGTAGCAAAGGTATTTGCCACAATGATCACACCCGGTGAAGAACCTTGTGAGGATATAACACAGCCATGCAGCGTTGACTATTCTGTGACATGCAGAGAATTCAGATTCAGCTACAATGCAGATAAAGTATTCGATAAAGATAAAGAGATAGGCATCAGCTCAGGCCGTATCATCTCCTACACCTACAATAGCATGATCTCACTTGGGTTCATTGACAGCGAATATGCTGAAGAAGGACGCGAACTTGAAGTGCTTTGGGGAACACCGGGAACAAGACAGATGAGGGTCAGGGCCAAAGTAGCAAGATTCCCTTATAACCAGGACTATGTACGTAATGAGAAGAGGGATGTATCAGATATTGCGTCATTCGAGAAGTAATGACCAGAACAGATAAAGAATCAAATATGATGGCGGCATACTTTTGTAAAAGAGAGTATGTCGCTTATTAATTTCACCTCGCATAAGCGAGATTTTTCTTTTACTTGGAAAGGAGGATGATAACATGGGACGAAAAGGGATCAAGAAGCAGTTCTGGATGACCAAAGAACTGACCGAAGAACTATCCTGGAAAGCATCAAAGGCATGCCTTACAGAATCCGCACTTATCAGGATGCTCATAAGAGGATATCATCCTCCGGCTGCTCCGGGTGAAGAGTTCTATAAAGCCCTGAACGAACTCATACAGAAAGCTGACCGTATGCAGCTGACATCTGAAATCGTCAACAACTTGGATATCAAAACAGTTCTGACTGAGACAGCTGCAGATCTAAAGAAGCTGTCATTTGAGATAAGACAGAGATATCTCAAAGGAGAGAGGGAGAAGATAGAATGGCGGTAACAAAGATATGGAAGGTGAGAGGCAATGCCGGAACTGTCATAGATTATGCTGACAACCCTGAGAAGGTAGCAGGATATATTTCTAATGAAGACCTAGAAGATGTACTTGGCTATGCAGACGATGATGTCAAAACAGAGAGTCATGCATATACCACTGCAATCAACTGCACCAGGGAATATGCCAAGGAAGAATTTGAACTGGTCAAGGAACTGTTCGCCAAGGAGGGAGGCACTGTAGCACTCCATGCGTATCAAAGCTTCGAAGAAAACATATCTCCCAGAGAAGCTCATGAGATAGGTGTGCAGATGGCAAAGGAACTTTGGGGAGACAAGTTCCAGGTAATAGTTGCAACTCATCTTAACACAGATCATGTTCATAACCATTTCGTTATAAACAGCGTGTCATTTGTTGATGGCAAGAGGTTCCATACAACAAACTACAGCTGGCTGGATATGGTTAGGGTATCAGACAGGCTTTGCAAAGAACACGGGCTTTCGGTGATTGAAAAAACTCAGGGTAAGCGGATCCCATACAATCTGTATATGAGAGAAAAGAATGGTGATCCTGTAAGATACAATATTGCAAGGGATGCCATTGACTATGCTGTGAAGAGAAGTCTCAATATGGAGGAGTTTAAAGCTGAACTCAGGGCTCTGGGATACAGTTTTCAGTTCGACCAAAACAGGAAGTATTGGACCGTTACTGTTCCAGGGTGGGAAAGACCGATAAGAACTTACAGGCTTGGATTCGAATACACCAGGGACAGGATCGTTGAAAGGATATATTCCAATGACGAAAGTGTAAGGACGAACAAGTACAGAGAAGCATACTATCATCGCCCAAACAACTATCATATGAGAAGACGGATCCATAGGATAAACACAAGGACGGGGTTGGAGAAACTGTATCTAAGAGTCTGCTATGAAATGGGATACCTTCCCAAGTACCGGCAGGATCCTCTTAAGGTCCACTATATCTTCCGTGATGAACTTCTTCGTTGTGATACCTATGGAAAGGAAGCCAGTTTGCTTTCACAGAATCATATTTCCACAATAGATGAGCTGACAAAACTTAAGAACGATAAGGCGAATGAAATCGATGACCTGATGGCCAGGAGAACAGAACTCAGAAAGATGGCTAAACGAAACATACCGGAGGAACAGAAGGAAGTTTTGAAGGATAAGATTACAGATCTTACAGATCAAATCAAAAGGATAAGGTCAGACCTGAAGCTCATAGATGACATAGCCGAGAGATCCGGGATTCTGGAAGAAAAAATAAGAGAAGTTGACAGAGAAAGAAATGGAAAGGAGTTGATCAGATGAACGTATCATCCGATGCAGCGGAACAGATAGTGAGAATGTCACTGGAAGGAATGGAAGTAGCGATTAAGATATCCGGTCAGGGGGCCAAGCTTGCAGCAGTCAGAATCGCAGCGGCACTCAATGAAGAGCAGAAGACCAGAGGCAGATCTCGTCTGACAGCCATGCTTAAGACAGGCAAGCCTTTAAAAGTATATGAGATCCAGCAGAAGGACCTCAAGACTTTTGCCCAGGAGGCAAAACGATATGGAGTACTGTATACAGTTCTTAGGAGCAAGGATAAAAACGATACTACGATAGATATCATCTCCAGAGTAGAGGATGCATCAAAGATCCAGAGGATAACAGAGAGGTTCAGACTTACAACTGTGGATGCAGCTGATGTGAACAATGGATTCAAAGAAAGAAAGTTCCCCAGAAGAGGAAACCCCACTATGGCTCAGACAGAAAGAGGAGATCTGTCCGGGCCAAACTCCATCAGGACAGACTCCTCACGGCAGACGATATCAAATTCTGAGAAGCCATCAGTAAGGAATAAGCTGGAAGGCTACAGGAAGGAGATAGAACTCAAGAAGGCAGTGCCGGTGATCGAGAAAGAGAAGGCCAGATGATATGAACGCGAGAGAAAAGACGAGTGATCTCATACTCTATGCCTTAGTCGGAGCCATACCAGTAATATGGATAGGCCTTGTATTAGCTCCATACTCAAATGAAGGTATTGTATATATTGCATCGCATATTGACGATATATTCAGCGATCCATTTGATATAAGGCTGAATGGAAGCAGCATCAGAACGGTGCTGCTTTTCCTTTTGGCCTATGCTATGGGAATAGGCATTTATCTGTCGTCAAGGAAAAATTACAGACGGGGTGAGGAGCATGGCTCGGCTAAATGGGGTGCACCTTTTGCACTGAATAAGAAGTATGCAGACCACGACTATGAAAATAATAAACTACTGACTCAGAATGTCAGGATCGGACTTGATGGCAGGAAGCACAGAAGAAATCTTAATGTGATTGTGATCGGCGGTTCAGGTGCAGGTAAGACCAGATTCTACTGCAAGCCCAACCTCATGCAGTCCAATACTTCGTTTGTCGTGCTCGACCCAAAAGGTGAGCAGTTAAGAGATACAGGTCACCTACTTGAAGAAAAGGGATATGAGATTAGAGTGTTGGACCTTATTAATATGGACAGATCTCACTGCTATAATCCATTCGTCTATTTACGAAATGACAATGATGTACAGAGACTTGTGACCAACCTGTTCAAGGCAACTACACCCAAAGGATCGCAAACCAGTGATCCGTTCTGGGATACAGCAGCACAAATGCTTTTGCTTGCACTCATATTCTATCTTCTGTATGAAGCACCTGTAGAGGAGCAGAATTTTGCAATGGTTATGGAGATGATCAGAGCTGGGGAAGTCGATGAAGTAAACAACTTACCAAGTGCATTGGACAATCTTTTTAATGATCTGAGGAAGACAGATCCGTATCACATATCGTTAAAATACTATGATGCCTATCATACAGGAGCTGCAAAGACTATCCAGTCCATTCAGATCACTCTGGCATCCAGACTTGAGAAGTTCAACCTTGAGAGCTTGGCTAAACTTACAATAACCGATGAGATGGATCTGGAGCAGCTTGGAGAGAAGAAGTATGCCATCTTTGCACTTATACCGGATAATGACACCTCCTTCAACTTCCTGGTATCGATGCTGTATACTCAGCTTTTCCAACAGCTATTTGAAGTAGCCGATAAGAAGTATGGAGGAAGCCTGCCTGTACATGTGCATTTCCTTATGGATGAGTTTGCAAATGTTTCTCTTCCGGATGACTTCGATAAGATCCTTTCAGTAATGAGATCCAGAGGAGTATCAGTCAGTATAATTTTGCAGAACCTTGCACAGCTCAAGGCACTATTTGAGAAGCAGTGGGAGAGTATCGTAGGTAACTGCGACGAGTTCGTATACCTGGGAGGAAACGAACAGGCGACTCATAAATATGTGAGTGAGCTTCTTGGCAAGGAGACCATAGACCAGGATACCTTTAACAGAACGTTTGGGTCCAAAGGATCATACACAAGAAACGGATCCCTTCAGGGAAGAGACCTGATGACAGCAGATGAAGTTCGAATGTTGGATAACAGAAACGCAATATTATTTATACGAGGAGAAAGACCTGTGATGGATCTCAAGTATGACATCATGAAGCATCCAAATGTGGCGCTTTCAGCAGATGGAAAAGCCGAACCATATATCCATGGTGACACCAAGGATGCTATGGGAACCATCGTTATAACAGGTCAGGTGGATACAGATGAAGGAGAAAAAAGAGAGCCTCAGGAAAGCAGATTTGAGCTGCTTACGGAGGATGAAATCGAAAACGAAATACAACGTACGGAAGGAGAAAGAAAAAATGACTAAGATCAAGAACACAGAAGAAAAGAATCATATGAAGAGTGACCGTCTGGCCATGGCAGTCTATACAGGAACTGTTCTTGCCATGACGCTTGGTGCAGGGATGGCATTCGCAGACGGGGATCCGATTGCTGTAGTGAACAATCTGTCCAACTTCATATTCTCTCTGATCCGGGCCATCGGTCTGATACTCCTGGGACTTGGTATCATGCAGGTAGGACTTTCTCTTAAGTCCCATGATCCGTCCCAGAGAGCTAACGGATTCCTGACTCTGGCAGGTGGAATTATAATCACATTCACGAAGGAGATACTGACTATGATTACAGGGTAGCATTTTAAAAAGCAAGGTGCTATTTAGAATGAATGCACCTTGCTTTGTATAAGTCGCTTCCGAGTTTACCTTATATATCCTTCTTTTGCATATAATAACATCAGAAAAGTAAAAGATGATATAATAATAAAAAAGGAGGATTCGGTTATGTCAGAAGAATTATATAATAACGACCCTTTTATGAAATTAAACCCGTTGATTGAGGAGTGCATTGATGAGTTTTATATGAATCCGGATGATGCCGGGAAAATCAGTAACCTATTTGACACAATCATTATAGCGATGGCTCAGGATGGTCATATCCTCATTCCAGTTGAAACTCCAGACGCTGCTTTAAAAATATTCGACCCTGATAAAATCAAGGTTGGAGATACTATACAGGCTGAAGAAGATCTTCACTGGAAGCTAATACATCTCACAAATGATGAAGGCAAAATATGCATGCCGATTTTTACTAGTCAGGACAAGATGGAAGAGAGCGGTGCAGGTGGCTGCTCTGTTATATCGTTTTTTATGGATGAGTATTTTAAACAGTTTCTGGAGATGGAAAATGTTGAGGGCATCATTATTAATCCTGGTGAAAGAAGTATTTTCCTTAATAGAGATATCGTGGCAAGACTGCTTGCTGATTGTCAGGCACACAAATCGAAGCCCCACACACCGGGCAAAGATGCATACTTTGTAAATCCACAAAATATTAAAGCAGGACTAAGAGAAACAATGGCGGAATATGTCGATAATAATATTCCTGAAGTAGAAAAAATCTGGTTTACTGGAATCCATGACGGCGAGGAAGACAGCTTGCTGTTTGCAGTAAAAATGGATACTGATAATCAGCAACAAATTTTTGATCGTATGAATACAATGATTATTCTGATGAGAGTAGATATGCCTGTAGATTTTATGGCGTGCGAAGATAAACCATGGGAAGGAGCAGAACTGATATATGAGAGGAAGATTGCGGATAAAAAGTATAACTAGCAGGAATCAATCTAAGGAGGATAAAGGTCATGATGATATCACCAATGGGTTTTATTGAAATGCACAAAGAAAAAAGGTACAAGGACTTGATCAAAGTTAGAGACGAACTGATAGATGATTTACGATCTTTTGAAGCGAATCCGGATCAGACGGGCTTTATCAATCCTTCACCTGAAGTTGTCTATCAAATGAATCTTCAATATCTGGGAAAACTGTGCGAACTGATTGCTGATAAGTATAACAAGGAATACGTTTGGGGAGAAGAATAAGAATAAGCAAAGAATCTAATTAGTATTTTTTACAGCCGACATCTATTTGCATGGTGCCGGCTTTTATCATATACAAACACTTTCAGAAGGGAGGACCCACAATTGAATAAAGGTATAGTCATCGCTCTGGCTGCTGCCGGAGCTTTTTTTGTAGGCTTAAGAATCAGTACGGCGGTATTAGAAAGGAGATCATAATGGAAAATATAAGTGAACCTAAATATTATCAGATTTACCAATTGCACATGAAGAACGGAGAGGTCATAAGCATAGGCGAGGATTACGATATCCCGGTAGAAAAGGGATTAATAGGTGATTTTAAAAGAGGAAAGAAGAAATTCTTGGAATTCAGCGATATTTTGTGCGGATATACTATTCCGTTTGACCAAATCTCATTTATCGCTGCGACTGAAGTTAAAAAGGTATGGGAGTGATGAAAGGAGGTAAGCCATGTCTGACAACTGGGTAGTACAGCACCTCATAAACACACTGGATACCTGGAATGAGAAGTTGGCTGAAGTATGGCAGCTTCTCACAATGTCCCCCTCGGCTTTCAAAGGTGGTGGCATATGGAGAGTAATTCTGAATATCAACGGATCCTTACAGGCGATAGGACTGGCTTTGCTGGTCCTTTTTTTCTTGTCCGGAGTTGTTAAGACAAGCGCGAACCTGGGTGAGATCAAACGGCCTGAGCATGCTCTTAAGCTGTTCATTAGATTTGCCATTGCTAAGGGTGTCGTCACATATGGTCTTAGCCTAATGATGGCGATATTCAATATAATTCAAGGGATCATAACCAGGATCATGAACACTTCAGGCATAAGCGGAGCAACCAAAACCACTCTTCCAGGTGAGATGGTTACTGCCATAGAGGACTGCGGATTCTTTGAAAGCATCCCGCTCTGGGCAGTGACAATCATAGGATCACTGTTTGTTACAGTGCTGTCCTTCATCATAATACTCACCGTGTATGGCAGATTCTTCAGGATATATATGTATACGGCCATAGCTCCCATACCGTTATCGACCTTTGCAGGACAGCCGACACAGAATATCGGAAAGAGTTTCGTCAAAGGTTATGCCGCAGTATGCCTTGAGGGTGCCATCATAGTGATAGCGTGCGTGATCTTCAGTATGTTTGCAGCGAGTCCGCCCCAGGTGGATGCAGATGCTGCACCAGCCGCCATGGTATGGAAGTATATAGGAGAATTGGTATTCAATATGCTGGTGCTTGTAGGAACAGTCAAGATAAGCGACAGATTAGTAAGAGAAATGTTAGGACTATAAAGGAGGAAAAGAATGGGAAACATCAAAGAATTTATGGAACTTGCCAGAACTGAGATCGAAGAGATGATGCCTGCGGACATCATGAAAAACATTACTCTCGAGGAGACTACCGTGACCAAGATCAATGACCAGGTACTGCACGGTATCACCTTCAAGAGAGAGGACAATGAGCCGTCTCCAACCATATATATGGATGAGCCTTTCAGACAGTATATGGAAGGAGAGAGCACTCTCAAGGGACTTATCAGCCGTACCATACAGGATTATCTCCAGTCACTTAATCAGAAGCCGGAGACTATCATGGAGGACTTCAGCTTCGATAACGTGAAGGACAGCCTGACCGTAAGACTTGTTGAAGTCAGCCGCAACAGACAGTTCCTGTCAAACGTACCGTATATGCTTGTAGGAAACGGCTTCGCATATGTGGCTGACATTAAGGTGAATGACGGCAGTGACGGATACTGGAAGACTACTGTAACAAGAACGCTCATGGACAGTGAGCAGTACAACAAGACAGAACTATTCACCAAGGCACTTGCGGGATCTGTAAAGGAAGCTCCTGCCGTAATGAGATCTATGCAGGAGACTTTGTTCGGATTTGAGGAATCTGAAAACCTGCTTCTTAGTGATGAAGTTATACCCAATAACGATAAGGACCATATGTATGTCCTCTCTTCTGAGGATGGTATCTATGGAGCATCCGTTCTGTATTATCCGGAAGTGAAGGAGCAGATCGCCGAGAAGCTTGGAGAAAACTATTACGCGCTTCCCAGCTCACTTCATGAGTTCCTCATAGTGCCTGAATCAGCGGGCATGGATCCTGTGGACCTCGGAAGAATGGTATACGAAGCTAACCACCAGCTGGTGGATCCAAAAGATGTCCTGTCCGACAACGTGCTTCACTATGACAGGGATACTAAGTCACTTGAGACCATCCCGAGTGAGATGGTAAGAGACACAAAGGATCAGGAAAGGGTGTGCTAGGATGGAAGTCAGGATAAACAGAGAAATAAGGGAATATACGGAAAGTATGTTTTTCGGACTGTCCATGAGGCAGTTCTTTTTTTCTGTCCTGGCTATTATTGCAGCTGTCGGTTTCTACTTCGCTTTGAGACCGGTCCTTCCAATGGAAACGGTAAGCTGGGTATGTATCCTGGCTGCCGTTCCCTTCGGGGCCATGGGTTTCATAAAGTATAACGGAATGACAGCAGAACAGTTCGTCATAGCCTGGATAAGATCTCAGATACTAATGCCGAAAAGACTGCTTTTCGGAAACACCAACATCTACTGGAAGTTATTAAAGGAGGGAAAGAAATGATAAGGACACTGTCTAATACGATAAAACAGGACAGGGTGAAGTTCAGGATACCTAAGATCGTGCAGGATATATTCCCCATGAGGATCGCATTCAAAGATGGGATATTCATGGAAGAAAACGGATTGTTTTCGATCATGCTCAAGTTTGAGGATATAAACTATGCTGTGGCTTCCCGCGAAGACAAGGAGATGATGTTCCTTAAGTATTCAGATCTCCTTAATTCCCTGGACAGTGGTGCTACGACCAAGATCACCATAAACAACAGGAAGTTCAATAAGACAGACTTTGAAGAAAAGATCATGATGAAGTTCAAAGGTGATGGCCTGGATGATTACAGAAGCGAATATAACAGGATACTTCTTGATAAGGTTACAGGCGCAAATGCCATCGTTCAGGATAAGTATATTACGATCTCTGTTCATAAGAAGAATATCGAGGAAGCCAGAAACTACTTTGCAAGAGTAACATCAGATCTCATAGCAAAGTTCAACCGTTTGGGATCTGTGTGCACTGTGCTTGATGCCAGGGAAAGACTCAGGATATATCATGATTTTTTCAGATCCGGTGAAGAAACGGACTATTACTTCGATATATCTGACAAGACCAGAAAAGGTCACGACTTCCGCGACTATATATCCCCTGACACTTTTGAATGCAACAGCGACTATTTCAAGATCGGAAATCGTTTCGGTCGTGTTCTGTTCCTGAGAGGCTACGCTTCATATATCAAGGATTCCATGGTAACGGAACTTACCGATATCAACAGGAACCTGATGTTCTCGATAGATGTTGTCCCGGTTCCCACGGATGAGGCAGTAAAAGAAGTCGAGCAGAGGCTTCTCGGGGTAGAGACCAATATAACGAACTGGCAGAGGAAGCAGAACATGAATAATAACTTCTCCGCCGTTGTTCCTTATGACATGGAGCAGCAGAGGAAAGAAGCAAAGGAATTCCTGGACGACCTTACAACGAGAGACCAGAGAATGATGTTCTCCGTTATGACTGTTGTCCATACTGCAGACAGTTTAAAGGAACTGGATAACGATACTGAGGCGATCCTGACTACTGCCAGAAAGCATCTCTGCCAGATGGCTGTTTTAAGATATCAGCAGCTTGACGGACTTAAGACTGCAGTACCATTCGGTGTGAGAAAGATAAATGCATTCAGGACCCTCACAACTGAGAGCCTTGCCGTATTCATGCCCTTCCGCGTTCAGGAGATCAGGCATCAGAACGGCATTTGCTTCGGACTGAATGCCATTTCAAAGAATCTGATTATAGCATGCGTTGAGGAACTCATGAACGGTAACTGCTTCATACTGGGCACATCCGGTTCTGGTAAATCCATGATGGCCAAGTGGTATGCGGAGCTCAAAGCCCTTCAGAAGGACGGAGACGTAGTGATCATAGACCCGGAAAGAGAATATCATAATCTGGTAAAGGCCCTCGGAGGAGAGGTCATACAGATATCCGCCACATCCCCCAACCACATCAATGCTCTCGATATGTCGAGGGATTACGGCGAGATAGATCCCGTCATAGAGAAATCCCAGTTCATTATGAGTTTATGCGAGCAGATCATAGCTGGACACAG
Source organism: uncultured Peptostreptococcaceae bacterium (assembly GCA_905235115.1). GTDB lineage: Bacteria > Bacillota > Clostridia > Peptostreptococcales > Anaerovoracaceae > RUG754. The sequence goes on from CAJOKT010000003.1 coordinate 28,978, forward strand.
GTTCACCAAGGGGCAGCAGTCTATCATAGACCGCTGCACTGAGAACGTATACAGGGAGTATCAGGAGCCAAACTATACCATCAAGCCTCCGACACTGGCAGATTTCAGAGAGGAGCTCCTAAGGCAGCCTGAAAGGGAAGCCAAATCCCTTGCCCTGGAACTGGAACTCTTCACTAAGGGATCACTCAACACCTTTTCCAAGCAGACGAATGTTGATACGAATAACAGCTTGATTTGCTATGACATTCTGGAACTCGGTGAGCAGCTCAAGGCTGTAAGCATGCTGGTCATACTCGATTCGATCCTGAACAAGATCATCGAAAACAGGAAAAAAGGAAGAAAGACATATATCTTCATCGATGAGATATATCTGCTTTTCATGCATGAATACTCCGCACAGTTCCTTTTCAAGCTCTGGAAGAGAGTAAGGAAGTACGGAGCCTTCTGCACGGGTATCACACAGAATGTGGAGGATCTTCTCCAGTCTCATACCGCACGCACCATGCTGTCAAACTCCGAGTTCATCATCATGCTGAATCAGGCGGCGACGGATAGAAAAGAACTCGCAAAGCTTCTCAATATCTCCGATCTTCAGATGTCCCACATAACCAATGTGGACCCCGGACACGGTCTCATAAAGATGGGACCGAACCTGGTACCGTTCGAGAACAGCATTCCGAGAGATACCAAACTGTATCAGCTTATGACGACAAAGTTCAACGAAGGCGTAAGGCCCGGTGGTGTTTCATGAGAGATATAAAGACAAGGGAATCCAGAGTAGGCTCGGTCAAGACGATTGACCGGGCCTCCATGCTCGGAGACAGGATGAAACAGGCAAGCATAAAAGGAAAAGAGCAGATCATAGGGTTCGATCAAAGTGATGATCAGACAGAGACTGCATATGCAGAAGAAAAGACGCTTAGTATGGCTGAAGACTCAGTATATGCAGCCGAACATACCGGGGAAAATGCTGTTGAACGAGGCAGGGAACTTGCCAAAATGGCAAGTGAAAAGAGAAAAGTTGCCAATATGGCAACAGAGTATTACCAATCTGGCAATATGGAGGGAATAAAAAGTGCCAATTTGGCAAGTCTAAGAAGAGATGTTGCCAATCCGGCAAGTGAGGTTACCAATATGGCAAGTCATTCGGGTAATGTTGCCAATATGGCAAGTCAGACTTGCCAATTTGGCAAGTCCCGAAGAAGAACAACTGGATCTCCGGACCTGACTCAGGGAATCTCAAGAGATAAAGCCGAATCCATGCTTAAGAGACAATACCAGATCAGGAAAGCAAGAGAGAGTGTAACCCGTAAAGCCGAAAGAAGCGGAAAGAGGATACTTGCATCCTTAAGAAGAGTCATAAGAGATTCAAAGTTCATCACGGGCTCCCTTGCTGTAGCGGGAAGTGTCGCATTAATTGCGATAATTGTTTGCACGTTCTTTGGATCAGCCTTCTATATTCTGGGAGATGAGAACAATGAAGGATATATCCTGGGAGGTTTCGAAGGAATCGGAGATGCAGGGATCGTTGCAGTAGCTGCAAGCCAGGTGGGAAACATTGGAGGAGAGCCATACTGGAGCTGGTATGGCTTCAATGACAGAGTTGAATGGTGCGCCTGCTTCGTATCCTGGTGTGCGAACCAATGCGGATATATATCAGACGGGATCATACCTAAGTTTGCAGGAGTAGGCACCGGTATCAACTGGTTCCAAAACCGCGGACAGTGGCAAGGAAGAGGTTATCATCCAAAGCCAGGGGATATAATCTTCTTTGACTGGGATGGAGACGGATACGGCAACCATGTCGGAATCGTAGAGAGCAGTGATGACACATATGTCTATACCATCGAAGGAAACTCTGGCGACAGGTGTAAGAGACGAACATACTTCATTACCAGCAGCATGATCATGGGATATGGGATACCTGCATATCCTGCTGCTGCCATACCACAACCGGAAGAATAACTACCAAAATCCGACATAAACGACATATTACAGAATGATAATAAACAGCCTTTAAGACCTCTGGAGTGAAGATTCGGAGGTTTAGGCTGTTTTTGTCGAATTATGACAGATATTTAGCATAAAAACAGGGAGAAAAGGTAATAGCAATTGTCAGAAAAGTGGCAAGATGGTATAATAAAAATGTATTGATATCAGTTTTTGTAATATAGAAAGAGGAAAAGAATGGCTAATCTTTCAAAAGAACGTCGAGATCGCATGATTTCTAAGTTAGAGGAATTGAAGCAGTTACATAATGATGATGTTTCAATAGCCGCTTTAAATGAGATAGAGAATGCTCTGCGTGAAAAAAAATATGGTTTGGTTTGGGAAGAACACTCTGAGGCTGTTGATGATATGTTGCGTGACAATATCCCTGTTCTTATAGCAGATCCTGAAAGAAGGCTGTGCAAGAACGAGAAATTGCCATGGAGTTTTATTATCGAGGGTGACAATCTTCAAGCACTTTATCTGTTGGAGAAAACCCATCGTGGCAAAGTGGACTGCATATATATTGACCCGCCATATAATACTGGTGCACGTGATTGGAAATATAACAATGATTATGTTGATGGCAATGACGATTATAGGCATAGTAAGTGGTTGTCTATGATGAAAAGTCGTTTATTAGTTGCAAAACGATTATTGAATCCCTACGATTCTGTTCTTATTTGTACAATTGATGAGAAAGAGTATTTACATCTGGGTTGTTTGTTAGAAGAGTTGTTCCCAGAAGCAACCATGCAAATGATAAGCTCTAATATTCATCATGGAGGCTCAAATCGATTAGGAGAATTCTCTAGAACAAATGAGTTTATCTTCTTTTTAAGATTTGGCACCGCAACTATAGTGAGAGAAGTATCAAATGAAAGTGAGCCGATTCCCTGGAGAGGTTTCTCTCGCGGTAATTGGAAGAGAAAAGATAGGCCGAATCTTTTCTATCCTATTTTCATTAATAAAGAAACTGATAAGATTGAAATAATAGGAGATTCGATGCCCCTGGAACTGGACAGGCATTCAATATCAGATATTGATGGTTGTGAAACCATTTTTCCATTGACTAAAAACGGTGATGAGACTATTTGGTGTCTGTCCCCCGGATCAGCAAGAGAACTAAATGAAAAAGGCTATTTAAAAGTATCGGTAAAAAGATCGAAAAAAAGTATCAAGTATTCTTTGTCTTATCTTACGGAAGGAATAATAAATGATTTAAACTCTGGAAAAGCTATTATTGACGGAATAGATGCTAATGGGTACGTTATGGCTCATTATCCTAAGGGAAAAGAGATGATTCCTGCAACACAGTGGAATAGAGATTCGCATGATGCAACAGTCTATGGTTCCACAATTTTAAAATCAATGATTGGTGAACGTTTTAATTTCCCAAAATCGCTATATGCAGTGCGTGACTGTATTAATTATTTTGTGGCTAATAAGCCCAATGCTATTATCGTGGATTTTTTTGCCGGATCAGGGACAACTCTACATGCCGTAAATTTGCTTAATGCAGAAGATAAAGGGCAACGAAAGTGTGTTTTGGTTACAAATAATGAATTATCTGAAGAAGAACAAAAGTTGTTTAAAGAAAGGAATATTTATCAAGGGGATAAAGAATGGGAAGAACATGGCATAGCTAAGTATGTTACTTGGCCACGTAGTATTTGTTCAATTGAAGGCCATGATGTACACGGAAAGCCACTAAAAGGCAATTATCTTGGCAGTAATCTGCCTATGGCAGATGGGTTCGATGCGAATGTAAAGTATTTTAAATGCGATTGGATTCCGCGAAAACCAGATGACTATTTGCTTTCAAATATGCTCTGCTTACACATTAAAGAGCTTATAGAATTAAAGACCGCAAGGGAAATTGACAACAAGAAAAATGTACTTATTCTTAGCAAAAGTGATTTCAATAGAGTGTTTAATGATTCTGCGGTTTCAGAAGGTATTGAATGTGTTTGGGTAAATGAAAACATAGTTTTCAATTCAACCGAATTGAGAAAACTTAGAGAAAAAAACTTCCGCTATATCCCAAGAGAGTTTTTCAGCCAAGAGCTAAAGGAGGTTGGGGAGTATGTTTAATGGAACACTATTACCATTTCAGGAATTGCATAAAAACAATCTTTTAAAGGCTTGCGCGGATAATACAAAACTTATTTTACAAGCACCAACAGGATCTGGAAAAACGGTTTTAGTAACAAAACTGATTGATGACTATCTAGAAGAAAATCCAGATACGGTCTTTATTTGGTTATGCCCAGGTGCAGGGGGGCTTCAGAATCAGTCAAGAAAAGTATTTGAAGATTTTACAGCAGGAATTAATACGGGGGATTTATTTGGCTTTATTTCAAATTATCGTCCCTCGGGAGGCGTCTATTTCATAAATTGGGACAAAATAAACAAATCAACAAATATTGTACTGAGGGATGGAGAAGACAAAAATCTTTTGGAAAAAATCATAGAATGTAGGACTGCATGCTTAGATTTTTTCATGATTATTGATGAAGAACATCTTAATAAAAAAGCTGCAGAAATGTATGAGAATATATTTAAACCATCGCACATACTACGTATTTCTGCAACAACAAAGACAACAGGGGGATATAAAGAAGTAATAAGCGATGATGAAGTAATAGCTGCAGGTCTAATTACATCAGGTATTTCTATTAATGAAGACCTAACAATGCAGGCTGCTTATAATGATAATTACGTGGATGATCTTCTTTTGCTTCAAATGGCAGATAGGAAGAGAAGAGAAATACAAGCAGAATATGATAAACGTAACCTTAATATACGGCCTTTAGTTCTCATTCAATTTTCCAACGGCAGCGACGAATGGATTGCAAAAGTCAAAGCAGAATTGGCAAATATGGGCTATACGGAAAAAAACGGTCTCGTAACATCATGGTTTAGCGGAGATCACCCGAACAATCCAGAGGAGTTATCGAAACTAAACGGCAAATATGCCTTCCTGCTTTTTAAACAAGCAATTGCAACAGGATGGGATTGCCCTCGAGCAAAGATTTTAGTAAAACTACGTGAAGGTACTACTGAAACTTTTGACATACAGACAATTGGAAGAATCAGGCGCATGCCGGAACGCCATCACTACGAGTCGGAATTACTTGACCACTGTTACGTTTATACGCTAGATGAAAAATTTAATGAGGGATTAACATCTAGTGTTAATGACTCTTTCTATATCAGTAGATATATGCGTAAGGATGATGCTCCGAGCTTTATATTAGAACATGAATATCTTGCAGAAAGTGATAAAGATGCTTTAGATGAGGAGGCAGTAGTAAAAGCAATTCGAGAAAAGTTGTTAATGGAGTGCGACTTAGATCAAAATGGATTCCTTTCCAAGAAGGAATTAGAACTTTCAAAAGGAATAACGTTTGGCCTGAAACTAAAGACGAGGGCGGTCGAAGGATTTGCAAGGACCACCCATGATATCACAAAACTCAAGACCACCTTCTGCGGGGAGCACGAAATAAACATTCACGATGATGGTCTGGTTATACGTGATGCAAAAAGAAGAATAGCTCAAGCAATTGGAATAGACGAAAAGATTTCAAGTAAAGCTTTATCTATTCTGTTTGATTCATCCAGGATGAAAGTTCCGTTTGGCGATGGCGGTCAAATTTCGCTTTTCTCAGATGAAGATCTGCAGATAGATAAGCAGTATAAAGTTATAAAAGACATGGGCCATCGAGAGTATAGCGCATTTCTTGTAAATAACTGGGAAATACTAGCAGATTTGTTACGTGATATCGACAAAACGGGAATTGAACTGGTCGATATAAAGACTGATAAGTTGAAGTGGTCTATTCCCAAAATGCAAGATTATAAAAAGCATAATAAGAGTAGCGGTGGCACATTGCTCGAAAAGAATGTATTTATGGGATATACCAATGACATTCTTGTTCAACCCAATAGATCTTTACCCGAGATAACCTTTGAAAACTGGTGCGAGATAAATGATGATGTCAAGTGGGTATACAAGAATGGGGATAAAGGACAAGACTTCTTCTCCATTGTATACAGGGTTACTTTTAGGAGATATAATTTTTACCCCGACTACATCATCCAACTTAAAAATGGCGATAAATGGATCATCGAGACTAAAGGTGGTGCTGGAGCTGATGGCTCATCGCAGAATATTGATAAATATGCAGCCCAGAAGTTTGACGCTTTAAAGGAATATGGGCAACAGCATCCCGATATTAAATGGGGTTTTGTTCGTAATATAGGAGCAAAACTATTGATATCAACTACAGAATGGGACGAGAACTTGCTTAACGATAACGTATGGAAACCAATCGCAGAAGTCATGTAAGTATTGGCCTGTTATCTCTATAAGTATTATATAGTTTGATCATTAATGAAACCAAAGAAGTATTTAATCGAGTATCCTGATCTATTGAAAGAGTGGGATTATGAAAAAAATGAAGAAATGGGCCTAAAACCAGACAAAGTTTCTATTGGAAGCAACAAGATAGTCTGGTGGCTATGTCCGTTAGGTCATAGTTATGATATGAGACTGGCAACACGAAAGCGTGGTTCTGGTTGCCCATATTGTTCTGGTCGACGAGTGCTAAAAGGTTTTAATGATTTAGCTACCAAGGTTCCACAAGCGCTGAAATATTGGGATTACAATAAGAATGCCATTAGCCCAGAAGAGGTGTCACCAGGATCAAACGAGGTGGCATGGTGGAAGTGCAATAACGGACATAGTTATGACATGACTATACACAAGAGAGTATCCAGAAACCTCGGCAGTTGTCCTATATGTTCCGGACATAAAACGGTATCAGGAATTAATGATTTTGCAACACTCTATCCCGAAATAGCTAAAGAATGGCATCCTACTAAAAATGGGGACGTTACGCCTAACACTATTTCAAAGAAGAACGGCAACAAATATTGGTGGCAATGTAAGTATGGCCACGAATGGCAAGCAACGCCGCATGACAGGGCTGAAGGAACGGGTTGTCCTGAGTGCTTCAGGAGGTTCCAAACTTCCTTTTTCGAGCAGGCCATTTATTACTATGTAAAACAACTGTATCCAAACACAAAAAACCGGTACAAAGATATATTTGATAACGGAATGGAACTTGATGTTTACGTCCCTGATATCAAGCTTGGAATAGAATTTGATGGCATAAACTGGCATCAAGCAGAAGACAATAAAAGACGTGACAAGGAGAAGTTTAGAATTTGTTCTGAAAAGGGCATAAAGCTGATTCGAATTATTGAAACAAAAGAACGAGACTGGGATAATTCGACTGCCACGTACCATATACGAAAGAAGAATAAAGAGGATCTTCAGGGTGCTGTCCAAGATATTCTGAATAGGATAGATCCGGAATCCAATATGTGGACTAGAAAGAATCCACTGCAGCACTACAGTAGGATTATTGTTGACATTGAACGAGATGAAATAGACATAAGGTCATCATATATGAGTGTCATTCCGAATTCTTTGGTTGATTTCCGGCCTGATTTACTAGAAGACTGGAATTATGAAAGAAACGGTAAACTAAAGCCCGAGATGTTCGGTATTAATTCAAACGATCGCGTTTGGTGGAAGTGCCATAAATGCGGGCATGAATGGCAAACTACCGTAATACATAGAGGTGGTAAACGAAACAGCGGTTGTCCCGAATGTTCTAAAGAAAAAAAGGGCAAAACGTTTACTGCAAAACGGGTCTCCGAAAGAGGATCACTGGCAGATAAAAATCCTGAACTGGCTAAACAGTGGCATCCAACCAAAAACGGTGATTTAAAACCAACTGATATTACAGAAAAAAGATTCAAGCCCGTATGGTGGCTTTGCCCGGTATGTGGTCATGAGTGGGAAGCATCACCTAACAGTAGAACGCAGGGAATAGGATGCCCATGCTGCAGCGGAAGGGTTCCAAGGGTTGGCGTAAATGATCTGAAGACACTATTTCCAGACATAGCAAAAGAATGGAACTATGAAAAGAATGGCGATGTAAAACCTGAAGATCGTCTGCCTGGCAGCGGAAAGAAAGCATGGTGGAGATGTTCGGTTTGTGGTTGCGAGTGGGAAGCTATCATTAAGAATAGGACAAAAGGAAGCGGATGCCCAAATTGGAGACATCATTTTAGAAAGAGTTAATCATAAGGAAGGAAAGAAAATGAAACTTGATTTTCCCGTAACAGTTTGTCTTGGTGGAGGAGATGGAGGGGACGTTTCCGTAAGGATTGACGTTACAAAAGAGGAGTTCGATTTACTTGTTGAAGCATGTGAAGATGGAGACGAGATAAATGAATGCGAGTCATTGAGTGACTTGTATGACAGAATAGTCTCTGCTGCAGATGAAGAGTGTGATTGGGATTATGGCGGCGATGAATCAGACTTAGATGAAGCCACGTATCTTGTATCATATCCTGAGAAAGTAGCCGATGCTGTTTTATAGGAGTAAAAACTACATTCTAACATATGGAATGGAGAGGTTAGCATGATATATAAGTACATCTATGATATTGATCGAGTCGAAAGTATTATAGACTTATTTTTGGAATACGTTTCAAAACAGCCTCGGCAGATAGGAAAGAAGGTTTCGTTCTCATCTGGATATTTGCATTATATGGAAGGCTATAAGCCTGCCGTCTATGTAAAAACGGCTGATATCTTAGAGATTAAAAAATGGGATAAAAGAACATCCCCCGAAGACATTGTTGCACGAGCAATCAAAGCAATTAAGTTAAGCGAGAATAATCTTGTAGACTGGAGGGAAAAGTCTCGTTTTGAAGAAAGGTTGCTGGAGGACACAACAACTGGAGGAAACTTACTTCAGAGGTTGTTTTGCACTGAAAACGATGATCAGACTGCAGAGGACCTTGCTGGATTTTTTGGGCGAAGGTATGACATGATAGCCTATTTGTTTTTTATTAAAGATCCGGACCGATATTATCCATGCAGGCCTACTGTGTTTAAAAAGGCGTTCGATGATCTTGGAGTGGACTCAACTTGTTTTGGACGATTTACCTATGATAAGTACGTACAGTACAACGACACACTAAGGGAACTTGCAAACCTGTATTCTTCGTACAGGGACCATATCAGTGTTTTGGATGCTCATTCTTTTGCCTGGATAGTCGGGAAATATAAAGATGTGAGGAATTACATCTTTGAATGTGATGAAGAAGAGACAACAGTTAAAGACCAAACCGGGAAAAAAGAAAAGCTGGCTGTAGTCAAGACAAGGGTGAATCAAAGTGAGTTCCGGAGAAAAGTAGTTGAATACTGGGGAGAAGAGTGTTCGGTTACGGGGTGTAAACAGACCGATCTTTTGGTAGCATCACATATAAAACCATGGAGGGATTGTACGCTTAATAGCGAAAGCTCAAACAAGTTTAATGGCTTGCTGCTTACACCAAATCTGGATGCACTATTTGACGCAGGATACATTTCGTTTAAAGATGACGGAACAATCCTGATTTCCGAAAGGTTGTCTGATTCCACAATAAAGATCTTTGGGCTGTCTAATGACATGAAACTTCGCTGGATTGAGGATACGCACAAAGGATTCCTCCAGTATCACAGGGAGAATATCTTCAGGCAGTTAATTACGAGCAAATAACACAGGCATTATCATGAAAGACCAAGAAGCTAACACAACTAAACGCCCGCCCAAGGCACCAAACTCCGAGAAAACTCGCCTTCTAGTTCTTTACAAGTTCTTCTACGAGAATACCGATGAGGACCATCAGGTAACATATGATGATATTTTCCAATATCTTAAGGAGCATGATGTTCTTGCCAATCACATGACCGTCCGCGACGATATCCGACTATTGATGGACCTGGGTTACGATATAGTGCGTGTTCCAAGCAGACCGGTCAAATATTTTATGGGGCAGCGTGAAATGGAGGCTGCCGAAGTCAAGCTTCTTATAGATGCAGTTTCATCATCGCGTTTCATCACGTCCAAGAAGAGCCGCGATCTCGCCAAGAAGCTGGGTAACCTTACAAGCCAGTATCAGCGCAAGGAACTCAAGAGGAACATCTATGCCACTCACCGTGCCAAGACAGACAACGAAGAAATCTACTACACGGTTGACGTGGTGAATACGGCGATCAACTCCAAGAAAAAGATTTCCTTCCAGTACACAGAGTACACGCCTAAAGAAGGCAAGGTGCTGCGTAACGACGGTGAAGTCTATGAGCTGAGCCCATACGCCCTTTTTTGGAATGAGGACTACTATTATGTGGTCGGCTGGTCTGATAAGCATCAGAATGTATCTGTTTTCAGGACAGACAGGTTATATAAGCCGCAGGTACTGAAAGAGAAAGCAGTCAAGAAACCAGATGACTTCAGTCTGGACGCATACTCCAAGAGGATCTTTGAGATGTATGACGGAGATCCCGTGGAAGTCAGGCTGAAATGCAAGAACGAACTCATGAAGTATATTGTGGATCGGTTCGGGCCGGATTTCGAAATGAAACCTGCAGCCAAGGACAGCTTTATCGCTACCGTGGAAGTATCGCTGAGCCCAACGTTTTACGCCTGGGTATTCACCTTCGGCGGGGGAATAAGGATAATGACCCCGAAGAAGGCCGTTACTGAGTTCAGAGATATGGCGAAAGCGGTGCTGGAGTAGAGAAAGGAGACAATATGTTAAAAAAGTTTGAACCATTTGAAAGCGTGGACATTAAGGCTTTTGAAAGATTCAATCGGGATTTGAGAACAATCCTTGAAAAAATGGATGCCGGCGAGATAAACCTTAAAGGACGGCATGCAAAGGAGGAATTCCAATCTTTAATAGAGTCTTTTGTTACAGGACAAAGAGGGTCGTTAGGAAGAACAAAAGAAGGAAGTTGGTCTATTGTACCTAACGATGAAGGGATGGATTCCGATAACAGAGTAGACTATATCTTTATACCTACATATTTGGTCACTGCAATCTTGTCAAGGACACTGTGCGATTTTCCATTGATTGCTATTTCCATTCCTGGCTTCGGGGAAGCTCTAAAAAAGGGGATGCTCTTCTGCTCGTATCGAAATTTACATGGACATGGGTTTGAAAGCGATATAGGTGCAGCAGAGGCCTTGACTATATTATCTATGGGGAAAATACCATGGCTTTTAGAGAAAGATCCAGCATTTTGTCCAGACCTATATAAGGCAATCAAAACAGTCAGTAGAGATATGGAAAGGCGTTTATCTTTGGGCACGGCTGTTGGACCTTGGGGAGAAAACCTGCAGGATATTTTCAGCTCCTCTTTAGAGACATTATATGTGAAAAATGATATAGAGATGTATGAGACTATACAGCATACCAACAAAGACTCCGAACTAGTTGGAAAGGAGGCTTTATTATGGTAAGGTGGCAGGTCGTATTTACAAAGAAGGCACAACGAGACTCGGAATTACTCAAAGCAGCAAAGTTGGATAATAAAGCAAAGAGAATAATCAATGAATTAGAGGAAGATCCATACAGAATTCCTCCGCCCTTTGAAAAGTTAAAAGCTGATTTAAGCGGAAAGTTTTCACGTAGAATTAACATTAAGCATAGAATTGTATATGAAATAATACCAGGTGACAATACAGTTCTTGTTTATGGTATGTTCTCACATTATGGAGAATAACCCAATAACTCAGAGCAGGCGACTTTTATAACCGAAAGCAAAGATGACATATATTTGTCATCTTTTGTTTTTGCTTTGATAAAAATCAAGAACATATGTTCTCTTTTGGAAATGACTGTGATATACTATGACCATCACGAGAGACAGAGAGCAGGTGACCATATGAAAAGACTAAACAGACCGGTAGAGATGGTGTCTGTGTTCCATGAAGACTGCTCTTATCCCAAACCTGTAAAGTTCAAGCATAAACTTGATAACGGTAGGGTGATCACTATCAATGTGGACAGGATCATATCTGAGCGAAAGCGAAAATGGGGTGAGATCATTACTGTGGAGTATGACTGCGAGAGTACTGTAATGGGACAGTACCGGAGATACCTTTTGGAATTTACAGGCAATAGGCTTGAATGGAAACTGGTAAAGATGTGACGGAGGAGTGGACATGAAATTCGAATTAAAAGGTTTTGATGTCACATACAGCAAAGAAAAACATACTGCAATCGTTTCTAAGGACGAAAATGCAGTAATGGGGGTCGACTTTGATGAAGATACAGATATTTTTAATATAGTCGCAGGTGTCGCACTCATGATGGTTTTCGACGGACTGCTGACAGAGGAAGACATAGAAGATGTTATGGAGGCCTGCGGCATGCCGATGGAGAACGTAAGAGAAGAGCTCCAAAGGATGAGGAAATCCAAGCGCAGAATTCACATAGCAAGCTGAATGAGCTGATCCGGGTTCTTTTCCCTTTCCCGGAACAGACAAACTCAGTTTGATGAAATAATCATGTGACAAGGGAGGAAATAAGGCATGGTGTTTAAGGTATTAGGAGTTGATAATCTAAAGAAAAAAATGACCGGGTTGTATTTTGAGAATTTGAGAATGGAAAGGAGGACCTGGTGATGCGCAGTTATCTTACAGACGTAGATAAGAGAATACAGAGGAAATGTTCTCTTGCGATGACTGACGAGGAGGAGATGGCGGCTTTAGGGGGAAGGCTGCTGGAGATCTTCCATGACGTTTGCAGCTGCAATACTTCGAAGGCGAACGATACAGTCAATGAGATCTGCTACTCAGACGGTGAGTACTACGATCCTTGTGAAGAGATGAGAGTGATGGAGGAATCACTGATTAAACTTGAATACTTCACTGCGGATTCAAAGAGAGATAAATACGAAAGAGAGATCAGGAGTATACTTCAGACCGGCCATATGATCCGTATAATGGATGCATTAAAGTGCAAGGTCTACAGTTACGGAAAGTATGGGCCTGACTTCGTAAGCATTCTGTCTACGTGCTATATGAACTCATTCGAATATACAAATGAGCAAGCGTGCGAAGTACTTAATATGTCGCTGAGCAGCTTTTACAGGAAGAAGAGAAGAGCAGTAGTGCTCTTCGGCCTCTCATTTCTCGAATATAAGGCTGAGATACAGGGACATGATCTGTTGCTCGAATGGGAGCCGGACGGATCCCAGTTATCCATGGCAATTTGAAAAATGACAGTAAGCATGACAGTAAGGATGACAGTAACAGTGACAGTAAGCATGACAGTCTCCATGACAGTAAAGATGACAACAAACCCGGCAGTAACAAAGACAAGTACCACGGTAGTGACATGACAGAGTCTAGGGGTTACAATGTACATGCTGGGAGATCAGCAGCAAATTACAAATGAATAATATAAGGAGCATATGAGCCTCACATCCAAATAGGTGTGGGGCTTTTATTATGCCCTGATTTGCGCGCGTCTGCCAGACACCGAAGAAAGGAGCATGGCAGATGCGTGTACAAATGACCAACAAAGGCAGATCGCCTTAACTTCCTGATTTTTCGTTAGTAGTTATCACTTTCAGAAAAATCAGGAGGAAAAAATGAAATACAATTATGAATTTTTAGATGAAACCGTTGAGGTTGAAGTCAGCAAGGAATGGATGGAAGTTCTGCTGGAATTAGACAAAAGAGAATATAACAACGATCATGCTGAAACAAGAAGGCATATCTCGTTAGATATGTTCGATGATAGGAGTGAAGTTCTTATTTCTCAAGATCCCGAACTGCCAGATTTAATGATCCTTAAAGAAGACGAGCAGAGAATCATGCATGCGATTGCATTCCTGAATCAGACACAGCAGGAAGTGATCAATGAGATATGTCTTTATGGAATGAGTATATCTGATTTTGCTGTATCGAAGGGGATCACTCCCGACGCAGTATACAAAAGACTGAAAAGTGCGAAAAAAAGTTTGAAAAACTTTCTGTAAGACCCTCTAATTTTTGACCTTCCCGTGGCCTATATATAGGAGGGTAAATAAGAGACCCTTCATTGGACAACTTAATACCCATTCATCAGGTACTTTCTTTCCGATATCACGAAAGTGTAAGCGCCGTCAGCGGATGCGCCATGACCCTTTAAGGCGAGCGAATAATCATCCGGCTGTAAAGTAGGATAGTCCCCTACATGCGCAATGACCATCGGAAAGGACAATGATACTCCCGTCCAGTCACAGCCCCGCAGAGATGCAGGATCACGCAATGAGGGCGGCCCTGAGAGACCCTCAGAGGGGCGAAGACCCGTGAGGCAGAAAGCTGACTGCCGCCTGAATGACTTCCCGCGATCCGGGGGTGTCGAGGACAAATGCAGATCGGAGATAAAAGAAGCAAGGCGTGTCAGGGATGGTTATCATCCGTCCCGGCACGCCTATGATAAAAATGATCAGGATATGAAAGGTATAAGGAGAGATAGAGATGGATTACACGCATGACTATTACTATGAATCACTGGCAGAAGGCATAGTGGCTGAAGCCTGCAAGGATTTCCGAAAAGCAGCAAAGAGATTAAAAAAGAATCCAGCTGACTATAGTGCATTCCTTTGTAAAAGGGAATGCGAGAGATTTTTCAGATCTAAATATTTCGGCATTATCTGTGACGTTGACCCGGAGATGCTGATGACGAAGATAGTGGAGATATATGTATAAGCTACATATATAAATATAAAGAGGCTCGGGACAGATCTCCGGGCCGATGATCATTACTGGTGGAAAGGAGGTGCCGTTGTATGGCAGGTATTCCGGATACTAAGAGAATAAATCTATCATCGGCATCTTTTTCTGCCGAGGACATATTAGCATTTCTGATCCAAAGTGGTAAAATAGACTTGGATGATGCGGAAGATAATATGAAGAAATCCCAAATGGATCAAATCTTAGAACAGCATCCGTACAGCATATATCAAGGTTCTGATGGTAAATGGTACACGAACTTACCCGATGACACCAAGCCAGACAAGCGCAGAAAGATAAAAAGAACTTCCTTGGAAGATCTGAAGCATGCTCTGTATGAATACTACACCGGTGTTTCGGAACATAAAAGACTCGATGCTATAACGATAGAGAAGCTGTATCCTCAATGGCTCGAGTTCAAAGCACTTCATACCAGTGCCCCAGCATATATTTCCAGACTGAAGTCGGACTGGAAATCATATTATGAGGGGACCCCAATAATCAAGATCCCGATCAGGAGACTGAAGAAACTGGACCTGGATGAGTGGGCACATAAGCTCATAAGAGAAAGAGAGCTGACCCATAAAGCATTCACGAACGTTGCAACGATAGTCAATCAGGTTCTTGATTATGCGGTAGATCTTGAAATAATCGAGACAAATCTGTTTAGAAAAGTCAAAATCAAAGACAGGCATCTGTTCAAACCGGAGAAGAAGCAGGAAAGCAAAACCCAGGTTTACAGCAGGGAAGAACTTCGTGAGCTGAAGAAGCTTGCGATGTCTGACTTTGAAAACGAAGTTAAAAGATACGTGCTTTCGCCGCTGGCAGTGCTTTTTCAGTTCGAAACAGGGGTGCGTATCGGGGAACTCGTAGTACTTAGATACGAAGATATCGATGGCGACTTCATTACGGTCCAGAGAATGTTTCGCAGAGATTCAAATGAAGTCGTTGATTATACCAAGGGAACTTATGGTGACAGAAGAGTGATCCTTACCACAGAAGCGAAGAGAATAATAGGACTTTGCAGACAGTATCAGAACGATCATAACTGTGAAACCGACGGCTATATCTTCTCGATAAACGGTGAACCTTGCGGATACACTCCGACAAGAGAACTGTATGAAAAGTATTGCAAGAAGCTCGGAATCGTAAAAAAATCTTCGCACAAAGCAAGAAAAACATATATTTCTACTTTGCTGGACGGAAATGTCAACGTTAATTCCGTAAGAGAAATGGTAGGCCATCGCGACGAGAGAACTACGATGTCCAACTACTATTATGACAGGAGTTCAGACGAAGAAAAGGTAAAACTTGTTGAAGCAGCGCTCTCCTGTTAAAAAACGCTTGTATAATTGTGTACCTTTTCCAAAAAGGTACACAGAGGTACACAAAGTAAAATTTATAACTCCAACCCGTTATTTAGGCTTTAATCATCTAAAAAAACGTCAAACCCCTTGAAAATCAAGGGTTCTCGGAAAAGAAAAACCCCGAGGAGAAATCCTCGGGGTTTCTAGAAACTGGTGGACCATCAGGGGCTCGAACCCTGGGCACCCTGATTAAGAGTCAGGTGCTCTTCCAGCTGAGCTAATGGTCCACATCGATCCCGTATTCAATTGGAACATAAGTACCTTAACATCTTTTAGGTGGTTTGTCAACAATGAAATTCAGTTGAATATGGTTATTTTTTGTACATGGCCTTCGGCATGTGGCGGTGTGTACCTTTTATGTCAGCTCAATCTGTCTTGCCTGGAAAGTAATGTTACAGACAGCGGCGGACCCGCCGTCCTTTGCCATAGGTACCGGATTTTATCATATGGTTCAGGTAGTGCGCACTTTATGGCGATGATCTGTGTACTTTAGTTTACCGTTTACACCCCGTACCGCAGGATCTTCCGGGACCGGGGCCCCGCAATGGGCGTATTGAAATGCTGTTTCAGTGCGCACTAACTCACGGTCACGAGCGGAATGGGGTTTTTTTGCTCCTGCGTTGCAAAATAGACACATCTGATGTATAATCCTAGTATCTATAGTCATAGTGGGGGCGTGTGTCCTGATGCGCCCCGATAATTCGACGAAAGGATGAGATCTGTTGAATATTTTCAACTCATTTGCAGACTGGATAGGGAGCATCGGATCCTTCATTCAGTCGCTCTATGAATCGAATCCCAACGCCTTCATGACAGCGGTCTTTGCGGTGATACTGATCCTTATAGTTATTATCGTCGCACTGGCGAGAGCAAAGAGAAGGGCTGAGGGACATAGGGCAATTAAATATGAAGATATAGATTTTTCAACTGAAGCTGAGAGGAAGGCTGCCAGTGCTTCTTCGGAGTCACCGAAGACGATAAGCAGAGGTCTTCCCGAGCCGGCAACTGAGGAGGAACTGAGGCCCAAGTACGGTGCCTTCGATGTGCCCACATGGATGACCAAGCAGACCATGAGCCTGGACGAAGCGGACATGATGGATGCTGAGCAGTGGATCGGGGAACAGCTGGACGCGGCCCGTCATACCGACATACAGGGTGCCGAAGGGGACACCTTAAGCGCTGTGGAATTTGCGGCGGCTGCTGCTACCGGAGTGATCATGTCGAGAGAACCCGGCGAGCCTTTGAGAGAGGTGACCGTGAAGGTCCCCGACAGGAAGCCTCCGGAGCCTCAGGAACCTGCTCCGGCCGCGGAAGAGGAGGTGATCCACCTGAACCGGCCGGATCTCTCTGAACGTGGCGCAGTACCTGAAGAGGGGGCTTATGGTGAGGAGGATGCGGAGCCCAGGGTGATCCATCTGAACGAATCAAATCTTTCGGAACGCATAACGGAGCCCGTGATCACATCAGGACCCGGTTTCCCGGAGGAGTATCCGAACACATCGGAAGCCGTGAACACAGCAGCGCCTGCAGCCGCTGAAAATTCAATTATACGGCCGGACTTTGAGACCGCGCCGGGTCACATTGATCTGCAGGAGCCCCCGCAGCCTGCAGAGCCTCAGAACGCAGTCTTCGATACCGACACTCTTGCCAAGATCATGAAGGAGCAGGAGGAAATGGCGGGGGACGGATCTGGTACAGGCATCAGCGATGTTCCGGAAGGCGCCGTGGACGGCGATGATCTGGGTTCCGGCGTCCGCGCAGCTCTGGATCAGGCCAGGGAGGGTGAGTCTTACGGCACTGCGATGAGCGATGCCATAAGGGACGAAAAGCCCGGACTCATCACCATGCGGACTCTGGGCGAAGACCCCTCTGCCGCGGAGGTCAGCAGAGAGTACAGCGAACTTTTGGAAGGAAATATAGATTTTGCTGGAAACGGTATACCGGGACTGAGAGGGCAGTCCGGCAACGGATCAGACGGCGAGAACGGCAGGTCACAAGGTGCCTTCGCCTCCGGAGCCAAGGGGCGGATACATTACGGACCACACAACAGAGATACAAACCGCTCCGGCGTTAAGTTCACTGAAGACGAGCTGATGGAAAAGATCAGAGATTGACGCGCCGTACAAGGGAAGGAGATAAAATGTTTTGCACTAATTGCGGTAAGGAAATCAAACCCAATGACAAGTTTTGCGCCAACTGCGGAGCGCCCGTGAATCAGGGTTCTCAGGGAGGCAGGTACGACAACGTGGTGTTCAATCCCCCCTTCAGGAAGGAGGCTGACAAGAAGTCCAGCGAGATCCTGAACAGCAGGGGAGATTTCACCAAATTCACTGATCTGGCTCAGGAGGAAAACCGCCGCCAGCAGAGGTCCAAGGCGAGAATGGACTGGAATCTTGACGGGTTCCCTGCCAGCTCAAGAGTGGACAACACTCCGCTTTTCGACTGGGATTCTGTTGCCGAGCGCAAAAGATCCGCTGCGCCTGATCCCGACATGGGCTCTACTCAGGAACATATCAGGGTGACTCCCCAGCAGGAAAGATCATACGGCCTTCCATCTGACGACGACAGGGTAGTGCCGCTGGACGAGCTGGAGAAGGAGCTTTATGCGCTGGAGGACGACCTGAAGTCAGAGACAGCCAGAACCGCCGAATATGACAAGGCCAAGGTCAAGGAAATAGAAAACAGCGTGGAGCTGGATTCATATCTGGACGGGATCTCCCCGGAGGGCAAAAGACCCGAGAAGGCTTCTGAGGTTGCAGCCAGGGAGAGGAAGGCACAGAGCGAGGCCCAGGCTTTAGCAGAGGCCGCCAGAAAGAAGGAGGAGGCAAGATATGCCTCCATGACTAAGGCAGAGCGTGTCATCGCTGCCATGAAGAAGGACGCAGGAATGAAGTGGGACCTGGAGGAGCCTGCCCACAAGGAGGACGTCAAAGCTGCTTCATCCATGGGTCTCAACTGGGATATGGATCCCGCTGAAGCTGCCAGAAAGAAGAGAGCAGAGAAGCTTGCTTCCGGCGAGAAGAAGATGATCTGGAACGCTGAAGAGCGTGAGGCTCAGCTTAAGGCGCAGGAGGCTGCCCGCAGGGAGGCTCTTCTCAGGGCGCAGATGGAGGCCGAGGCGGCACGCCGCGCTAAGGAAGAGGCTGAGCGCAAGACCAGAGAAGAGGCGGAGGCGGCAGCCAGAGCACAGGCGGAAGCCGAGGCTGAGGCTCTTGCAAGAGCCAGGGCTGAAGAGGAAGCCGCAGAGGCCGCCAGGATCCAGGCGGAGGCAGAAGAACTTGCCAGGCGGAAGGCTGAAGAAGAGGCCAGAGCACTGGCTGAGGCCGAAGAAAGAGCCAGACAGGAGGCTGCTGCGCAGGCAGCGGCCGCAATGGCTGAGCAGGAGGCCAGACGCCAGGCTGAACAGGCCAGAAAGGCAGCTGAACAGGAAGCGGCCAGGATCGAGGCTGAAACTTCCGAAAAGATCAGCTCCGATGTGAGCCTTGAGTTCGATGAGCTCATGAGGGAAGCCCAGCCTGCAGGATTTGAAAAGACCAGAGTATTCGACCAGGAAGCGCTGGATGCTCTTAACAGAGAAGCAAAAGAAAGGGCGGACTCCTCAAACGCCGGATCCGGCGCAGCACTTGGGGCAGCGGCATTAGGAGCCGCGGGTCTTGGAGCTGCGGCGTCCCTGACCGGCCGGGAAAGACCGGTTCGCAGCCCTTACCAGTCTGACTTCGTTCCCGCATGGGAGAGAGAGCAGACCGAAAAGAATCCGGATGCCGCAGGGCACGTCGCAAGCAGGACCGAGGAAATGGCCAGACTGGACGCGCTTCTTGAGGAACTTACGGCTGAGAAGAAACATCTGGAGGAAGAGGTAAAAGCGGAGGCACCGGCAGAGGAGCCCGCATCCGGGCATGCCGCGGATGAGCTTGAGACACCGGCTCCGGAGCCCTTTGATACAGAAACCGAAACCGAACACACAGCAGGACCCCGGACTGAGTCTGCACCGGAGCCGGAAGCAACTGCCGCGGCTGAAGAAGAGACACCCGGGATCGTGGACCTTACAGGCAAGGGAGACGAAAGGTTTTACACCTTCTCCCAGAAGAACGCGGAATTCCAGGAACTTCTTCAGAAGGAAAAGGAAAGACTGAGGGAGATGGGTTCCGGATACGTTCCCAGGAACACCCTTTCTCAGAACGCTGTACTCGCCAACTTCGGCGTGCTTCCCGCGCTGGCCTATGAGGAAAACGGCGTCTACGTGGAGGGCATCGACCAGCCCAAGGCTTCGGAGGGAGTCGACTATTCCGGATACGGCGAGCCCAATCAGGGCACCGCGTGGAAACCTGGACAGGGCGGCGACCTTCTTTCCGAACTGGCTGACGAAGCACCGTCTCCTGCCAAAAAGACCAGACTCAGATATTCGGATCTTTTCCCTGCGGAGGACGTGAATCACGCGGAGAATCAGAAGAAGGCAGCGGAGGCTGCTGCAGCTGCGGCAGCTGCAGGACTTGCATCGGAGGCCGCGAAAGAGACAGATGCAGTTCCTCAGGAAAGATATCAGACTGCCACCGGGATCTCCGGCGCTACAGGCATCACAAATGCAGTGGATACTGAGGACGTTCCCGACATCAACAAGATCTTCGACGAGGACGAAGAGCAGAAGCCCAGGAAGCACATCGTAGGCAATATCATCATTGCCATCCTTGTACTTCTCATCCTCTTCGAAGCATCCATTCTTGCGGCCAAGCTCATCGCTCCGGACAGCGCATATTCCAGACTGACGGATCCTGTGATCGAGAAGATCATGGATCTTGCCACATCCATCGGAAAGGATGAGGAACCTGAACAACCTGCCATAGATGACGAGGCTCTTGAGAGAGAAGCAGCGGCCATCACTCTTGAACAGACCATTTCGGAGCTTTCCGCTGAGGCTGAGACTCTGGGCGAAGTAAGGTACAACGCGGACCTTACATATGATAAGGTGGACAATCCCCACTTCGACGGCATCGTGGACATGATCCCCCTGGACAACGGACTTTTCACCATAAATGAGAACGGTGAGGGAGTGTCCTACGCTGAAGCCATCGCCAGAGAGGTGATCCAGTACTATGACGGATGGCAGGCAGATAATACAGATGAGACTTACGTCGGAATCAATACTCTTGAGATCGGCGACATAAGAACAGACGGAACCAACTTCTATGTTTTGACGAGGGCGATCTACGCGAAGAACGACGGAACCACGGCGACCTACGTCAGGTCATGCCGCCTGACGGCTTCCGATGACAGGATGGTCCTTGAAGAGATCGGAGAGGAGCAGTTTAATGGATAGTAAAGTAACGCAAAAATTCCAGCACAAGGTACTTCTGATCGTGGCCATCGTAGTTGTGGTCCTGTCGCTGTTCCTTTCGCTGGTGAACTTCATAGGTGACTTTCTCTGGTTCAAGGAGATGGGCTACCTGGATGTTTTCTTCAAGCAGCTGGTGACGCAGCTCAAGGTAGGCATACCTACCTTCGTGGTGATCAGCGCCTTGCTCTACGTGTACCTCACCAGGCTCAGGAAGGGGTACTTCAAAAAGATCGCTTCCGGTGAGGAGACCAACATGAAGAGGCTGAAGAGGATCACCCTGATCCTTGCCCTGGTGTTCGGTCTGATCGTGACCTTCATCACGGTGAGCAGGCTGTGGTTCGAGATACTGAAGTTCGCAAACGCTTCATATTTCGATATCACTGATCCCTTGTTCCATATAGACATTTCGTTCTATATCTTCAAACTTGATTTCCTGACACAGCTCAATGAGCTGCTCATCGGGGTCATTGTAGGATTCGTTATCCTGACTGTGATCTATTATGTGATCCTCATGACGGTGCACACCCCGGATCTTTTCGAGGAAAAGCCCAACACCGGGGAGACCTCATATCAGGAGTCCTCTGAGGAAGCCAGATATACCGGTTCCTCCAACCCATTCGGACAGAACGGAAATCCCTTCGGACAGGCAGGCGACTTCTTCGAGAAGATGGGATTCAAGAGACCGGAACCCAAGCCCAAAAAGCAGCTGGACGACGATAATTTCCGCCAGCTCATGAGCATCGCATCAGGCAAGCTCACAGCTCTTGGGTGCATCTTCTTCCTGATGCTTGCGGTGGATTTCTTCCTTAAGCAGTTCGACCTTCTCCACGTCCACACCGGCGTGGTCTACGGCGCAGGTTTCACTGATGTGACCGTCACTCTATGGATGTACAGGATACTCTGTTTCCTGGCGGCTGCTGCCGCGGTGATGTTCGTCATCTTCATGAAAAAAAGGGACTATAAGAAGCTTCTGACGATCCCGGTGCTGATGATCCTGGTCGGCCTTCTGGGCACGGGCGCTTCCGCAGTGGTACAGAACTTCATCGTATCTCCCGACGAGCTTCAGAAGGAGACGCCTTATCTTCTTAACAACATCGAATATACGCAGTATGCTTATGATCTTGAAGACGTGGCGATAAAAAGTTTTGCGGCGGACAACACCCTGACCGCCCAGTCTATCGCTGACAACATGGAGACCATCACCAATATCAGGATCAACGACTTCGAGCCTGCTGAACAGTTCTATAACCAGACTCAGTCCATCCGTCAGTACTACACCTTCAATGACGTGGATAACGACAGGTACATGGTAAACGGTGAATACACCCAGACTTTCCTGTCGGCCCGTGAGATCGATGAGAACAAAATATCCGATACCTGGCTGAACAGGCATCTGAAGTACACTCACGGATATGGCGTTTCGATGTCCCGCGTGGATAAGGTCACATCTTCAGGACAGCCTGACATCATAGTTGGAAACATTCCCCCTGAGACGGCTGTGGATGAGATAAAGATCACAAGACCGGAGATATACTTCGGCGAGCTCTCCAACGAGTATGTGGTGGTGGGGACCGACGAGCAGGAGTTCGACTACCCCAACGGGGACACCAACTCATACACCATGTATGAGGGTACGGCAGGCATAAAGATGAACCTGTTCAACCGTCTGGTATTCTCCATCAGAGAGGGCAGCGTCCAGCTTCTGGTATCCTCCAACATCGACAGCAGCTCCAGGATCATCATCAACAGGAACGTGGTAGACAGGGTCCGCAGGATCATGCCCTACTTAAGCTATGAGGACGATCCCTACATGGTGACCGTGGACGGAAAACTCTACTGGATAATCGATGCATACACGGTATCCAACATGTATCCGTATTCAGAGCCTTACACCAATGAGACCAACTTGAACTACATACGTAACTCCGTGAAGGTGGTCATCGATGCATACAACGGAACTACCGACTATTATGTGATAGACGATCAGGACCCCATCGCCATGACTTATCAGAAGATCTATCCCACTCTGTTCAAGTCTATCAGCGACCTTCCGGACAGCCTCAGGGAACACCTGAGATATCCCAACGCCCTGTTCCAGATCCAGGCCAAGGTATATGCCAAGTACCACATGGAGGACGTGAACGTCTTCTATCAGTCAGAGGACCTTTGGGACATCGCCAATGAGATCTACGGAATGGATAAACAGCAGATCATCCCCAACTACTACATCGCCAAGCTTCCAGGGGAGACCAGAGCCGAGTTCTTCAACTCCGTTCCTTTCACACCCAGATCGAAGCAAAACATGACAGCTCTCATGGTGGCCAGGAACGACGGGGAAAACTACGGTCAGCTGGTGCTGTATCAATTCCCCAAATCCAAGACGGTTTACGGAACTGAACAGATCGAGGCGCAGATCGACCAGAACACCGAGATCTCCAAAGACTTCACTCTGTGGGCTTCCAACGGCACCTCATACAGGAGAGGAAACCTCTTCGTAATACCCATCAACACGTCAGTTCTATACGTTGAGCCGGTATATCTGGAGGCTCAGAACTCCTCCATTCCTGAGGTCAAGAGGATCATCGTGGTCTATAAGGATCAGATCGCATACGGAGAGACCCTGGCGGAATGTATCCAGGAACTCTTCAGATATGACATCACAAAAGATCAGAACAACGCATCGATAATAGACGATGGATCTGGTGAGCCGAACGATCAGAATGAAAACACCGAACCAGAAGGTAATTACACCCAGGACGAGCTTATCGTGAAGGCTCAGCAGGCCTTTGACGATGCTCAGGATGCCCTGAGAAACGGGGACTGGGCTAAATATGGCCAGTACATGGATCAGCTGTCTGAATATCTTGCTCAGCTTTCGGGAGAAGGAGGCAGCACCTCCGGCTTCACTGATGTCACGGATGATGAATATTCCGGAACCGAGGGCGAAGAGACTGAGGAGACGGGCAACTGATAAAGGATCAAATATTAATGCATTCAGCTTAAGATTTTTTGCCGGAGTAAAACAATGCGTGATTTTGATACGGAAAGGATGCTTTTCACCATACCGGAGAAGATGCATAACGAGGAAACTCTTCAGCGTCTTCTCAATGAGCATCCGGAAATTAAATTCATATCCCTGGCGGGCATAGATATCGCCGGGAACGATACTGACGAGAGGATCCCTGCGGCGCTCTTCAAGGAAGGCATGGAGGACATGCTGCGCCACGGGGTCCAGACCGACGGGTCCAGCGTGAATCTGCCCAGGATCGCTGAACTCAACAATGCCAAGGTTGACATGATCCCCGACATGAAGGCGGACTGGCATGTGGACTACAATTTTTCCAACGTGGACCTGAAGACCGGTCTTCCGGTGGGGACACTCAGGATCCCGGCCACGCTGATCCACAACGGCAGGAAGGCTGTGGGGTCCAGAGCTATTCTGGAGAATTCGGTCCGGAAGTTCAGAACTGAGCTTCTGGAACTCCTCCGGGCGCACCCCTACGTGTTCAGTTATCTTCAGGGAGTGGATTCCCCGGATGAGATAGAGGACATCGTACTCACATCGGCCACAGAACTGGAATTCTGGGTCAGGACACCGGAGGACAAGGCGGACAGGGAGGAACTGTTCACATCCCAGGAACTTAAGGAGCAGTACTGGAAGAGAACCTATGGTCCGGTGCGCACCGCTCTGGAAAAGACCCTGGATATCCTGGACTGCTACGGACTCCACGTGGAAATGGGCCACAAAGAGGTTGGGGGAGTCAAATCCAGACTCACGTCCTCAGGGGGCATGGACCACATTATGGAGCAGCTGGAGATCGACTGGAAGTACGCGTCTCCCATGCAGGCCGCAGATAACGAGAAACTCGCAAAAAACATAGTCCGCGAGGTCTTCAACGAGTTCGGACTGGGCACCAGCTTCAAGGCTAAGCCTGTGGAGGGCGTAGCCGGCTCCGGCGAGCACACCCATTTCGGAGTGGCTGCCAGACTGAAGTCAGGAAAGACTGTGAACCTTTTTAACACAAAGTCCATGGAGGAGGATTTTCTGAGCCCGGTGGGTTACGGAGCACTCATGGGCATCCTGAAGAATTACGAGGCCCTCAACCCGTTCATAAGTTCCTCCACCAACTCTTTAAAAAGACTGAAGCCCGGTTTCGAGGCGCCGGTGTGCGTGGTGACGTCTCTTGGCCACGATCCCGGGGATCCGTCCAGGAACAGGACCATCCTGATCGGCCTGGTAAGAGATCTGACGAGCCCCATGTCTACCAGGTTCGAGTTGAGATCACCGAATCCCAAGAGCAACACATATCTTGTGCTGGCCACCGGATATATGGCCATGCTGGACGGCATCAGGGCAGCTCTGGAAGGGGAAAAGACCCCGGCTGATCTGGAACGCTCCATCTCAAAGAAGAGCGGTGAAGAGGACTTCTACCTTGAGCGGGACAGAGAATACCGCTCCGAGAAGAACGTTTTCACTGACTATTCGGAAGAGGACCGCAAAAAACTGTTCGGAGATCCTCCGGGCACAGTCTGGGAGAACCTGAAGAATCTGGACGAGTATCCGGAAAAGCTCAGAGCGGTGACCGAAGGGATCATGGACGACCAGTCCGTGGATTCCTACAGGACATGCATACTGTACGAGTGGGCCAAGGAGATGCAGCTCAGAAACATCCCGAACGCCATAGACGACGTAAGGGGATGCTCGAAACTGGACGACTCCATGTCCAATGACCTCGATGACGTGAAGTGGGATAGGGTAAGCAAGCTGAAACACTGCATCGCCAAGGACTCTCTTGAGTCCAGGAGCCTTTTGTCGAGAGCAGCTGAAGCCCTGGAAGAGGAGGACTACGAGACTGCGAGTGCTCTTCAGAAAGAGATCCAGGCCAAGCTGGAAGAGTTAAAGAAAGAATACGCATCATACAGGAGAAATCTGGTCTAGGCAGGCTGCCGGACCATGAAAGGAAGTAGAGTAAATGCTGGACATAAAGAGGATCAGGGAAGATTATGAAGGCGCAAAGGCCGGTGTTGAGAGAAGACTTAAGGGAAGCTTCGGAATAGAGAATATTCCTGCTCTTGATGAAAAGAGAAGAGACCTGCTTGCAAAGGTGGAAGCCATGAAGGCCACGCAGAACAAGGTGTCAAGGGAGATCCCGAAGATGAAGAAGGCAGGTGAGGACACCACAGCTGTCATGGCTGAGATGAAGGAACTGTCTCAGAGCATCAAGGAACTTGACGCAGAGGTCTCCCAGGTGGAGAACGACATCAGGGATTGTTTACTGGGCATTCCAAACATTCCCGCGGACTTCGTGCAGGAAGGTGAGGACGACTCCGCCAACGTGGAGCTGAGGCGCTTCATGGAACCCACAAAATTCGATTTCGAGCCCAAAGCCCACTGGGATATCGGTGCTGACCTGAATATTCTGGACTGGGAGAGGGCAGGCAAGATCGCAGGCACCAGATTCACCATCTACAAGGGTCTCGGCGCCAGACTTGAGAGATCCATCGAGAACTTCATGCTGGATCTTCACACCGTGGATCAGGATTATCTGGAGATCCTTCCGCCCTTCATGGTGAACCGCATGGCCATGACCGGAACAGGACAGCTTCCCAAGTTCGAGGAGGACATGTTCTACGTTCCCCAGAAGGATTTCTTCCTCATTCCCACAGCGGAGGTGCCAGTTACCAACATGCTTGGCGGAGAGATCATCCCCGAGGCGGAGCTTCCCATCCACTACACTGCGTATACGCCGTGCTTCAGAGCTGAGGCAGGTTCCGCAGGCCGCGACACGAGAGGCCTGATCAGACAGCATCAGTTCAACAAGGTGGAACTGGTGAAGTTCACAAGACCGGAAGATTCCTGGGATGAACTTGAAGCGCTCACCGCCGATGCGGAGGCAGTGCTTAAGATCCTGGGCATACCATACAGAGTGGTGAGACTTTCCACCGGTGACCTGGGATTCTCCTCTGCATGCACCTACGATATCGAGGTATGGATGCCCTCCTACGGAAGATACGTGGAGATCTCGTCCT
This sequence comes from uncultured Peptostreptococcaceae bacterium, assembly GCA_905235115.1. Lineage (GTDB taxonomy): Bacteria > Bacillota > Clostridia > Peptostreptococcales > Anaerovoracaceae > RUG754. The sequence continues at coordinate 56,334 of CAJOKT010000003.1, forward strand.
GCTCCAACTTCCTGGACTTCCAGGCCAGAAGAGCCAACATACGCTTCAGAAGGACCGAAGGCGGAAAGCCCGAGTTCGTACACACACTGAACGGTTCCGGACTTGCCATCGGCCGCACCACAGCCGCAGTTCTGGAAAACTTCCAGCAGGAAGACGGTTCCGTGGTGGTGCCTGAACCTTTGAGAAAATACATGGGCGTGGATGTCATCGGAAAGAACGAGAGATATTGATGTATATAGATCATCTGATCCGGAACCGATATTTAGCATAAGAAAGGCCCCGCCGCGGCGGGGCCTTCGTGCGTTTCGCCGAAAAGGCAGGAGACGGTCCCTATCTTATTTAAGAATGCCCGGTACTTTCCGAGCATTCTTAAAGCTTGACATCACAAGCATTCGGCATTGATTTCAGGCTTCCGGTGATATAAAATCGAAACGGACATAGGTCAGGAGGATAAAATGTATTCTTTGATAGATTTTTTGCCTGAGCATGCGGGGTCACGGCCGGTATCTTTTCACATGCCGGGGCACAAGGGAGCGGACTTTTTCAGACGCATGGGCTATGGAAAGCTCATGGGGAATCTGGTGGATATGGATATCACAGAGATCCCCGGAGCGGACAATCTTTTCCAGAACGAGGATGTGATCCTTGAGGTCATGGAGAAGTACAAAAAACTCTACTTAAGCCGGAGATCCTACCTTCTTGTAAACGGATCGTCGGTAGGGCTCATCGCGGCCATCCTGACCACCGCACCAAGAGGCAGCAGGGTGCTCATAGCCAGAAACTCCCACAAATCCATATATAACGCGGTTTATCTCGGCGGGCTTGAAGCAGGATATCTCTATCCTGAGATCCTGGAGGAGGAGGGGATCACCGGCGAGATCACACCGGATGAGGTCAGGCGTGCCCTGAAGGAAGACCCGGACACAGCATGCGTGGTGCTTCCTTCCCCCAATTACTACGGTATCTGTTCGGACATTCCGGCCATAAGCCGGATATGTCACGAGGCCGGCGCCGTGCTCATAGTGGATCAGGCTCACGGTGCTCATCTGAAATTCATGGATGACGGCACATATCCTGTGTCCGCCGAAGAGGGCGGCGCGGATATGGTGATCAATTCCACCCATAAGACTCTGGCCTCTCTCACCCAGACCGCTATACTCAATGTGATGACTGACAGGGCGGATCTGCCCGCTCTGGAAAACTGGCTCCAGATCCTGGAGTCGTCCAGCCCGTCGTATCCCCTCATGCTGAGCCTTGACGTGAACGCGGAGATACTCATGAGCCGAAATGGCAGAAAGGCCACGGAAGACTGGAGGGATGCGGTGGAAGGCTTTTACGCTCGGGTACATGAGGTGCCGGGGCTCAGGGTCCTCAGACACCCGTATCTTGACAGGACCAAGATCAATCTGGACATGAGCGGGGCGGGCTTAAGCGGCTCCGGTCTTGAAGCAGAACTGAACCAGAGGAACATCTGGCCTGAACTGGTCACGGGAAACATCGTAATGTGCATGACCGGGATCGGCACCACTGAAAGCCACATCGAAAGGCTCCTCGAGGCCCTTAAGGACATCGCCGCATCTTCCGGAGACAGTCCGCAAAACAGCAGATCTCCGCAGTCTGTGAAGACAATGTTCAGACTTGAACGTAAAAATACCCCCGTAAAATACTGCTCTAGACCCGTGAAAGAGTGCGCAGGGCTAGTGTCCGCGGGACTGATCGTACCCTATCCGCCGGGGATACCGCTGGCATGTCCCGGGGAGGTCCTTACTGAGGAACTGCTCACTTACGTGGCAGGACTCAGGGCCCGGGGAGAGAAGGTCATCGGCATAGATGAGGATATGAAGATCAGAGTCGGAATATAATGTATTAAAAAAAATGCCAGATAATGGCATTTTTTCATGCCGCAGCCGATGATTTTTTGTCAATTCTGTGTTATAGTCTAATATGTATGGTTATGATTTCCTTTAAGAGAGAGGAAGGGTATTTTTTGCGCCTGCCCGATCCGGAGGGGGCATCATAACGGAATCATTCAGTATGTTACAGAAAGGACGGTCTCATTAACATGGGCAAAAAACACCTGAGCAGTGTTCATGTTAGCCATCACAAGAATACCGCGGCATGCGTCTCGGAAGTGATGCCTATACCTGACATTGTTAAGATTTCCATGTCTCAGCACATCGGTGCTCCGTGCAAGCCGCTGGTTGCCAAAGGCGATCATGTCAAGGTCGGCCAGAAGATCGGCGATACGGACGCCTTTGTCAGCGCTCCGATCCATTCCAGCGTTTCCGGTACCGTAACAGGTATCGAACAGGCGAGATCCGCTGCAGGCGGATATGATACGCTGGTAGTTATCGAACCGGACAAGAAGCAGGAGATCTCTGAGGAGGTTCAGATCCCCGAAGAGCCCAAGGACCTGGCGGAGTTCGTGGCGGAAGTCCGCAAGGCAGGTATCGTTGGCTTAGGCGGAGCTGCATTCCCCACAAGCATCAAATTTAATCCCAAGAATCTCGATGACGTTCACTATCTGGTAGTAAACGCCGCCGAGTGCGAGCCCTACATCACTTCTGACCACAGGACCATGCTGGAAGACACTGAGGACCTTATCAGCGGCTGCCAGATGATCATGAAGTATGACGGACTCGACCACGGCTATATCGCCATCGAGGACAACAAGCCGGATGCCATCGAGCACATCAACCAGGCGCTCAGGGATCACGGCATCGACAACATTGAAACTTTCAGCCTTCAGGCCAGATACCCCAAGGGAGCTGAGCGTGTATTGGTTTACGAGATCTTCGGCAAGGTCATGAACGCCGGAGTGCTTCCCGCAGACATGGGCTGCATCCTGGACAATGTGAACACGGTCACAAAGGTCGGTCACTATTTCAGGACCGGAGTTCCCCTTATCGCCAAGAAGCTTACTGTTGACGGAGATGCGGTGAAGGAACCCAAGAACGTCATCGTTCCTATCGGCACCCTTATCCATGATGTCATCGACTTCTGCGGCGGGTACAAAGAAGAGCCGAGAAAAGTCCTCATGGGAGGCCCCATGATGGGAAGAGCGATCCCCACGGACGAGATGCCCATCGTGAAGAACAACAATGCGATCTTGGCATTCTCCAAGGAGAAGGCTCAGGTCAAGATGGAGACAGCCTGTATCAACTGCGGACGCTGCCACCAGGCCTGCCCCTTCGACCTGATCCCCACGGCTCTCGCAGACGCTTACGAGAGACATGACGCACAGGCTCTGTTCGATCTGGACGTAAATCAGTGCATGAACTGCGGATCATGTTCATACATCTGCCCGGCTCACAGACCTCTCGCCTTCATGAATACCCTTGGTAAAACAATTGTAAAGGAGGCGGGAATCAAATGAGCAATTACAAAAATAACTTAGTTGTATCTTCATCGCCCCATGTAGTTACGGCTCTGGATACCCGCATGACCATGCTCATGGTCATCATCGCGCTGGTACCGTCTCTCCTGGTGAGCACATACGTATTCGGACCAAGAGTCCTGCTGCTCACTGCCGTTTCCATGGCAGCGTGTGTTTGCCTGGAGTGGCTCTGGAATCTGCTGATGAAGAGAGATAACACTGCAGGCGATCTGTCAGCTGCTCTGACCGGTATGCTCATAGCGTTCAACGTCCCCGCAGGACTTCCCATCTGGATCCTGATCATCGGCGACATCTGTGCGATAATCGTTGTTAAACAGCTTTTCGGAGGCCTGGGCAAGAACCTGGTAAATCCTGCAATAACAGCAAGGATCATCCTGTTTATTTCCTTTGCCACAGAGATGACCACATGGCCGCTTCCCAGAATGGCTGCAGATGCCACATCAAAGGCTACTCCTCTGGGAGTGCTGGCTGAAGGTTCACTTGACAGCCTTCCTTCCAACATGCAGATGTTCCTGGGATTCGTAGGCGGATCTCTCGGCGAAGTTTCAGCACTGGCGCTTCTTATCGGCGGCATCTTCCTCATTTGGAGAAAGATCATAAACCCGGTGATCCCCTGCTGCTTCATCGGAACAGTATTCGTCTTCGCTCTCATCTACTATGCGGCTACAGGTCAGGGAGATCCTCTTCAGATGGCTCTCTTCCACATCCTGGCAGGCGGCGTTTTCCTCGGCGCATTCTTCATGGCCACGGACTACGTCACTTCACCGCTGCTTACAAAGGGCAAGATCGTATTCGGTATCGGATGCGGCATCATGACCATGGTCATCAGACTGTGGGGTCAGTATCCTGAGGGAGTTTCCTTCTCGATCCTGCTCATGAACTGCCTGACACCTCTTATCGACAGCTTCTTCCAGAAGAGAATGTATGGAGGTAAGAAAAAATGAAGAGCAACACATTTAAAGAATATATCCAGCCTACACTGGTTCTGGTAGCGATATGCCTGGTAATGACTTTTGCTCTGGCATACGTGAACTCCATTACAGCTCCGGTGATCGCGGACAATTCTGCAAAGGCAGCAGATGCTGCGAGAGCTCAGCTGCTTCCCGCAGCCACGTCTTTTGAACAGTATGACGGCGAACTTGTCGAGTGCGTTCCGGGCAAGGTGTACGTGGATGACTGCTACATCGCGCCGGGAATCGGCATGGTAGTCACCGTCAAGACCCAGTCTTTCGGCGGAGTGCTTACAGAGATGATAGGCATCGATGCTGACGGAGCCATTACAGGCGTAAAGGTCACAGAACATTCAGACACCAAGGGACTTGGAACAAAGGCTCACGCCACAAGCCACACCCAGCAGTATGTGGGACTCACCGAGCTCACATCCACTGACGCGAAAAGTGTAGGCATGCACGTGAGCGGAGCATCCATCTCCTCCAATGCCGTCCACTACGGCATATACGCTGCCCTTGAGCAGTTCAAGTCTGTGGGAGGTGTATGATAATGGAAAACAAAACTAGCAGATTACAGATCCTTACAAAAGGCATAATCAAAGAGAACCCCAACCTTGTTCTGCTTTTAGGTACGTGCCCCACGCTGGCCACCACAAGCTCCGCCTTTAACGGCATGGGCATGGGCATCGCGGCATCCTTCGTGCTTATCTGCTCCAACATCGTTATCTCTCTTCTTGCCAAACTGATACCAGACAAGGTTCGTATTCCGTGCTACATCGTAGTCATCGCCGGATTCGTAACGCTGGTACAGTTCATAGTCCAGGCATATGCAGTTCCTCTATACAATTCGCTGGGAGTATTCCTTCCGCTGATCGTAGTAAACTGCATCATCCTGGGTCGTGCGGAAATGTTCGCCAACAAGAACGGCGTCATCGACTCCGCACTTGACGGAATCGGAATGGGCCTGGGCTTCACTCTGGCACTCACCGTAATGGGAGCCATCAGGGAACTCATCGGAAACGGCACACTGCTGTCCGGCTTCTTCCTTGGCGACGAAGCTCTTCAGGAGAGCCTGACCATCCATATTCCCTTCATCAATGAACACCCGATGCTGATCATCGCGCTGGCACCCGGCGGATTCTTCGTCTATGCTGCCATCATCGCTTTCGTGAACTGGCTCATCAACCGCAAGGGCGGCACTCCGAGAGATTTCGCCTGCGGAGGATGCGCTCTGGCTTCAATGTGCACACAGGAAAAGTGTGTGGCTGAGCTTGGTGAGATCGAGATCCCGGCCCCCAAGGCAATGGCCCAGAAGGCTGAGGCCCCGAAAATGACCGAAGAAGAGAAGGCTGCCAAGATCGCTGCTGCCAAGGCTGCAAAGGCCGCAAAGGAAGCAGCCGCCGCTTCTGCTGCAACAGCTGAAGCAAGATCAGATAATCCGGATCCGGTGCTGGCCGCCGCTGAAAATGCCCTCGCAAGAAAGAAGGCTGCTGAAGCAGCAGAAGCTGCCGGAGAGAAGAAAGGAGATGAAGAGTAATGGGAGTATATTTCTCGATAATACTTGGAATGGTCCTGGTAAATAACTACCCGCTGGCTCAGTTCCTCGGCATCTGCCCATTCCTCGGAGTTTCCAAGAAACTCGATTCATCGCTGGGCATGGGTATTGCCGTTATCTTCGTAATGGTAATGGCTACAGCTGCCACATGGCCCATCATGAGGCTGCTGGATTCGTGGAACATCGCTTATCTGCAGACCGTGGTATTCATCCTGGTTATAGCAGCTCTGGTACAGTTCGTTGAGATGGTTCTTAAGAAGTTCGTCCCGGCCCTTCACAAGGCTTTGGGCGTGTACCTTCCTCTGATCACCACAAACTGCGCTGTGCTGGGCGTATGCATCAACAACATCGACCTGGGATACAACTATCCCCAGGCACTGGTAAACGCTTTCGGCGCAGGTGTAGGTTTTCTTCTCGCCATGATCATCTTCTCCGGAATGAGGCAGAAGCTTGAGAATAACGATAAGGTGCCCAAGCCGTTCCAGGGCGTACCCATCACAATGACAACAGCCGCTCTCCTGTCCCTTGCTTTCATGGGATTCGGCGGCCTGGTATAAAGGAGGGACCGTATGAACGCAATACTTACACCGGTATTACTGGTAGTGGTCATGGGCTTCGTTTTCGCGGTCATCCTTACGATCGCATCGAAGGTGTTCTATGTACCCGTAGATGAAACAGTAACAAACCTTGCAGCTGTTCTTCCGGGAGCAAACTGCGGCGGATGCGGATTTGCCGGATGCAGCGATTACGCCAACGCTCTGGCAGCAGATCCTGAAGGAGTAGGCCCCAACAAGTGTCCCGTAGGGGGCGCTGACGTGGCAGCCAAGCTTGCTGAGATCCTGGGGATCGAGGCCGGCTCCTCCGAGCCTCAGGTGGCAGTCGTCATGTGCAACGGAAACTCCGCCAACGCCAAGAGCTTCGCTGAATATCAGGGACCTCTCACATGCTCCGCTGCGGCAACGCTTTTCGGCGGAAACAATGCCTGCAAGTACGGATGCTTAGGCCTGGGCGACTGCACCAGAGCCTGCAACTTCGGAGCGATAAAGGTCTGCGACGGCGTAGCCGTTGTTGCCAGAGAGCTCTGCACCGGATGTGGTGCCTGCGCATCCACCTGTCCGAAGCACATAATCAGGATCGCACCTGCCAGGAACAAGGTGGTGGTCCAGTGCTCCAATACTGACAAGGGCGCCCAGACGAGAAAAGCCTGCGCTGTGGGCTGCATCGGCTGCGGCAAGTGCCAGAAGGTCTGCAAGTTCGAGGCTATTACCATCGAAAACAACCTTGCACACATCGATCCCGACAAGTGCAAGAACTGCGGACTTTGCTCCAAGGAATGCCCCACTCATGCCATCAACAACATGAGGGCCAAGAGGCAGACCGCAAAAAAGGAAGCTCCCAAGAAGGTGGAGGCAGCACCTGTTGTTCCTCCCACACAGGGAGAGTCCCCGAGAGTTAATGCTTAAAGACTGACTTTCTGTATTAAAAAGAGCCTCACATGAGGCTCTTTTTGCGTGCCATATTTTTTGCGCTAATTGAATTCCGGGAGCCGTTTCTCGATGACGCAGGCCAGGATGCCTATGGCGATCCCGCTTATGAGACCGGAAAACAGCAGCACCGGGAAGTATGTAAGGATCGCGGTGTTCCTGAGAAGGACGCATGCGGTGATCAGCTGCCCCAGGTTGTGAGCCACGCCGCCGGCCATGCTTATCCCCACCAGACTGAATAAATTTGTCCGGTACAAAATATACATGACGAGGATGCTCAGCACTCCTCCCGCAAAAGAGTATATCATGCCGAAGACTCCGCTGAAAAGAAGCCCCGAGAGGAGGATCCTTGCACAGTTTATGGCGAAGGCGTGCCTGAAGTCCATGCGGACGATAGCGATGAGGATCACCAGATTGGCCAGTCCCAGCTTGATGCCCGGGATGGGCACGGGGAGGGGGATCAGGAATTCTATATAGCTGAATATGAGGGCTAGCGCCGCGAACATGGCACTTATGGCCGTAATACTTGTGCGACGGTCCTGTTTAGCCGGAGATGACATCCACATCACCTCCTTTTCCGGTGGTTCCCACGATCTCTGCGACCACCTTGTTGGGCAGGCAGACTATGACCTGACCCCGGCCGGAAATGGGCCCGTGGTCCACGCAGATCTGGTTGCGGCAGCTGGCGGACTTCATGAAGCATTCTCCGTCCTTTATGACGAGAACGTTGGTGAAGGTGCCTGCTGAGGTATTTTGCACTATCTCTACAGTCCGGTCTTCGGACAGGGAATAGACCCCGTATGTCTCCCCGTTGACTGTGACCCGGACTTCCGGATCCTTCAGGGCGCCCCTTAGGGGAAGCAGGCTCACTGCCAGTCCTGCAGCTAATATGATTATGAAAAGTATAACGTCTGCTTTCTTGATCATGGCCTCATTATATCACAGAATGGGGATTTTTGAACCATTCTACACACACTCCGGCATATTTCTACAAGATATGTTCACAATTTCTTCAAATGACTGGGTTATTATATATACAACAAAAGAAAACTTCTTCATAATTTATCCTTTCTTAATATAAAAACATCTCTTTCCGGCGGCTTGAGCAACCGGGTGGAAAGAGATCTTTTTTTATGATAAAATAGGCACTATGAAGGATATTTTGCTGAGAAAAATTAAGACGCTGGGCCTCTGCCTTATGGCGGCTGTCCTGGGTGTGGCGGGATTCGCGGCCTGCGGATCGTCCGGGACCGACAACTGGGCAGGGTACAGCATGGATTCATACTACTTCGACACGATCTGCCGGATCACCATCTACGGACTGGATGACAGTTTGCTGGGGGAGGGCTTAAGCGAGGCGGAGTTCGGTGAAAAGTGCTCCGGGATCATCAGTGATGCATTCAAAGAGCTTTCCGCATATGAGAAACTGCTGAGCCGGACCGTGGAGGGTTCCGACGTGGACAGGATAAACCGGTCTGCGGGAGAGACCGTGGAAGTTGACCTTAGGACCGCGGAGGTGCTTAAAAAGGGTCTGGAATTCGGAGACGTTTCAGGTGGGGCCTTCGACATCACCATCGGGGGAGTTACGAATCTTTGGAACTTCCACGCCCTGGACGAGGAGACGGCGGAGGCGGGGATGCCTGATGAGGCGGCTCTCGCCGAGGCACTGAGGCACGTAGACTACAAGATGATACAGGTGGACTTAGCGGATCATTCCGTGAAGCTGCTGGACCCCGGCGCAGTCATTGACCTGGGCGGGATCGCCAAAGGATACATCGCCGACAGGATCTCGGAGTTCCTTAAGGAGGAGGGCGTGACTGACGCTATCGTGAACCTTGGAGGGAACATCGAGGCTCTCGGAGGAAAACCCGGGAACCACCTGAAGCCTCGTGGCGAAGCCGGCTCCGAAAAGGACAGCACCGTTCGCCTTGGGATCAATGATCCGAGAAGCGCTGCAGGGCAGCTTCTGGAGACCTTCGATGCAAGGGACGTGACAGTGGTCACCTCGGGCACCTATGAGAGATTCATAGAAGTGGACGGCGTGAGATACCATCACATTCTTGACCCAAAGACCGGGTACCCGGTGGATAACGGCCTTACCCAGGTCACCATCGTGGCACAAAGCGGACACTCAGTGGATTGCGACGGACTGTCCACGGTGTGCCTGGCTCTGGGAGCGGACCGGGGACGGACCCTCATCGACGAGCTGTCTGAAAAAGGCATCTACGGTCCGGTCTGGGCCATCTTTGTGTCTTCCGATGGGGAGGTCACAGAGGCCGGTGACAGGAGCACATTTGCCGGATAGGTCCCGGCGGATACGGCGGCATCAGGGCCGGAGAGAGCTTTTATGACACGGAGCAGCGGCCAAAAGGCTCCGGATCCCACTTGAATGCGGCGAAAGCAGTACAGATGAACAACAATGAGAAACGCAGGTCCGAAGGGATTGCCTGCGTTTTTTGATGTTTTGCGAAGGGGAAATCGTATACAATTCCGGCATATTGCGCACCGACGGGACAGAGTGATATGCTTATTTTGACACATCCGTACAGTACTTTTGAGAAGCCATATCGATATGAGGGGGAAAGAATGAGATTATCAAGGAACAACATAAAGGCGAGAGCGGATTATTTAATGGATCTGATCGCTGAAAAGTCTGTAGCTTTGGAGGGGTTATCCGGGGAAAAGATAAGAGTCAGCTCCGGGAAAAGCGGGAGACATTATTTGGTGAAATTCGAAGGCGGAACAGAAAAATATCTTAGAAAATCAGAGATGGATCTCGCCAGAAAAATAGTTCAAGGAGAATATGACGAGAGAATAGTCGCAGCTGCCAGATCAGAGCTGGTGACCCTGAGAGCATTGCTAAACAAATATGATAAAGGAACAGTGGAAGAAATATATGATGCTCTTGCTCCGGCCAGGCGAGAACTCGTAGAACCGATTTTGATGCCTGATGACGAATTCATCAGGAAGTGGCTGGATGAACCCTATGAAAAAGCATGGTTTGGACCCGGTGAACACGGCTACTGTACATCGAACCAACTGCTGGTAAGGTCAAAATCAGAGGTCATATTCGCAGACAAATATGCTGAACACAGTATACCTTATAAATATGAGTACCCTCTATATCTCGAGGGATTCGGGACAACAAGGCCTGACTTCACGTTGCTTAAGATAAAGTACAGGCGAGTCATATATCATGAACACTTTGGAATGATGGACGATCCTGAGTACGCAGAAAGGGCAATCAGGAAAATACATGCCTACGAGGATAACGGGTATATTCTGGGAAGAGATCTGATTGCTACTTTCGAAACGAAATCTGATCCAATAGACGCCAGCGATGCGGAAATGTTGATCAGAAGGTATTTGTTGTAGCGTGTAGCTGGGCTGGACAGGGATAAACTTTCAATTCGCCCTGCCTGCAGGAAAAAACCGGCTCACAGGCAGGGCAGAACCCTGTTTTCGCCCTGCCAGCAGGAAAAAACCGGCTCACAGGCAGGGCAGAGAGCCACTTTCGCCCTGCCTGTAGGAAAAAACCGGCTCACAGGCAGGGCAGAACCCTGTTTACGCCCTGCCTGTAGGAAAAAACCGGCTCACAGGCAGGGCAGAACCCTGTTTACGCCCTGCCTGCAGGAAAAAACCAGCTCACAGGCAGGGCAGAGAGACATTTTTGCCCTGTCTGCAGGAAAAAACCGGCTCACAGGCAGGGCAGAGAGCCACTTACACCCTGCCTGCAGGAAAAAACCGGCTCACAGGCAGGGCAGAGAGCCACTTACACCCTGCCTGTAGGAAAAAATCAGCGCACAGGCAGGGCAGAGAGCCACTTTCGCCCTGCCTGTAGGAAAAAATCAGCTCACAGGCAGGGCAGAACCCTGTTTTCGCCCTGCCTGTAGGAAAAAATCAGCGCACAGGCAGGGCAGAGAGACATTTTCGCCCTGCCTGTAGGAAAAAACCAGCTCACAGGCAGGGCAGAGAGCCACTTTCGCCCTGCCTGCAGGAAAAAATCAGCGCACAGGCAGGGCAGAGAGACACTTTCGCCCTGCCTGTAGGAAAAAACCGGCGCTCCGGCAGGGCAGAACCCTGTTTTCGCCCTGCCTGCAGGAAAAAATCAGCGCACAGGCAGGGCAGAGAGACATTTTTGCCCTGCCTGCAGAAAAAAACCGGCTCACAGGCAGGGCAGAACCCTGTTTTCGCCCTGCCTGCAGGAAAAAACCAGCTCACAGGCAGGGCAGAGAGCCACTTTCGCCCTGCCTGCAGGAAAAAATCAGCTCACAGGCAGGGCAATCTTAAAAGGCGAGATCCAAACATCAAAAATAGACCCCGCGCAGCGGGGTCTTCACATTCTATCGTTCTTTTATCTGTGAGCGAAAACGAAGTATTTTCCGGCGGGGGTCTTGAGCAGTGCGTGAGTCAGCAGCACCGCGACCACCATGGAGCACATGAACTGCCCGATGTTGCCGGGGATAGACATGAAGCCCACTGCGATGTTGCCGTATACAATTGCATTAACGAAGATGTAGATCACCACTTCCGTGAAGCCGCCCAGAATCATGGCCAGAAATTCGTAGGGGGCTATGCTCAGTATCAGGGTGGGCTTCCAGGTCTCGCCCTTGAGAGCGGATTCCTCCGCCAGCAGATCTTCACGCTTGTGGCCGCGCTCGACGATCTCGCCCATGACGAAGGCCATGAGGCCTTTTGCGATGAAGGTGCCTGGGGCAAAGATCACATAGCCGCCTAAGATGTCGGCCAGAGCCGCGCCGACTGAAGAGGCGATGGCTCCGTTTTTTTTGCCCAGGACCAGAACGCTCATGAATATGAAGGTATCCCCCAGGTGTACATAGCCCTGAGTCAGGGGGTTAGGCACTTTGAGGGCGAAGGTGGCAAGGCAGACCAGACCCAGCATGAGAGCTGTAAGTACCAGATCGTCTGTTTTATCTATCCTTCTCATTTGAAGCACCTTCTTTCTGTTCTTTCTATTGATATGTTAGCAAAAAAGTGTTATTCTTTAAATATGCAGAAACATAAAATTAAAAGATAACAGTTATCATTTTTAACTGAAATGAAGCCCTTAATTCTTAATTTAGATAACAGAGATTACAAATTTAAGTATGAACAGTTGTACGAGGCCTTAAGAGAGCAGATCCTGGACGGATTCATTGCTGCCGATGAGAAGCTCCCATCACTGAGGGGACTCGCAGCCGATCTGGGGATCAGTGTCACCACGGTGGATCAGGCCTATGACCAGCTGGTGGTCGAGGGATACATAGTGTCAAGGCCCCAGCGGGGTTTTTTTGCGAAGAAGGTAAGCAGGGGACCTGCATGGAACGGCTCCGAAGGGACCCGCAGCCCGGCAGGCTCCGGGCAGGATGACATTGAGAGTGCCTACATCCACGACCCGTCATGCTTTGACTTTGTCAAATGGAAAAAATGTGTCAATGAGGTGCTGAATTACCACTCGGAGAGGCTGCTTTATGAATCCGACCCTCAGGGTGAACCGGAGCTTCGGGAGCAGGTGGCTGAATATGTCATGAGATCCCGCGGAGTGGAGGCTTCACCTGAGAGGATAGTGATCGGCGCGGGTACACAGCAGATGACATCTCACATTGCCAGGATCCTAAAGAAGATGGGTATCAACCTGGTGTCCATAGAGGAACCGGGGTATCTGCCGGTGAGATCCATGCTAAGGGATGCCGGGTTCCAGATAAACAGGATACCCGTAAGGGAGGATGGGATCGACATAAGCATGCTTCCCGGGAACATTCAGTCGGCGGTCTACGTGAGTCCCTCCAACCAGTTTCCAACCGGTGCGGTGATGCCTGTGGGAAGAAGGTATGAGCTTCTCAGATGGGCAAGGGATAACGGGTCAGTCATCATCGAGGATGACTATGACAGCGAGCTCAGGTATTTCGGCCGGCCGGTGCCGGCAATGAAGAGTCTGGACGACGGGGATTCCGTGGCGTATCTGGGATCTTTTTCCTCAACGCTTTTCCCGGCAGTGAAGATCTCCTACATGGTCCTTCCCCGGAAGATGGCGGATATATATCAGGAGATCAAGGGCGAATATTCCCAGACCTGCTCCAAATCGGAGCAGCTGACTCTGGCGCTGTTCATGAAAAAGGGTTATTATTATACCAACATCAGGCGCCTCAGGTCACTGAATTCACGCAAGCTGGAGCGGACCGTGAACGCTGTGGAGCAGCATCTCAGAGGCAGGGTGACGGTGCAAAACACCCGGTCCGGCCTGTCGGTGACACTGAGGGTCGATCCCGATGGGCCACGTTCTTCCGCAGAACTTGCGGCGAAAGCCGCCTCGATCGGTCTGGACATGGACCCCATCAGCGCGGTGACAGGTCAGGATACTTCGGCACTCACATACTATTACAGTCAGATACCCATAGAACTTATCGATAAAAAGATCAGGGATCTGGAACAATTATGGGGATCCTGAAGCGAAGTTATTGATAAAGTAAGATCATGTTCAGAGGAGGCAGACTATGGATGAAAGGTTAAAGAAACTCGTAGACGACAGCAATAACATAGTGTTTTTCGGAGGGGCAGGGGTGTCAACGGAATCCAATATTCCGGATTTCAGATCCGAGAACGGTCTCTACAGTGCCAAGTCGGAGTATGGGGTGAGTCCGGAGGAGATATTGTCACACAGCTTTTTCATGAACCGCACCAAGACTTTCTATGACTATTACTGGAAATACATAATCCACAGGGAGGCACAGCCTAACAGGGCTCACAGGGCCCTGGCAAAGCTGGAGAAGATGGGCAAGCTCAAGGCCGTGATCACCCAGAACATCGATGGGCTTCACCAGATGGCAGGTTCCGAGAAGGTCTATGAACTCCACGGCTCCACCATGCGCTATAACTGCATGAACTGCTGCAGATCCTACGACCTGGACTTCGCGGCGGACCCGGCTCACCAGGCAGACGGCATCCCCAGGTGCCCGGTATGCGGTGGGATCATCAAGCCTGACGTGGTGCTCTACGAGGAGCCTCTGGACGGTTATCAGATAGACGGAGCGGTGTCCGCCATATCTCAGACTGACCTCCTCATAGTGGGCGGCACGTCCCTGGTGGTATACCCGGCGGCGGGCTTTATCCGGTACTTCAGGGGCCGCAACATGGTCCTGATCAACAAGCAGCCCACGGCCTACGATTCTCAGGCGGACCTGGTGATCCACGATTCCATTGGAGCCGTATTGGATCTGGACCGGGAGCAGCAGACCGCAAAAAATTTCTCTGAAGAGGGAAAGAGCGGGTCCTCAAGTACTTGATTTTGTACAAGGCTTGTGGTTTAATGTAATAGATAATGGGTTTATATGGCCCGTGTTCAATTGTTTATTCAATTTTTCTATAAATCGCAGGAGGAAACAACACAATGAAAGATGTAGTAATCGTTGGCGCAGCCAGAACGGCTATCGGCAAATTCGGCGGATCATTAAAGGACGTTCCCACGAGAACTCTCGGTGCAGTCTGCATTGAGGAAGCTCTCAAGAGAGCAGGCGTTAAGCCCGAGCAGGTTGACGAAGTGATCATGGGATGCGTACTTCAGGGCGGACTTGGTCAGAACGTTGCAAGACAGATGTCTCTCGACGCAGGTATCCCCGTAGAAGTTCCCGCACTTACGATCAACAAGGTCTGCGGTTCCGGTTTAAGAGCAGTTGAACTTGCAGCTCAGATCATCAAGGCCGGAGACGCTGACATCGTAGTTGCAGGCGGAGCTGAGAACATGTCCGCTACAGCATACTCAATGCCCAAGGCTCGCTGGGGAGCCAGAATGAACGAGACCAAGCTTGTGGACATGATGGTAAATGACGGACTTTGGGACGCATTCAACAACTACCATATGGGTATCACAGCTGAGAACGTTGCTGAGCAGTGGGGACTTACAAGAGAAGAACTTGACGAGTTCGCAGTAGTTTCTCAGAACAGAACAGAAGCTGCCATCAAGGAAGGCAGATTCAAGGATGAGATCGTTCCCGTGACAATTCCTCAGAGAAAGGGCGACCCCATCGTATTCGATACAGACGAGCACTACATGCCCGGCTACACCATCGAGAAGGCAGCCAAGCTTAAGCCCGCATTCAAGAAGGACGGCGTAGTTACAGCAGCTAACGCTTCCGGGATCAATGACTCCGGCGCTGCGGTAGTAGTAATGTCCAAGGAAAAGGCAGCTGAGCTTGGGATCGAGCCCCTCTGCGAGATCGTTTCCTACGCTTCCGGCGGAGTTGATCCCAAGATCATGGGAGTGGGCCCCGTTCCCGCAACCAAGAAGGCTCTGGCAAAGGCCGGTCTCACCATCGAGGACATCGACCTTGTTGAGGCTAACGAAGCATTCGCTACACAGTCCCTGGCAGTAAGAAAAGAGCTTGGACTTGATCCTGAAAAGACCAATGTAAACGGCGGAGCTCTCGCTCTCGGACACCCCATCGGAGCATCCGGATGCCGTATCCTCATCACTCTGATCTACGCCATGAAGCACAGAGGAGCCCACACAGGACTGGCTACGCTCTGCATCGGCGGCGGCATGGGAACATCCCTGATCGTAAAGATGTGATCACAGACCAAATAAATTGACCGAAAGGGCTGTCTCATGGCAGCCCTTTTGTGATATAATTTTTTATCATATTTTCTTTATGCAAAATACATAGATCAGAAAGGTTTCAGATGCAAGAGTTAAAGACAGGATTCGTGGACTGCGGAGGAGGCACACGCGGCATATTCGGTGCGGGAGTCTTCGACCGGCTGATGGATGAGGGCATAAGACCGGACTACTTCGTGGGAGTTTCGGCAGGCGCAGCCAACGGGACTTCGTATATTGCAGGGCAGAAGGGCCGGAACTTCAAGTTCTACAACGACTATGCCTTCAGAAAAGAGTATATGAGCTGGGAGAATTTCCGGAAGACCGGGTCATATATAGGACTTGACTATATCTACAGCACTCTCTCCGGCGAGGGAGGGGAGTATCCACTGGACTACAGGGCTATCGCCGAGGATCCCGCGGGATTCGAGGCTGTGGCCACCAATGCTCTTACGGGCAGGCCCGTGTATTTTCCTAAGTCGGACTTGAGGCAGGATGACTATGATGTGATCAAGGCATCATGCGCGGTGCCCGCGCTGAACAAGCCGTATTTAGTGGGGCTGATCCCCTGCTATGACGGAGGGCTTTCCGACCCGATACCCTACAAGAGAGCCTTCAGGGCAGGCATGGACCGGGTGGTCGTGGTCATCACCAAGCCCAGAGATTTCGTGAGAAGCTACGGAAAGGACAGGGCGCTCTCCAGGATCATAGCCGCCAAGTACCCTAAGGCCGCTGAGGCCTGGGCCAAAAGGGGAGAGGTCTACAACAGACAGCTCCGGGAGGTGATGGAGCTTGAGGAGCAGGGCAAAGCGCTGATCGTCGCGCCGAGAGACATCGGGCATCTGAAGACCCTTTCCCAGGATCACGCAGCCCTGGAGGACCTGTATCGGCAGGGCTGTGAAGAGGGGGCAAAGGTAGTGGAATTTTTTGCACGGAAAGCCATGTGAGACAGGCCTGAACATTGCGCGCAGGGGTTTTTAGTGGTAAAATCAATTAGTTAAGGATCAATTGGGGCCTTCAGGGCAGCAGGTTTAGGTGGTTCAATGAAGATCAGAGACAATCTGCCCAAAATAGACATGTTCAAGGAGTACGTGGGACAGCTTATCCTGCGTATAGGGGTCTTCTTTTTCATCTTCTGGGCATACATTTTCAGACCGGAGTACTTCGACCTGATCATCACAAAGTCGGAGACGCTCAAGTGGCAGGCAAACGGATTCACCCTCGAAGAGATGAGGGAGATCCTTTACAGTCAGGCCAGCATCTGGTGGGTATGGGTGGTCTGGGCTTTCTTCATGCTGAACATGATCGCTCAGATGCTGCCGGACTTCAGGCGCATCACCATGGGATCCCGCAAGAACTTCGCGAAACATTTCCAGCCGGTGGAAGACTACGATGAACTGGAACTGTACCACTGGGTGCAGAAGAACAACCTGGGAGCCATAACCACTCTTCTCGTGTGGTTTGGCCTAAACGGCATCATCGGCGCTCTCTATGTGTTCGACATCATCGGCATCAAGGAACTGGTGCTCCTCACCGCCGCCTACTATGTCTGCGACCTGATCTGCGTGGTGATATGGTGTCCCTTCCAGAGGTTTTTCATCAAGAACCGCTGCTGCGTGAACTGCAGGATCTTCAACTGGGGATACTTCATGGTATTCACACCCATGCTTTTCATAAGGAACTTCTTCACCTGGAGCCTTTTCTTCACCGCAGTGGTGCTGCTTATCAGGTGGGAGATAACACTGGTCCGCTACCCGGAGAGATTCTGGGAGGGGTCCAACAAGGTGCTCAAGTGTGAAAACTGTCAGGACAAGATCTGCAAGCAAAAGGGCGCGAAGATCTTCGACGAGCAGGGACATATAGTCAAACTTAAGAAAAAGGAGCTAAAAAATGGCTGAATCTGTAAACTTCATACATCAGATCATAGAAAAGGACATCGAGGACAAAAAATACGGCGACAACCCCATAATCACCAGATTTCCGCCCGAACCCAACGGCTATCTTCACATCGGCCACGCCAAGTCCATCTGCCTGAACTTCTCCACTGCCATGAAATACGGCGGGCTCTGCAACTTAAGGTATGACGACACCAACCCCGTAAAAGAGGACGTGGAATACATCGATTCCATCGAAGAAGACGTGAGATGGCTGGGATTTAAGTGGAACGAGAGGCTCTGGGCATCGGACTACTTCGACACCATGTATGAGGCGGCTTTGGAACTCATCAGGAAGGGCAAGGCCTACGTCTGCCAGCTGACTCCCGAGGAGATGAAGGAGTACCGCGGCACTCTGACTGAGCCCGGCAAGGAATCCCCCTACAGGAACCGTTCCGTTGAGGAGAACATGAAACTCTTCCGGGAGATGAAGGACGGAAAGTACGCGGACGGAGAAATGGTCCTCCGCGCCAAGATAGACATGGCCTCTCCCAACATCAACATGAGAGACCCCATCATCTACAGGATAGCCCACGCCACTCATCACAACACCGGCGATAAGTGGTGCATCTATCCCATGTACGACTTCGCGCATCCCATCGAGGACGCCATCGAAGGCATAACCCATTCTATCTGCACCCTTGAGTTTGAGGATCACAGACCCCTCTACGACTGGGTGGTGAGAGAGGTGGGCTTCTGGCCCAACCCGCCTCAGCAGATCGAGTTCGCAAGACTGAACATCACCAACACGGTGATGTCCAAGAGATATCTCAAAAAATTAGTGGAGGACGGCGTAGTGGACGGCTGGGACGATCCCAGGATGCCCACCATCGCAGGCATCAGACGCAGGGGCTACACCCCGGAGGCGGTGAGAAACTTTTGCGAGGAGATCGGAGTCTCCAAGGCCAATTCCACCGTGGACATCGCCCAGCTGGAGCACTGCGTGAGGGACGACCTGAAGGAGAAGGTACCTTCCAGAAACGTGATCTTCGATCCTATCAAGGTGATCATCACCAACTATCCCGAAGGTCAGTACGAGGAGTGTGAGATCGAGAACAACCCGGCAGTGCCTGAGATGGGAAGCCGCAAGGTCACCTTCTCCAGAGAGATCTGGGTGGACAGGGCAGACTTCATGGAGATCCCCGAAAAGAAGTACTTCAGGCTTTATCCTCCGTATACCAAGGAGGACGGCACCGCTGTAGACGGCAACGAGGTCAGACTCAAGGGAGCCTACTTCGTCCGCTGTACAGGATACGACAAGGATGAGAACGGCAACGTCACCACGGTATACGCCACCTATGATCCCGAGACAAGGTCGGGTTCCGGATTCGAGGGCCGCAAGGTCAAGGGCACCATACACTTCGTGGACGCCGGGAGCGCCGTGCCCATCACGGTGAGACTTTTCGACTATCTGATGATCGACGATCCGGATGAGCCCGGAAGACTCATGGCCAACCCGGAGTCCATGCATGTGATCACCTGCATGGCGGAAGCCTCCATACTGGACGCGGAGCCCGGGGACAGGTTCCAGTTCTTCAGACACGGATATTTCAACGCGGAACCTAAGCTTTACACCAGGGAGACGCCGGTATTCAACGAGATAGTGGGTCTCAAGTCAAGCTGGAAATAGATATTTTGCGCAAAATACCCCAGCCGGATAGCCCGGCAGGATAACAGAAAGGAGATGCCTCATGTATAAGGACGGCAGACTAGTTATAGGCATGGCAGGCGACAAAGAGATCGCCATCGAGCCGCGCATGGCAAACCGTCACGGCCTGATCACCGGAGCTACCGGTACCGGTAAGACCACCACACTGAAGACCCTTGCCGAGTCCTTCTCGGAAGCAGGGGTTCCGGTGTTTTTCTCGGACATCAAGGGAGATCTGGCGGGAATGGCCAGGAACTTCCCTGTCACATTCTGGGACATCTACGGCAGCTACGGCATCCCCGTAAGGACCACAGTCTCTGAGATGGGACCGGTGCTTCTCTCGAAGCTCATGGGGCTGAACCAGACTCAGTCGGACGTGCTGACTGTGGTATTCAAGATAGCCGATGACCGGCAGATGCTGCTTGTGGACACGAAAGACCTGAAAGCCATGCTTCAGTACGTGGCGGACAATTCATCGGAATTCGCACTGTCCTACGGCAACATAGCGCAGGCCACGGTGACCACCATAATCAGAAACATCGTTGCGCTGGAAGCCAAGGGAGCGGAGACTTTCTTCGCTGAGCCTGCCCTTAATATAATCGACTTTTTCCAGACCACGGCGGACGGCAAAGGGATGGTGAACATCCTGAACGCCCGCGAACTGGTGAACGATGCTACGCTGTATTCCACCTTCCTTCTCTGGATGCTCTCGGAGCTCTTCGAGACGTTGCCTGAGGTGGGAGACATGGCGAAGCCCAGGATGGTCTACTTCTTCGATGAAGCGCACCTCCTTTTCAAGGACATCAACAAAGCCCTCCTGGACAAGATCGAACAGGTGGTCAAGCTGGTGAGATCCAAGGGCGTAGGCGTCTACTTCATCACCCAGTCACCCAAGGACATACCGGATCAGATCCTTGCTCAGCTTGGAAACAAGATCCAGCACGGCTTAAGAGCATACACTCCTGTGGATGAAAAGGCGGTCAGGACCATCTCCGACACCTTCAGATCCAACCCGGAATTCGACACATATTCCACCATACTCAATCTGGGAGTAGGCGAAGCTCTGGTATCCATACTGGGGCCGGACGGAGTTCCCACCGTTGTGGAAAAGACCAAGATCCTGGCACCCATCTCCATGGGCGTGGATATCACGGATGAAGAGATGCAGCAGCAGATACTTGCGAACAACGCTTATCTCAGGTACAGAGATATGTTCGACAGGGATTCCGCCTACGAGTTCCTTACGAGACTCTATGAGAAGAAAACTCTGGAAGCTGAGGAAGAAGAGCAGGCAAGGATCTCCGCTACGGAGGCCATGAAGGCTCAGATCGCCCTCGATAAGGAGCAGGCTGCAGCAGAAAAGGCCGCTCAGAAGGAGTATGAGGCCCAGCTCAAGGCCATTCGGAAACAGCAGGAGGCTGAGGAAAAAGCCAAAAAGAAGGCTGTTGAAAAGGTGGCAAGGACCACCGCCGGCACCATCGGCCGTGAACTTGGAAAATCTGTGGGGTCATCCTTCGGCAAGTTCGGAAAGACTCTGGGCGGCAACGTGGGAGCGGAGCTGGCCAGGTCCATCCTTGGAACATTCATGAAATAGTATTTTGGGGCCCGTCGGGACCGGCATTCATGCTCAAGTCCGGGCGGGCGCGGTTATATTGCGAGGTGCAAAAAATGGAATTAAAGGAAGCAGTAAGAGAAAGAAGAAGCGTCAGGCATTTCAAGGCTGAGCCTGTGCCTCACGAAGTGATCCTGGAAATAATGGAAGATGTAAGATTCGTCCCCTCCTGGAAGAACACCCAGATCGTAAGATACTATCTGGTGGAAGACCCGGCTTTGAAGGCAAGGTTCGACGCGGGCGAGTTCTGCTACGGATTCAGTTACAATGCAGGTACCCTTAAAAGAGCGCCCCAGGTCCTGATCCTGGCCTATCAAAAGGGTGTGTCAGGCCATGAGAAGGACGGCTCCGATGCGACACCCAAGGGGGACGATTTCTGGGAAGCCTTCGACTGCGGCATCGCAGCCCAGACCTTCTGCCTCCTGGCCCATGAGAGGGGCATAGGTACCGTGATCCAGGGTTATTTCGATGACGCAAAGATCTGCGAGGCCATGGGGATCCCGGAGGGATTCTCAGTAGGCGCGGTGATACCCATGGGATATCCTGAAGAGGAGCCCAAGACACCGGTAAGGAAAGAGGCCGAGGAACTGATCACATTCATGTAAGCAAGTGACGAAGAAACAAAAAAGCGAACTGCCGAAGGAGCGTGTCCTCAGGCGGTTCACCTCTTTTTTTGAAAATTTGAGCGGAGCCTACAGATACACCACGTACCCTGCCGTAAGTTCCGCAAGGAACATGAAGTATATAAGTGTCGCAAGAGCTGTGTAGGGCACCATGGGGCGGGTCTCCTTAAGGTTCGCTTTGCGGACCATGACCAGGAATCCCAGGTGGAGGCCGGAGAGCAGGGCGCTCAGGATGAATATTATGAGTATGCCGTAAAGTCCGGTCATGAGGCCCAGAACTGCGAATATCTTGATGTCAGCGCCACCGAGCGCCCATTTTTTGTAGATTGCTCTGGAGAGCATGGCAAGGGCAAGCATTATGCCAAGACCGCAGGCCACCCCCAGCAGGGCGTCCCATGCCGCGTGCATGCGATAGACGGCGATCCTGCCCGGAAGGATGCCCAGGCATGCGATGATGAGAAGCATTATGAGCTGGTCGGGGACGATCATGTACTTTATGTCAGCGATGGACATCTCGAGGAGAAGCCACAGGGCGATCACGATTGGTATGGCTGTCCAGGGGTCCTTCAGCCCGAAGTAGATGGAGAGCGCGATAAAGACGCCTGTGAAGGCGTACTTGTAGGGTACGGACCGGATCCTCTGAGTGGTTGGGTGGAGAAGTTCCTCTGAGGGCTCCTCACCGTAGTCCGTGAGCCATCTTCCGGGGATGCGGTTAAAGAAGTATACCGCGCCGTTTCCCAATATGGTGCCAGCCGCGATTGCAGCCGCGCATGTAACGATTATCTTAAGAAGTGGTGTCATGGTTTAACTATAACACAGGAAGAGTTTTTTTGCATTTACAATCTGCGTGAAGGTGAATATACTGAATTTAAGAAAACCGCCGGCGAACTGAATGAAGCGATAAGCCTTTAGATTATACCGGCCGGCCAAACAGCCGTTTTGCGGCAGCATGGTGAAAATACTCATATAGGCCTGTATTCGATGAAGAACATTTTGTTGAGTCGGCGCGGCCTGAACGGGGGAAATATGGAAAAGGACAGACTGTTTCTCTGCACCTTCACGAAGGATGCGCTGAAACTCATAAAAGAATACGGGATCGGCATAGAGTTCAACCAATTTTGCATCTCGAAATCTCTGGATGACGGGATCATCGACAGGACTGTGAGCATCATGAAAAGGAATCTCACAGATCTGGGGATCGGCACGGAACAGGCCATCTGCCACGGGCCTTTCACGGAGATCACGCCCATGGCCATAGATCACACCTTCGTGGAGACGGCGAGGACCAGGCTGGAGCAGGCCTACAGGGGCTGCAGGGAGGTCGGTGTCCACAGGATGGTGGTGCACACCGGGCTCATTCCCGACCTCTACTATCCCGAGTGGCATGTGAAACAGAGTTCCGTCTTCTGGAAGAGCTTCATGGAAGACAAGCCTGATGACTTCAGGCTTTACATAGAGAACGTGCTGGATCCGGATCCGGAGCCTCTGAGGGACATCATCGACAGGATCGGCGATCCCCGGGTCGGGGTATGCCTGGATATCGGCCATGCCAATGCTTCAGGCAGAGTGAGCCGCGGCGGGACGGTGAAGTCCTGGAACTCTGAGACAGATGCTGATCGCAGGACCTCGGAGGGGACTGAGGTGTACTCCTGGATCAGGACTCTGGGCCCAAGGATCAGGCATTTTCACTTCCACAATAACGACGGGAGCTACGATGCCCACGGTGAGGTCATGGACGGGACCGTAGACATCCCGGAAACTCTGAACCTGATCAGGCAGGAGTGCGGGGAGGATTTCACCGTGACGGTCGAGAGCCACGAGGCTTACAGGAGCATACCGTATCTTCTCGGACTGTAGCCCTCCCCGATGTGCCTGTACATCAGTCGATTAAGTGAGACCATCTGCACCTGAACAGAAAATCCGGATATTACCTGATTCAGGGAGCAGTTTTCAGAGCGATCGGGGCCACTGTGCTTATGAAAAGAACTGAGGTCCCGGAAATATTACGAGGGTGTCTCAAAAGGTCTGACTGATGACCTTTTGAGACACCCTCATTTGGAAAGGAGTCAGCTACAAAGACCGATTAAGGCCAATTGTGGTTGACAGCAACACCAGAAAGTCAGCCACAAAGACCAATTTCGGCCAATTGTGGCTGACAGATTTTAATAGAGAAGGAGTCAGCTACAATTGCCAGTTATAGACGAGTGTAGCTGACATCACACCAAACAAGTCAGCTACAAAGACCGATTAAGGCCAATTGTAGCTGACATCACACCAAACAAGTCAGCTACAAAGACCGATTAAGGCCAATTGTAGCTGACATCACACCAAACAAGTCAGCCACAAAGACCAATTTCGGCCAATTGTGGCTGACAAATGATCCTATTCTGATCCCATTCTGATCCCATTCTGATCCTATTCCATGAAGATAAGAGAGGGCGCCTCTCAAGGTCAAAAATCCATGAGCTTTTGGGACACCCTCGTCGGTGTTTTTTGATCTGATCGGGATGCAGCGGGTCTGAAGGATGCTTTACACTGGCGTTAGTGGCATGTTAATTTGCATATGCTAAAATAATCACACCTTAAACCTTTATCTTTTCCCGCACGCCGGTTCTGTTCCGCTCAAGGGGAAAGAACGGGCATCGAGCACAAGAGAGGAGGGGGACATGTCTATTGCGACCATATTCTGGATCCTGACTGTGATCATTTGCGGAATATTTCTGATTATTTCGTGGAAAAGCAGAGAAAAGTCCGGACAAAGTTTTAAACACTACGCGATCGGCGGTGCATCCTTTTCCATTCTGATGATCTTCTTTACCCAGTTCGCCTCGATCATGGGCGCCGGTAATTTTATCGGACATGCAGGATCGGGCTACGAAAACGGCATATCGTGGATCGCGTTCATTGCAGGGGAACAGGGGGCGAAGATATTTTTTGCACTGACCCTTGCGGGCTTTGCGGGATCTTTAAGCTATAATACACTTCCTGAGCTCATAGATGATATGATCTCACGGGATAAGGTCACCCGTATCCTTGCAGGCATTCTTTCATGCTCGATAGGTCGGCGGCCAGGGAAAAGCCTTCGGCGAGATATTCAGTGTTTTCACGGGTGCAGATCCAATCCCCATTATATTCCTGTTCTCCGGGATCTTCATAGTGTACACCTGTATGGGCGGCATATACTCAGTAGTATATACTGACCTGATACAAGGCATTATGTGCCTGATATTCGGGACCCTGTTTTATGTGTTTGCATTCAGCAAAACAGACTTCAGCTTCGCACAGCTTGGGCAGGCCCTTACGGATGTGGGAAGGGCAGACCTCTGGAGTTTTGATTCCGTAGAGCCCATGGCATTAGCGAACAGATTTATAACAGGACTGGTCGGCGTTTTGGTCGCGCAGATATACTGGCAGCGCTGCTTTGCCTGTAAAGACCGCAGGACTGCAAGAAACGGACTTTTGTACAGCGGGATAATTGCTACGGTCATGACGATGCTTACTGCCTTTGTGGGACTCATAATAATGACACTGAATCAGGACCTCGATGCAAACACGGCAATGCCATGGTTTATGCTGAACCAGGTGCCGAAAGCTATAGCAGCGGGAATCTTTGTGCTTATCCTTGCGGCAGGCATGTCATCAGCTGATTCATGTCTGAATTCAGCGGCCGTTCTTCTCGTAAACGATGTGGTCAGAACGGTCGATCCGGACCGCGACGATTCCAAGCTGGTGAAGGATGCCAGAATATGGACCGTTGTGATAGGCATAACGGCTTCTGTATGCGCAATATACGCCAGTTCCATAATATCGCTCTTCTCAAGGGCATATTCCATGGCCGGGGCAGGACTGGCTCCGCTTCTGATCATAGGTCTTATATGGAGGAAAAACAGCGGCGGCAGCAGAATGTCCATACATAACAGCAGGGTAACTCCCTGGGGAGCCAGAACGGGAATAATAACAGGCGCCGTATTGTCGCAGATACCTGCGCTTGGAACAAATGCTACGATCATAGGACTTGTGGCGTCAGCCGCTGTAATCATCATAGTTTCCTCAGTCACAGGAGAAAGTAACGGTCCGAAGGGGGCGGTTACTCCGAATATTTAAAAGCCTGCAGTCTAAAAGTATGCCAGAATACATTACCGTTTTTTTCGGAACCTTTTTCTCCAACAA
The DNA here is from genome assembly GCA_905235115.1 of uncultured Peptostreptococcaceae bacterium. Classification (GTDB taxonomy): domain Bacteria; phylum Bacillota; class Clostridia; order Peptostreptococcales; family Anaerovoracaceae; genus RUG754. The sequence continues at coordinate 82,297 of CAJOKT010000003.1, forward strand.
AATCTGATCCAAGACATAGCCTCCGATTATGCCGAAGATCGGAAACCAAAAGCAGCCCTCTCGGGGGCTGCTTTTGTGCCGTATGACGGGCATGCCGCCAATCTGTGGTGAAAGTCCACAAGGGGCGTAGCCAACAACGAACCCCCATAGCGACTCCCAAGGTTCAAATCGTGAGATTT
>CAJOKT010000004.1 GCA_905235115.1 uncultured Peptostreptococcaceae bacterium
TAGTGCGTAAGAAGTGTCAAATAGAAAAGATCCTCTCCAATATCTATCATGTAAACGGATGGGCCGTTGAAAGCAATATTACTTTTCCCATAATAGAAATATCAGAGATACACCGACTGATCACCGATGCTCCGATGTCTCTGATAACAATTATAACTTGTGATTCCGCCAGCGGAAAGTGATATCACCTTCTTTTTTAAAAAAGGAGGCAGCACTTGAAATAAATCACAATCACATTCGTACCGGATGTACTGACATGTGGAATGCTTACATGGTCAAAGCTGCGGAATTTGTAATTGGTTCAGATATTCCTGTTTGCCCTTGCACCGCTGAGATCATTTCTAAACAACTTATCTCTTTTGCTGACGCGAAGCATCTGCATAAACTAAACATCAAGACGGATCCAAACTATCATATTGATGCCTTTGCACATTTCTACATTGATGATCAGAAATTTGACGGTCCAAAAAGCAGCATATGGTTCCATCCTTCTGGTACATTAGAACTTCTCCGTCATTTCAATGGGATAATTACTGCAGGTTTTTCCACCAATGCTGACTTCCCAGATCCAATCAAAAGGTACAACACTTACCACATGCGCGTATTGGGTTTCTGGCTTGCCAGTAATGGAATCCCCGTCATTAATAATGTACATTGGGGCACGGAAGAGACCTGGGATTACTGTTTTGATGGTATCCCTTATAACAGCACAGCTGCCATCGGAACAGCTGCAAGCGGGATTCGAAAATTGGAGAATCGTCCTGACTTTGAATTAGGGCTGTTCAAAATGGTTGAGGTTCTTGATCCAAAGACCATCATAGTTTATGGTTCAGCTAACTACGATTGCTTTAGAGTTCTTGCCGATAATGGGATTTAAATCGTAGCTTTTCCCAGTGATACTAGTCTCGCCTTTGCATCCAGGAAAGGAGGGGCTTATGTCTAAACCAATAAGCGGCTATTTTATCGGAACGATCGGTAGTAAAAGTGCTTCAAAAAACTCGTCACTATTGTCTGACAACAGTGCTATAATCGCCACAGAAAGATTCGATTTACGAGAGCATCCCACGAAATACGAGCAGAGCTCAGTTCTAAGAAACTAAAACTCCTTCGTGAAAAGGAAGCCTCTCGTACTTTGACAAAAGCAGAATATAAGCACAAAGAGTGGCAAGGGAGATTGAACAATCGATGCAAAAAAGGCATCGATCTTTTCTGGGAATACAAAGCAGAACCTATAATAAATAACCTTCCTAATACACGGAACTGGTCGGCATAGCAAAGGATCGATTTTTTAAAAGGGAAACGACCGAAGTATAGAGGGGAATCGATTCAAAGCCACCACACCTACAGTGTGGCAAAATACCCCCATCTTGCCAATAAGGGAGAATTGATCTATCCAGTTACTCATAATGAGCACATTAACCGTTGGCATGGAAAGAATTTTAAAATCAGTCTTCCCGGTCGACCAGTAAACATCCAAGCAAAAGAAGATTTTTAACAGGAGGTACTCACATGTACTATAATTTTACACCCGGATATGTTGGTATCAAAATCAAAGCGACTCCATCAATAGCCACAAGCATCTCAATTATACGAAAGAATAATCCCGTATCAATGGGAGAAATCAAGGCAGCAATTGAGGCAAATGAATATGTCTTAACTTGCCTCTACACCAGTCATCCTGGAATTCGAAGAATTCGGAAATGCTTTGACGAGTTGGTCAAAGCCTGTAACGATGTTGAGATATACGAACATGACAGACTCACAAGTCGTGAACTGTTAACTGATCTCATCGAATCTCATCGTCAGACCGAAAGAGAAGTCCGTGACCAAGTGGATGCTGAAGTTGCAGCTGAAGGAGGCGAAGACGAATAACTTTCTCCCACCTAACTATTGACTGATCCTAAAAAACTCTCCGTGTCATAAACACGGAGAGTTTTTAACTGTTTCTATTTTGTCTTGATGGCTGCCTGCGCCGCTGCAAGACGTGCCACCGGCACTCTGAAGGGTGAGCAGGAAACGTAGTTGAGACCGATCTTGTGGAAGAATTCCACTGACTTGGGATCTCCGCCGTGCTCTCCGCAGACGCCCAGCTTGATGTTGGGTCTGGTCTGCTTGCCAAGTTTCACTGCCATTTCCACGATCTTGCCTACGCCGTTCACGTCGATGGACTTGAAGGGGTCTTCTTCAAGGAGACCCTTGTCCACGTACAGGTTGACCAGGTCTGCAGTGTCATCTCTGGAGAAGCCCAGGGTCATCTGAGTCATGTCGTTGGTACCGAAGGAGAAGAACTCTGCCTCTTCAGCGATCTCGTCAGCTGTAAGAGCTGCTCTGGGTACCTCTACCATGGTTCCCACCATGTACCTCATTTCGGTTCCGGACTCCTTGATGAGTCTGTCTGCTGTTTCCTTTACGATGTCCTTGACGAACTTAAGTTCCTTCTTTTCGATGGTAAGGGGGATCATGATCTCGGGAACGATGTCATAACCGCATTCCTTCTTGACTTCCAGCGCTGCGCCGATGATGGCTTCGGTCTGCATGACTGCGATCTCAGGATAGAGGATGTCAAGTCTGCATCCTCTGGTTCCGAGCATGGGGTTGATCTCGTGGAGACCGTTCACCACGTTCTGAAGGTCCTCATAGGTGAGACCCATGTCTTTTGCCAGCTGTCTGATCTCTTCCTCTGTGTGGGGAAGGAACTCATGAAGGGGCGGGTCAAGAAGTCTGATGGTCATCGGTCTGTCTTCCATGACCTTGAACATCTCCTTGAAGTCTCCCTGCTGATAGGGCTTGATGATCTCAAGGGCTTCTTTTCTCTCTTCAACAGTCTTGGATACGATCATCCTTCTGATGGCCGGGATTCTCTCCTCTTCGAAGAACATGTGCTCTGTCCTGCAGAGGCCGATCCCCTCGCAGCCGAATTCCACTGCCTGTCTGGCGTCTCTTGGATTGTCGGCATTGGTTCTCACCTTAAGGGTCCTGATCTCGTCAGCCCATCCCATGAGTGTGGCGAAGTCTCCTGACACGCTGGGTTCTACAGTCTTGATAGCTCCGTCATATACCTCTCCGTTGGAGCCGTTGATGGAGATCACATCTCCCTCTTTATACTCCGCGCCGGACTCGAATCTGAGAGTCTTGGTCTCTTCATTGACCTTGGCATCGGAGCATCCTGCAACGCAGCACTTGCCCATTCCTCTGGCAACTACTGCAGCGTGGGATGTCATTCCGCCTCTCTCGGTTAGGATACCCTCAGCGGCAACCATTCCTGCCAGGTCTTCAGGTGAAGTCTCAGCTCTCACAAGAAGAACCTTTTCTCCCTTAGCGGCAGCCTCTGTGGCTTCTTCAGCAGTGAAGTAGATATGTCCGGAGGCTGCTCCGGGGGAAGCGGGCTTGCCCTTGGCAATGACCTTTGCTCCCTTCAGTTCAGTATCGTCGAACATGGGGTGAAGCAGCTGGTCGATCTGAGAGGGATCAAGTCTTGTGACTGCGGTCTCCTTGTCGATGAGGCCTTCGGCTACCATGTCTACTGCGATCTTGACTGCAGCCTGTGCTGTACGCTTGCCGTTTCTGGTCTGGAGCATGTAGAGTTTGCCGTCTTCAACGGTGAACTCCATGTCCTGAGTGTCCTTGTAGTGTTTCTCGAGGACATCGGCGATACGGACAAAGTCTTTGTATGCATCGGGGAAGGCCTTTTCCATCTCGTCGATGTTGAGGGGAGTTCTCACCCCTGCCACAACGTCCTCTCCCTGAGCGTTTACAAGGAATTCTCCGAATATCTTCTTTTCTCCGTTGGACGGGCTTCTTGTGAAGGCTACGCCTGTTCCGGAGTCATTGCCCATGTTTCCGAATACCATGGACTGAACGTTGACGGCTGTTCCCAGATTTCCGGGGATACCGTTCAGTTTCCTGTAAAGGATAGCTCTGTCGTTCATCCAGGATCTGAACACGGCCTTTACCGCTTCGATGAGCTGGACCTTGGGATCCTGGGGGAACTCAGCTCCCGTCTCCTCTTTTACCAGCGCCTTGTACTGCCTGATGATCTCTTCCAGGTCCTCGGCTGTGAGCTCCACGTCGAACTTGACACCCTTCAGTTCCTTGCGGCCGTCGAATATCTTGTCGAACTTTTCCTTGGGGATCTCCTGTACCACGTCGCCGAACATCTGGATGAATCTTCTGTAGCTGTCCATGGCGAACCTTCTGTTGTTGGTCCTGGCGGCAAGTCCTTCAACGGACTTGTCGTTGAGGCCCAGGTTCAGGATGGTGTCCATCATGCCGGGCATGGAAATGACCGCGCCGGATCTTACGGAGACCAGAAGAGGATTCTCGTCAGAACCGAATTTTTTGCCTGTTACGACTTCCAGTTCCTCGAGCTTTTCATAGATCGAAGCGATGACGTCATCGGAGATCTTCCTTCCGTCCTCGTAATACTTGTTGCAGGCCTCAGTTGTTACTGTGAAGCCGAAGGGTACGGGAAGTCCGATCTTTGTCATCTCTGCCAGGTTGGCTCCCTTTCCGCCCAGGAGGGCCTTCATGTCCTTGGAACCCTCGTTGAATGAATAAACTACTTTGTTTTCCACGAATTTTTCCTTTCTATCATCAATATATTCTTTCCTCCTAAAAGGCCAGTCTCTCCTCGATGTAAGCTCTTACGTCCTTTACCGGGATCCTCACCTGTTCCATGGTATCTCTGTCTCTGATGGTCACGCAGCCATCCGTCTCAGTGTCGAAATCCACGCAGATGCAGAAGGGTGTTCCGATCTCATCCTCTCTTCTGTATCTCTTTCCGATGGATCCTGAATTGTCGAAGTCAACCATGAAATGTTTTGACAGTTCCTCATAAACAGGCTCAGCCAAGGGAGAAAGCTTCTTGGAGAGTGGAAGCACTGCTGCCTTGAAGGGAGCAAGTGCCGGATGAAGGTGAAGCACCACCCTCATGTCTTCCTTGCCGTCCAGGGATAGGTCTTCCTCGTCGTAGGCATCGATGAGGAACGCCAGAGCGACTCTTCCTGCTCCAAGGGATGGCTCGATGACATAAGGCAGATACTTCTCTCCCGTCTCTGAGTCCACATAGTTCATGTCCTGTCCGGATACGTTCATGTGCTGGGTCAGGTCGAAGTCCGTCCTGTCGGCTATGCCCCACAGCTCGCCCCATCCCCAGGGGAAGGTGTACTCGATGTCCGTGGTGCCGTTGGAATAGTGGGAAAGCTCCTCAGGAGAGTGATCTCTCATTCTGAGGTGGTCTTCCTTCATTCCCAGAGCCAGCAGGAAGTTCCTGCAGTAGGTCTTCCAGTATTCGAACCATTCAAGATCCGTTCCCGGCTTGCAGAAGAACTCCAGCTCCATCTGCTCGAACTCTCTGGTCCTGAAGATGAAGTTTCCGGGAGTGATCTCATTCCTGAAAGATTTACCTATCTGTGCGATGCCGAAAGGTATCTTTTTTCTGGAGGAACGCTGCACGTTTTTGAAGTTGACGAAGATGCCCTGAGCGGTCTCAGGTCTGAGATAGATCTCAGCCTTTGAGTCCTCAGTGACTCCCTGGAATGTTTTGAACATCAGATTGAACTGTCTGATGCCTGTAAAGTCGCTCTTCCCGCAGTCGGGACAGGCTATGCCGTTGTCTCTGATGTAGCCCTCAAGCTGCTCATTGGACCATCCGTCGACCACCATGTCCCTGATGCCGTGTTCCTGGTTCCAGTCTTCAATGAGCTTGTCCGCTCTGAACCTGGACTTGCAGGCTCTGCAGTCGATGAGTGGATCCGAAAATCCTCCCACGTGCCCTGATGCCACCCATGTCTGGGGATTCATCAGGATGGCGGCGTCCAGGCCAACGTTGTACCTGGACTCCTGTACGAACTTTCTCCACCAGGCTTTCTTTACATTGTTCAGATATTCCACACCCAGAGGACCGTAGTCCCAGGTGTTTGCCAGACCGCCGTAGATCTCCGAGCCGGGGAATATGTAGCCCCTGTTTTTGCACAGAGCGGTGATCTTCTCCATCGTTACTTCCACTGCCATACGTTTTCCTTTCTTTGGCTGTTATTTGTTAAGTTCTTCGCTTACTTCCTTCTCGTCTACCTCGATCTCCACCTCGAAGTCGTCCTCGCCGGCCACCTTCTCCTTGATGGTGTTGAAAGCGTCCTGTCCGGCTGCCTTGGCCTTCTCGTAATACTCAGGAGCCCTCTCCTTAAGGTTGTCAAAAGCGTCCTGTCCGGCCGCTTTGGCCTTCTCATAATATTCAGGAGCCTTCTCCTTCAGATTGTCAAAGGCGTCCTGTCCGGCGTCCTTTACCTTGTCATAGACTTCGGGAGCTCTGTTCTTGATCTCGTCAACCACCACTCCGGCCTTTTCCTTTACCTGATCAGTGGCCTTGTTCACCTTCTCGGAGACGTCGATGACCTTCCCGTCATCAGCTGTAAGCTCAACCCTGCACTTGAATCCGAAAGCTGCGATTGCGGCTGCCAGCAGCCCCCAGGGTGCGATCACGGCTCCCACGATACCCACATTCACGGGGATGTTGACGATGGTGTCATCGCCCCTCTTAACGCTGATCTTGGTGATGTTGCCCTTGTTGACCAGTTCCTTTACCTTTCCTACTGTGTTGCGTACATAATCCCCCATGGAGCCCGGATCCTTCTCATCCATCTTTTCCTCGATGGCGATTATGGCATCAACTACACTTCCCTCACAAGCTTCCAGAGCATCTTTTGCTTCTTTGTAGGACACGCCTGTTCTGTCTTTTACCAGTTCGATTTTCTCCAGTGTGATTTCCATTTTTGATCCTCCTTAGATCTCTTAAAACTACTCTATCCCTTATAAAGTCATGAACTCGCTTTTCAGGTCCTTAACGTCCAGGTGATAGGCCATATAGCTCTTGAGTATCTCCATGAGACGGTCTGAGAGCCTGTCGTCCAGTCTGATCTTCTCGAACCTTGAAAAGGGCTCGTTCTTAAAATATTTCAGGATATTGATTATATCAAAATCTACAGTATAAATCAATGATCCCTCATTAGTTTTGTCCGGTGCGTCAAAGCAGTTCCCGCAGATGATCCCCCCATCCTTTACGCTGAAGGCTGCAGGCCTTGATCCGGTCATGTCCTTCCCGCAGGAGGCGCAGCGGTCCAGTTCAGGCATGGTACCCGTGTGATCCAGGGCTTTCACGATGTAGGCTATGGTCAGAGTCTTCTCGTTGCCCTTGCTTCCCTCGATGGCCTTCAGGTACTGCGTGAGATCCGCAAAAAGTCCAGGCTGGGGATCCTCCTCCATGAGGATCCTGTCCGTAAGCTCCAGACAGTAGGACGCCTCCGAGAACCTGTCCAGATCATCTCCGATCCCGTAGTAGCTCTCCATCACCCTTCCGGAATTCAGGTCATACAGTTCCCTTCCCTTGTAGAGCTCGTAATTCCCGTAGGTGAAGGGCTTGGCTGAAAGCGCGGAACGGTTCTTCCCACCTCCGGTCAGGTTGGTGGCCACGGAGATTTTGCCCAACTTCCTGGAAAACATCACCAGCATGGTCCTGCCGTTGACGGTCTTGAATTGTCTTAAGATGATACCTTCTGTATCCGTTATCATTTCTCAGTGTATCCGAAGTTCGAAAGTGCCGCTCCCGAATCTCTCCAGTTCTCCTTTACCTTGACCCAGAGCTTCAGCATGACCTTCACCCCGAGAAGATCCTCGATCTCCTGGCGGGCGGCCTTGCCCACGCCCTTTAATTTACGACCTTCCCTGCCGATTATGATGGACTTGTGAGACTTCTTCTCGCAGTATATCACAGCTCCGATCCGCGCGATCTCCCCGCCGTTTCTGTCCGTGCCGTTCTCAAAATACTCGATCTCCACAGCGGTGCCGTGAGGTATCTCATCGTTTAAGTACATCAGGAGTTTCTCCCTGATGATCTCGCTTACCACGAATCTTTCCGGATCGTCAGTGACCATCCCCTCAGGGAAATACATGGGTCCCTCGGGAAGAAGGGCCTCAAGCCTTGAGATCAGGTAATCCACTCCGGCCCCCTTCAGGGCGCTGATCCCCATTATCTCCGTGAATATCCCAAGACCGTCGTAGTAGTCGTAGATCTTCCTGAATGTCTCCGGGTCCATGGTGTCCGTCTTGTTGATCAGAAGAAACCTGGGAGTGTTCACAGACTCCAGTCTCTCAAGGATGAACCTGTCGCCTCCGCCGCTCTCCTGTATGGAATCCACCAGAAAAAGGATCACATCCACTTCCTTCATGGTCCCCAGAGCAGAGTCGGTCATGTAGTTTCCAAGTTTGGTCCTGGGCTTGTGGATGCCCGGAGTGTCGATAAAGACCATCTGGACCCCCTTTGTAGGGGCTCCCTGCCCTCCGGAATGACCGAAAAAAGCGTCCAGCACATCGTCCGTGCCCGTTCTCTCTGCCCTCTCATCCACTCTTGTGTATATTCCTCTTATGACGTTCCGCGTAGTCTGAGGCTTATCAGTGGTGATGGCGATCTTTTCCCCGAGTATGGAATTCAAAAGCGTGGATTTGCCCACGTTGGGTCTTCCGATTATACCTATGAATCCTGACTTCAAGTCTTCCTCCCTGTCTACTCTTCTTCCTCTTCAGGATGTTTTCTGTAATATGTGTCGTATGCGTTGACGATCTTCCTCACCAGCTCGTGGCGCACCACGTCGGTGTCCTTAAGATAACAGAAGGATATGTCCGGTACCGGTCTCAGCACCTTTTCCGCCTCAAGCAGGCCGGACCTCCTGCCTCTCGGCAGGTCTATCTGAGTCTTGTCGCCGGTGATGACCATGCGGGAACCGAATCCCATTCTGGTAAGGAACATCTTCATCTGCTCCTTTGTGGTGTTCTGGGCCTCATCCAGAATGATGAAGGCATTGTCCAGCGTGCGTCCTCTCATGTAGGCCAGGGGGACGATCTCTATGGTCTCCCTTTCCTTGAGTCTCAGTGCCTGGTCTCTTCCCAGCACATCATAGAGGGCATCATAAAGGGGCCTGAGATACGGATCCACCTTCTCCTGAAGATCCCCGGGAAGGAATCCCAGCCTCTCTCCTGCCTCCACTGCAGGTCTCGTGAGGACTATCTTCTCCACTGTCTTTTGCTTCAGGGCGCTGCATGCCATGGCCACAGCAAGATAAGTTTTGCCGGTCCCGGCGGGGCCTATACCGAAGACCACTTCCTTGTCCCGCATGGCTTTTGCGTATTCCTTCTGGCCCAGCGTCTTGGGCTTGAGGGGCTTTCCCGAGTGGGTGAAGCAGATAACGTCCTTTCCCACCTTCGATTCCCCGTAGGAAAGGCCTTCCCTGGCGAGAGCCACTATGTAGGAAGCCTTCTGGGAGTCGATGGGCGCACCTTGAAGGAGCTGCTCGGTAAACTCCGCTATGGCCCTTTCTGCCACTTTAAGATCAGCCTCCGCCTTTTCCTCAGTATCGTATCCCGAAGGTTCCCTGAGAAGCACCAGCTCGCTTCCCCTCTGGACCACGTCCACTCCCGTGGACTCCCTGATCACCCTCAGGTTCCTGTCCAGATTGCCGAAAAGTTCCTTTACGTCTATACCTTCCGGTACGTCAAAATGTCTCTCCAAAGGCCTCTCCTCTGAGCCTGAATCCCTCAGGCAGTATTTCATCCATAGTGTATCTTCTGATGTGTTCCTCGTCCGCCGCGGTCATGATGATGAAATCATCGTCGCAGAATTCCTTCATGAACTGTCTGCAGATGCCGCAGGGCCAGGCCTCTCCGCCGGAGGATGTGATCATTATCCTGGCGAAGTCTCTGTGTCCCTCTGAGATGGCCTTGCACATGGCAGTCCTCTCTGCACATATGGTTGCTCCGAGAGATGAGTTCTCAACGTTGCATCCTGTGAACACAGTTCCGTCCTTGCATTCCAGGGCAGCTCCCACGCAGAAGTGGCTGAAGGGAGCGTAGCTCATCCCGGTCATATCCTTGGCGATTCTGTATAATTCCTTATCTGTCATTTTTCCTCTGCTTTCTTGGGATGCCGAGATTTTCCATGATCTCTTCTTCCCTCTTTCTCATTAACTTTTTATCTTCATCCGTTTCGTGGTCATATCCGAGAAGGTGCAGCACCGAATGGGTGAACAGGTACACCAGTTCCCTTTCGAAGCTGTGACCGTACTCAAGAGCCTGTTCCTCCGCCTTTTCCCGGCAGATGACCACGTCCCCCAGCATAAGCTCCTCCGGGACGAACTCCGCGTGCTCCGCGTAGTATCCGATCTCATCCTTCTCAAACTGAGGAAAGCTCAAAACATCCGTCGGGCTGTCCACTCCTCTGTAGTCCCTGTTCAGATCCCGGATCTCGTCTTTTGTAACGAAACTCACGGAAAGCTGGCACGCTTCAGTTTCAAGTCCCTCTCCTGAAGCTGCAAGATCCGCAGCGCGGGACATGTTTTCCTTAAGCTCCAGACTCAGTTCTCCTTCATCTGCAAAAAATATGACCATGGTCTCTCTCCTCTCAAAGAGCCTGTTTATAGATGTTATAGAAGTCGTCTCTGTAAAGGCGTCTTACGGAACCGATGCTTCCTCCCACGCTTCTTTCGCAGCGGTCCGCCATTATGTTAAGTTCCTCCTCTGTGGGGTCGGGGCCCAGTTCCCTGATGCTTGTGGGCATGCCTATGGACCTGAAGAACTCCTCAGTCTTCTCTATTCCCCGGATGATCACTGCCTCCCTGTCTTCGGAGGGCCCCACATCCATGATGTCCACGGCGAACTTGTAGAATCTTTCCGGAAGATCTCTGTATACGTATCTTGCCCATGTGCCCCAGATGGCGGCAAGCCCTGCCCCGTGAGCCACGTCATACTGAGCGCTGAGTTCATGCTGGATCTTGTGGCAGGACCAGTCGCCGCCGTCTCCGCCGCATCCTGTGAGACCGTTGTGCGAAAGTGCCTCCGCCCACATGATCTCTGCCCTTGCATCGTAGTTTTCCGGGTCTTCCAGGGCCTTTGGGGTATTATCCATTATGGTACGGATAATACCTTTTGCGATCATATCCGTAAGCTCCAGGCCGCCCTCTTTATTGAAATATCTCTCCATGGTATGCATCATGATATCCGTGGACCCCGAAGCAGTCTGATAAGGGCCCACCGACGTGGTGAGCTGCGGGTCCATCACCGCAAAAGCCGGTCTTGAGAGGTCGCTGTTAAGTCCCAGCTTCTCGCAGGTCTCCTCGTTGGATATCACTGACGAGTCGGACATGACGGAACCGGTTGCAGAAAGGGTGAGCACACAGCCCACGGGAACTGCGGTCTCCGGTACCCTGAGTTTTTTGTAGAGATCCCAGACGTCGCCCTCATCGGGAATGCCGTATCCCACAGCCTTGGCAGTGTCTATGACCGAACCGCCTCCCACAGCCAGAATAAAGTCAGCATTTATTTCCTTGCCCAAAGCGATGGCTCTTCTCACAGTCGAGAGCCTAGGATTGGGCACCACTCCTCCGAGTTCGGCATGAGAAATGCCCAGCTCATCCATCTGGTCCAGTATGCTTCCTATGAGTCCGCTCTCCACCACTCTCCCGGATCCGTAGAGGACCAACACGGTGTGAGCTCCGAATCTTTCGAGCAGGTCTCCCGTTTCATTTTCGGTACCTTTTCCGAAGCGAACGAATGTAGGAGTATAATACTTGAAATCTTTCATTTTTATCCCTTTCAACAGTTCCATTTGGCGGGCTTTGGACATCAGACCCACCTCCACCACTGACATTTTAACCTATGGCACTTCAAATTACAAGAAGAGCCTTAAATTTAGGGCTTGAAACGGCAATTAAAAAATAGTATAATGTCTTCCGTTGTAACGATCTGTTCTCAGGCTAATCATTACACGGCAAGGAGGTGAGATAGAATGGCAACAGTAAATGTTAAAGAGGGCGAAAGCTTAGAATCTGCTCTTAAGAGATTCAAGAGAGCCTGCGCCAGAGACGGCGTCATGAGCGAACTCAGGAAGAGAGAGCATTACGAGAAGCCCAGCGTAAGGAAGAAGAAGAAATCCGAGGCAGCAAGAAAGAAAGCCAGGAAGTACTAATTCCGGGAAGGTGATTTAAATGACCATCAAAGAACAGCTTATGGAAGACTTCAAGGCTTCCATGAAAGCCCATGATGAAGTCGCAAAGAATACTATCAGCTTCGCCAGAGCGGCCATCAAGCAGTACGAGATCGACCACAGGGGCGAAGAACTGGATGATCAAGGCATTATTGCCATACTCTCCAAACAGGTCAAGATGCGCAAGGACGCACTTGCCGATTTTGAAAAAGCCGGAAGAACAGACCTGATCGATTCTTACAACGCAGAGATGGCTATCCTGGAGAGATACCTTCCCACTAAGATGACAGCCGACGAGCTTCGTGCAGTGGTCGCGGAGACCGCCGAGGCTCTGGGCATTCAAAAGGGCGAAGGCGCCAAGATGATGGGTAAACTGATGGGCCCCGTCATGACCAAGGTCAAGGGACTGGCCGAAGGAAACGATGTCAGAACTCTGGTCCAGGAATATCTGAACTAAAAGGAGACCCCGTTAAGCATGGACTTAGCGGGGTATTTTAGTGCGTTTTCTGATTCTTTCATCAGCCCGGTGGCCAGGTCATCTTGCGCTTTCCCAGAATGTGGAAGTGCAGGTGCTTCACGGTCTGGAAGGCGTCCTCGCCGTTGTTTGAGACCACCCTGTAGCCGTTCTCCAACCCCAGATTCTTGGCGATATCCTGGATCTTGAGCATCATTCTGCCCACGAGAGGAGCGTCCTCTTCCTTCAGGTCGTCCAGGCACTCTATATGCTTCTTGGGTATGAGAAGCACGTGGACCGGTGCCTGTGGATCCGCATCTTTGAAGCAGAACATTTCGTCATCTTCGTACACCACGCTGGTTGGTATATCGTGATTCGCCAGCATGCAAAAAATACAATCCGCCATATTAGCTCCTTTCTGTAACTGATCTATTCTACCGGTTCCGCCGTCATTCCGTCCATATACAGGTCCTTCATGACGACCGTTATAAACTGTCCGATGAGGCTCTCGGGCGCCCTTCCCTCCGGGCACCTCGCGTAGGTCCTCACGTAATTCTCGGTGTAGCCTGCCAGATAACCCTCCGAATCCTCTTCCACGAGGAGAGTGCGGGTCCTGCCCACTTCACCCAGGAGGAATGTTTTGCGCACCTGCTCGCCCCTCTCCATCATCCTGTCGCTTCTTTCATTCTTCACAGGTCCCGGGACCTGATCCTCCATGTCATAGGCTCTGGTCCCCTTCCTTCTGGAATACTTGAAGGCATGGACCTTGAGAAATTCCGCCTTTTCACAGAGCTCCAGCGAGTCCCGGAGATCCTCCTCGGTCTCACCCGGGAATCCGACTATGATGTCGGTGGTCACACCGTAGCCAGCATCGTGTTCCCTCAAGACCTTAACGATTTCCAGATAATCTTCGGCGGTGTAATGTCTCCCCATGGTGCGGAGCACGTGATCCGACCCGGACTGTATGCTCAGGTGGAGATGAGGCGTCAGATTCCCGTACTTCAAAAGCCTCTTAACATGATCCTTGTCCACCACCGTGGGCTCCAGAGAACTCAGTCTTATCCTGAAATCCCCGGGAAGCTCGTCCAGCATGCGGATGATGATCTCTATCCCTGTCCCGTCGATGTCCTTCAGGCCGAACTTATCCTTGAATCCGTCCTCCGTGCCGTAGAGCGCGGTGTTGATGCCGGTGAGGACTATCTCTCTGAAACCTTTTGATATAAGGGTCCGGGCTTCCTGAACTATCTCTTCCGGGTCTCTGGACCTTACGCGCCCTCTGGCATAGGGTATGAGGCAATAGGCGCAAAACCTGTCGCAGCCCTCCTCGATCTTGATGAAAGCCCTGACCCTGCCCTCCATGGATGTGATGATTCCTCTGTCCCTGTAGTCGCTGAGCTCGTCATAGGAAAGGATTTCCCTCATCCTCTCCCCGGATCTGAGCGCCTCCGTCACCATGCCCACCAGGTCGTTCTTGTTGCCGGTTCCGATAACGATGTCCACCTCAGGCATGTTCCAGACTATGTCCGGTTCCACCTGAGAGTAGCATCCGCATACGCAGACCAGAGCATCGGGATTGGAGTTCTTGGCCCTCCTTATGAACTGCCTGGTCTTGCGGTCGGCGATGTTGGTGACCGTGCAGGAGTTTATGACGTAGCAGTCCGCCCTGGCCTCCTCAGATACCACCTGGAATCCGGCCTGCCTGAACTGTCCGGCCATGGCCTCCGTCTCATATTGATTTACTTTGCACCCTAAAGTGTGAAAAGCTACCTTCATTCTTATCTTCGCGCAAAACATTTCTGCGCCGCGTCTACACTGCGGTCACTGCCCGCCACATTCCGTCTTCTGTTACTTCCTCTATCTCGAAGCCTTTTTCTCTGAGACAGGCCAGCACTTCGTCCAGCTTTTCCTCTATGATCCCGGAGCTTATGAACCTGGCCCCGGGCTTCATGTGTTTCCTAACGTCTTCCGCGAGCATCATCACCAGATCCGCCATCAGGTTGGCAACCACGATGTCAGCTCTGAAATCCACGCCCTTGGTAAGGTCGCCCGGGGAGATGTCCATCTCCCCTGCCATACCGTTGGTCTCAGCATTCTCCAGGGCGGATCTCACCGCCTCCGGATCGATGTCCACAGCTTTGATGTCCCCTGCTCCAAGGAGTCTGGCTGCGATGGCCAGGATCCCCGAGCCTGTGCCCACGTCCAGTACGCTCATGCCAGGCCCGAGATACTTCTCCAGGGCCTTGAGGCACAGCGACGTGGTCTCGTGAGTACCGGTCCCGAAGGCCATGCCCGGATCGATCCTGAGTATCCTGACGCCCGCCTCCCGCTCGGAGTCGGTCAGTTCATACTGCACCCACACCGGGCATACCATGATGTGGTCGGACACTCTCTTGGGCTTGAAGTACTCCTTCCAGTTGTCCTTCCACTCTCCGTCGTCCCTAAGCGCGGTGGTCACCGTAAGGCTTCCGAAATCCGCTGACTCTCCGAAGTCGCCGTTCAAAAGGGACTGCCTCAGATCCTCCAGCATCATGTCTATCCTCTGGGCCTCGAAGTATCCGCTTCCGGTCTCTTCGCCGTCCAGATAGACCGTGACAGTGGGTTCCTGTCCCCCCAGGCCCATGACGTCCTCGCTTAAGTAGTCCCAGTCGTACTCGTGTTTTTTGTTCATCAGGTCCTGAAAATCTCTGGGATCATTCACCACAAGGCCGGTGTATCCCATGGACATGAGCTCCGCTTCCAGCGGTTCCAGGCCCTCTTCAGTTGTATGAATCACTAATTCCAGATATCTCATCTATTCCTCTTCAAAAAGCTTCAGGCTGACCCTGATCAGATACTCTCCGCCGGGGCCCTTGGAAAAATCGTCCCAGATCACATCCTCGTAGAAATCATCTCCGGTCCTGATCCCGCGGTCCTCGCTGTAGTCCAGAAGTGTCGCTATGCAATCCGCCACTCCTCCGTAGCCCCTGTCCGTGTATACCGCAAGAAAATCTCCCTGATAGTCCGGGATCACTCTGGGCTCGGGTCTGCCGGCAGGCCTTTCCTTCAGAGCCCGCATCTCCGAATCCGTAAGAGATGTGTAAAACTTCCCGTAGACGTATTCAAGCCCATTTTCTCCCCGGGTCACATCTTCCCTGTGGATGATGGCGCCCTCCGGGTATCTGCTCCTCAGGCCCAGCTCCCTGCAGAATCTGTAGTGCTCGCCCACAGCTTCGCAGGCTTCCGGACCGTCGTAGGTGCTTCTGCACTCCGTGGTCACCAGGTACTCGTCAGGGAGGTGTATCCTGAACACCTCGCCCGTCCTGAGTTTTCCGTCGCCGTCCCTCAGGGCGATGCCCTCCAATGCGGATCTTTTGGCCTTTTCTATGTATTCACCGGCCCACTTCAGGTGCTCTATGCGCTCCTCAAGCTCGGATCTTTTCTCGTCCAGAAGCTCCACAAAGGCGTCCGGGGAGCTGCTCTGGATCTGATCCTTGATCTCCGGGATGGAAACCCCCAGTTCCCTGAGCATCAGGATCAGAGAAAAGGTCTCCATCTGGGAACGGCTGTAATATCTGTAGCCGTTTTCTCCCTCGCTCTCCGGTCTGAAGATCCCCACCTTGTCGTAGTGGAACATAGTCTGCTTGTTCACTCCGAAGATGTCAGCAAATTCACCTGTGGTAAGCCTGTCTCTTTTCTTCATCGTGTTATCTTCTATCTTGCCCAGTCTCTCACCCTGGAAACTGCCTTCTCCCAGTTCCTGACCAGTTTATCCCTCGTCTCCCCGTCCATTTCAGGAAGGAATTTTCTCTCCACCTGCCAGTTTTCGGAGATATCATCCAGAGAATTCCAGTATCCTGTGGCAAGGCCGGCAAGATATGCGGCTCCGAGGGACGTGGTCTCGATGCAGGAAGGTCTCAGCACCGGGCAGTCCAGCACGTCTGCCTGGAACTGCATGAGAAAGTTGTTGGCACATGCTCCGCCGTCTGCCTTTAAGACGCTTAAGCCTGCGATATAGCTTCCGTCGCCGGTCTCGTCCATGTGAGCTCCCGTCTCCATCAGATCCTGGTTCATGGCGATTATCAGGTCTCTCACCTGATAAGCCAGGGATTCAAGTGTGGCACGGACGAGGTGGTTCTTGTTCGCTCCCCTCGTGATGCCGAATATGGCTCCTCTGGCGTAGGGGTCCCAGTATGGAGCGCCTAAGCCTGTGTATGCAGGGACTACATACAGTCCTCCGTTATCCGGGACGCTGAAGGCCATGGCCTCGGTCTCCGGGGAAGCATCTATTATCCCCACCTCATCTCTGAGCCACTGGACAGCAGCTCCGCACACGAAGACGGAGCCCTCAAGGGCGTAATAGACTTTTCCGTCCAGGCCCCAGGCTATGGTGGTGACCAGACCGTTCTTGGAAAGCACCGGCTTCTCACCTATGTTCATGAGAAGGAATGCTCCCGTGCCGTAGGTGTTCTTGGCCTCCCCTTCCTTAAAGCAGGTCTGGCCGAAAAGGGCAGACTGCTGGTCGCCGCAGGCTCCGGCTATCCTTATAGGTCCTCCGAAAAGTGTGGGAATGGTCTCCCCGTAGATCATGGATGAGGGTACAGGCTTTGGAAGCATGCACTTAGGCACGTCCAGGATCTCCAGGATCTCATCGTCCCACTGAAGGGTGTTTATGTTGAACATCATGGTGCGGCTTGCGTTGGAATAGTCGGTGACATGGACCTTGCCGCCGGTAAGCTTCCAGATGAGCCAGGTCTCGATGGTGCCGAAGAGAAGCTCGCCTTTATCTGCTCTTTCCCTGGCTCCCGGTACGTTTTCAAGTATCCATCTCAGCTTGGTCCCGGAGAAGTAGGGATCGATGAGAAGGCCTGTCTTCTCCCTTATCTTCTCGGTGAGACCCTGCTCTTTAAGAGTGTCGCAGTACTCCGCGGTCCGTCTGCACTGCCATACTATGGCGTTGTACACAGGCTCTCCCGTGTTCCTGTCCCAGACCACCGTGGTCTCTCTCTGGTTGGTGATCCCAATGGAGTCTATGTCCTCAAACGTAAGGTTCTCCTTGAGCATGGCTTCATGAGCCACTCCTATCTGGGTGGACCAGATCTCCATGGCGTCGTGCTCCACCCAGCCCTCCCTGGGGAAGATCTGGGGGAATTCCTTCTGAGCCACCGAGATCATGTTGCCTTTTTTGTCATAGATAATGGTCCTCGCGGAGGTGGTGCCTTCATCCAGTGTAAGAACGTACTTTCCCATTTTTTCTCCTTCCGGTATTAAACGCAGCTTTTACTTCTGCGATACTATACAAAAATGCTGAGTATCCTGTTGGATACGTTGAAGCCCTTTAGAGTCAGGGCGATCCTTTCCTCGTCCTCCAGAGCGTGGCCTGTCTTCACAAAAGATCCGAACTTAAGCCTTGCCACGTCTCCGAAAAAGTCCCACACGCCCACTCCGAACATGTCTCTGAACTCTTCCTTTGACACCCCTTCGGTCAGCCTCAGAGCAGTAATCATGAACTCCGAAGCGTCGTCGGATATGTCGTTGGGCTCGCTTATGACTCTCACGTCCTGCCCTGTTACATATCCCTCAAGGTCAGGTCTGTTATAGAACCTCTGGCCCAGCCCCGAATCTTCTCTTTTTACATAAGAGTGTGCTCCCGGACCGAATCCCAGATATTCCTGAAGGCTCCAGTACTTCATGTTATGCATGGACCGAAGGCCTTCCCGCGCGAAGTTGGATATCTCGTAGTGCTTGTACCCCGCCCTCTCCAGTTCATCATGGGCGGTCTCATACATCCTCCTGTCATCTTCAGGATCCGTCTCCTTCATCTTCCCCTCTTTAAGGAGCCTGGTGAACACCGTCCCCTCCTGGAATTCCAGGGAATAGAGGCTGAGATGCTCCGGCTCAAGTTCGATGGCAGTCCTCAGTGAATCGCTCCAGCTTCCGAAGGACTGGCCTTCGATCCCGAACATCAGATCCAGACTGATATTCCCGAAGCCTGCCTTCCGGCCGTCATCCATGACCCTCAGGCAGTCCTCCGCCTTGTGGAGCCTGCCCAGCTTTCTGAGCACCTGATCGTCGAAGCTCTGGACTCCTATGGAAAGCCTGTTGACGCCGGCTGCCCTGATATCCTTCAGTTTCTTGAGATCCACGGATCCCGGGTTCACCTCCATGGTGAACTCCTTTATCTCATCCGAACCGAACACTTCGTCCACTGCGCCTATGATCCGGTCCAGATGTTTTGCGCTGAGAAGTGACGGCGTGCCCCCTCCCAGGTACAGGGTGTCCGGTCTGGTCCTCCCGGACCGGGGAAGTCCGGCGCTCTCACGGATCTCCCGTACCAGCCTGTCCGTATATTTATCTTTAAGGTCTTCGTCCCTTTTCACCACCGAGTAAAAGTCGCAGTACGGGCACTTACTCAGGCAGAAAGGCACGTGGACATATATTCCTAAACTCATATTACTGTCAGACGCTACTTGTTCTCGTCGTACTTGAGCACTGCCGTAAAGGCCTCCTGGGGCACCTCCACGGTTCCGAACTGGCGCATCCTCTTCTTCCCTTCCTTCTGCTTCTCGAGAAGCTTCTTCTTGCGGGAGATGTCTCCTCCGTAGCACTTGGCGATAACGTCCTTTCGGTATGCCCTTATGGTCTCCCGGGCGATTATCTTTTGTCCGATGGCTGCCTGGATCGGGACCTCGAACTGGTGCATGGGGATGACCTCTTTCAGCTTCTCACAGACGAATCTTCCCCTCTGATAGGCGTTTGACTCGTGGACTATCATGCTGAAAGCGTCCACAAGCTCCCGGTTGAGCATGATATCCAGCTTGACAAGATTGCTCTTTTCGTATCTGTCGAACTCATACTCAAGAGATCCGTACCCTCTTGTCTTGGACTTGAGTGCATCGAAAAAGTCGTAGATCACCTCGTTAAGAGGCAGATCGTAGTGGAGCAAAACTCTGGTCGGAGTCAGGTACTCCATCTTCAGCATGGTGCCCCTCCTCTTCTGGCAGAGGTCCATGATTGCTCCCACGTAATCGTTGGGGATCATGATGTCTGCCTTGACCATGGGCTCTTCGATGTGGTCGATCTCCTGGGGTTTGGGCAGATTGGATGGATTCTGAAGCATGATCACCTCTCCGTCGGTCTTGACCACCTTGTATATTACGCTTGGCGAGGTGGTGATCACCGCAAGGTCGAACTCCCTTTCCAGCCTCTCCACGATGATCTCCATGTGAAGCAGACCCAAAAAACCGCACCTGAAGCCGTAACCCAGAGCCTGGGATGTCTCCGGCTCGAACCTGAAGGCAGCGTCGTTTACCTGAAGCTTCTCCAGAGCGTCCTTCACTGCCTCATACTTCTCCCCTTCCGCCGGATAGATGCCGCAGTATACCATGGACTGGACCTTCTTGTAACCGGGAAGAGCCTCGGCGCAGGGTCTGGAATCGATGGTCACGGTGTCGCCCACACGGGCGTCGGCCACCTGCTTGATGGAGCCGCAGATGTAGCCCACCTCTCCCGCGAAAAGCTCGTTGGTGGGGACCAGCCCCGGGGCGCAGTAGCCTACTTCCGTCACCTCATACTTTGCACCGGTGGACATCATTCTTATGATATCGCCCTTTTTGACCCGTCCGTCGAAGATCCTTGCGTAAATTATCACGCCCAGGTAGTTATCGTACTTAGAATCGAAAATAAGGGCCTTGAGGGGTGCGTCAGGGTCGCCGTCGGGAGCAGGTATGTCTGTGATGAGTCTCTCCAGAAGCTCATCCACCCCCTGCCCTGTCTTGGCGGAGATCAGAGGCGCGTTCTCGCAGTCCAGGCCGATCATCTCCTCGATCTCTTCCTTTGTCTCGTCGGGTCTGGCAGAGGCCAGGTCGATCTTGTTGAGCACCGGCAGTATCTCCAGATCCTCGTCCAGGGCCAGATATACGTTGGCCAGAGTCTGGGCCTCCACTCCCTGAGTGGCGTCCACCACAAGCACTGCACCCTCACATGCCGCCAGAGATCTGGATACCTCATAGTTGAAGTCCACATGCCCCGGTGTGTCGATCAGGTTGAAGATATACTCATCCCCGCTCCGGGACTTGTACACCAGTCTGGTGGTCTGGAGCTTGATGGTGATGCCTCTCTCCCGCTCCAGGTCCATGTTGTCCAGATACTGCTCCTTCATGTCGCGCTCGGCAACCAGACCTGTCTTCTCGATCATCCGGTCAGCCAGAGTGGACTTGCCATGGTCGATGTGGGCGATTATGCTGAAATTTCTGATGTGATCTATGTGTTCCTTGTGATCCATTGTTGTGTGTTGACTCCGTTTTCAAACTGCCCGCTGGGCGGGCAGTTGGTTCATTTCAGGTAAGTTGAAAGGGAAAGTGCAGGTCCACAGGACGGGCCTGTGCGGTCCGGGTGATGTGGATCTGCATGTTTCTCGTCCGGACCCCACGGTCAGTGCGATGTGACCTGGCATATATCTTGTCCGAGCCGTGTGGCCCGGATGCGCGGTCAGGAACGGCCGGTCCACGGTCACGCCTTGTCCGGACCCCAGGGTACGTCCACATATTCCGGGAGTATGTACCTTGCGCAAAGATACAGCAAAACCAGGGCCAGCAATATATACAAGGTCCGCTTGCTGAATATCTTCTTCCATGGTATCTTTGTGGCGATCCATACGCCGGCGGCAGTGAGCATACCGTAAAGAGCCGCCTTGAGGTAGCCGAAAAAGCCTCTCTTTTTCTCTTCCTGTTCCTCTTCCTCCTCGCCTTCAGAGGATGCTGCCATGTCCTCCTCGTCGATCTCAAGGACTACAGGTTCAGGTCCCTGTATGGTATTCTGTGAATGCCCCTGTTCGGGGATGTTGTCAACGAGAGCCAGGGCACCGGCGGTGAGAAGTCCGGCGGATATCAAAATCGCAGCGGCCTTTATGACCTTCTTCCTGGCCTTGCCTTTGCCCTCTTCGATTTTATCTTTGATCTTTTCCATTCCTTTGCCTCGCACATGCGGCGGCTTTACGGCTTACGCCGCCTGTTTCCGCGTCACCAAACAAAAGCCTCGCGGTTAATCGAATTTACCCAATGTAATTATACCACATCGACGCAAAACATACCACAAAAAACGAAATGCCCGGCGAAGCGGCTTGCATGCCCTTTCACTCACCCCGCCCGAGGTCCAGCGCCCTCAGGGTATCCCCTGACAGACGGCTCCTGACCTCCGGGTCCTCCCTGATGAGTTTCTCCATATTGTCCATGACCTCATCGGTGAGTAATATCTTGCTGGTCTCCCCGGCGAAATCATCCCATCCGTTTGCCTCGGGGATCTTCCTGAGACGCTTTTTAGAGACCGCACCGCAGGACACGTAGACCGCCCGGGCGGTCATGTCCACCACGATGGGCATCTCTGAGCATTTCTCCAGCCTTTTCAGGTTCCCGGGCGTGTTCTCCCAGCTTTCCGGAGAGATCGAGTAGCACACGGTCTGGCGGCCGAAGACCTTGTCCCGGTACTCCTCCAGCGTTCCGCACTCCCTGGCGGCCACAGCTATTGCCATGGCCTCACCCAGAAGGTCCATCTCATCCCAGTTTCTGTAATAGCCTATGTCGGCTATCTTTCCGTTGTAATAAACCGCTATAGTCGGTCTGAATGACATATCATTTCCTCCTTTTTCATCTTTAACAAAGATCATTCCAATGGCCTTGGCACGCTCCCCCTCAGGATCATCGCAGTGTTTCCCCGGCCGACCGGGCATGTTATGAAGTTTTCAAGGTCCAGCCCTGCCGGACGCCTTTGGCGCAAAAAATCAAAAGCCGGCACAGAAGGGCAAATGGGTACAGTTATCCTGTACGTCATTCGTCCTTCTGTGCCGGCTTTGCCTTACTGTTTGATCCGGGCAGCCTCCGGCAGGGTTTTTTGCGCCTTACAGAGCGGCGGTCACGATGGCCATCTTATAGACTTCATCTGCATCGCAGCCTCTGGAGAGGTCGTTGATGGGAGCGTTAAGTCCAAGAAGGATAGGACCATAAGCGGCATATCCGCCAAGACGCTGAGCGATCTTGTAGCCGATGTTTCCTGCTTCGATGCATGGGAAGATGAATGTGGTGGCGTGGCCGGCTACCGGGGATCCGGGGAACTTGAGCTGTCCTACGGTCTCGGAAACCGCTGCGTCGAACTGCATCTCGCCGTCGCATACGATCTCGGGATGCTCGGCCTTGAGGATCTTAGTGGCTTCCTGGGAAAGGGAGACTGTGCCGCCCTTGCCGGAACCCTTTGTGGAGAAGCTGAGGATCGCTACCTTCGGATCGATGCCGAATACTCTCGCGCATGCCTCTGCCTCTACGGCTACCTCAGCAAGCTTCTGAGCTGCTGTGAACCTGACGTTTCCTTCCTTGTCCACGTCATCCTTATAGTCAATGTTGACAGCGCAGTCGCCGAAGCAGATGGTCTTCAGGAAGTCGGGACCCATTCCTTCCGGACGGTCCAGAATGAAGACTGAGGATACCAGATGTGCGCCGGGCTTGGTCTTTACCAGCTGGAGGGCGGGTCTGATGGTATCAGCAGTTGAATATGTGGCTCCGCCAAGGAGGCAGTCAGCCTTGCCCATCTTTACAAGCATGGTTCCGAAGTAATTGCTCTTGAGGAGGTTTGCCCTGCACTCTTCCGGTGTCATCTTGCCCTTCCTGAGCTCTACCATGGTGTTTACCATCTCTTCCATTCCGTCGTAGGTCTCGGGATCGATGATCTGAGCCTTTGAGACGTCGAATCCGCCTGCCTGTGCAGCAGCGTTGATCTCATCGGGGCTGCCGACGAGGATGACTCCCATCAGTTCTTCTCTCAACAGTCTGTCAGCCGCTGAAAGGATGCGGGCGTCAGTTCCTTCGGGAAGTACGATAGTTCTGGGCTGAGCCTTTACTTTTGCAATAAGTCTGTCAAACATATTATTTCCTCCGTTTTTAGTTAAACAGTTTATAAACGAAAAATCGACCGCAAAATATTTTATCACCGCTTGGTTGTCATTTCAATAGAATTCTTCTGTATTATCGCAGACACCTGTGATATAATACGCCAGTACAAAAAATCGTAACATGAAGATCATCGTTTATCATATATGGATCTGAAGACTTATCTAATAGTGCTCCCCGGCGTTTTCCTGGCGGGTCTCGTGGACTCCATCGGAGGAGGAGGCGGGCTCATATCGATACCGGCCTACCTGATGGCGGGGCTTCCTCCCCACCTGGCCATCGGCACCAACAAACTGTCCGCCGGTTTCGGCACCATGCTTTCCACCTGGAGATTTTACAGGAAGGGTCTCATGGATCTGAAACTTGCCCTGCCCTCCATCGTCTGCGCCTTCGCAGGCTCAGCCATAGGCTCACGCATGTCAATGATAGTTGACGAGAGCATCCTGGAAAAGGTCATGTACGTGATCCTGCCCATCGCAGCCATCGCGGTCCTGAACAAGGACGCATTCTCCGACAGAACCGAGTCAGAAGAGCTTCCCCGGAAAAAGATCGTGATCATCTCCTGCATCGCAGCCCTCATAATCGGCTGTTATGATGGATTCTACGGACCCGGCACCGGGTCCTTCCTGATCATCGCTTTCACTGTCCTGGCCAAAATGGACGTGACCCGCGCCAACGCTCAGGCCAAGGCCATCAATGTCACCTCCAACATCACCTCCATGGCGGTGTTCCTCATGGGAGGTCAGGTGATCCTGGCTTTGGGTCTGGCTGCGGCAGCTTTCAACATGCTGGGAAACTACATCGGCTCATCCCTGGCCATCAAGAACGGCGCAAAGATCACCCGCCCGGTGATAATCATCGTGCTGGTACTGCTGTTCGTAAACGTCATAACAGGCATGTGATCTTTTATAAGATCAACAAAAAACTCCCGCGAGCTCTTCAGTTCACGGGAGTATTTTTGTTTTGCAGTATTACCGGTTTACAGTCCCATCTGCTTTGCGACTTCGTCAGCAAAGTTCTCCTGCTTCTTTTCGATGCCTTCGCCGACTTCAAATCTTACGACCTTCTTAAGGGTAAGAGCCGGGTCAACAGACTTCAGATACTGGCCGACTGTCTGCTTGCCGTCCTCAGCTCTCACATAGACCTGATCCAGCAGGCAGATCTCCTTCAGCTGCTTGGAGATACGTCCGTCAACCAGACCTTTGAAGATCTTGTTGTCAGAGATCTCAGCCTTGGCTGCAACCGCGAGAGCTGCAAGCTTGGCCTTGGCTTCTTCTGAAAGGAAGTTGGGCAGATAGTTGAAGTTGAATTCTCTGTCTGCTCTCTTTTCCGCAAGGATCGCGGTGTCTTCTTCGCCCCATACGCCCTGTGCAGCCTTATCGAGAAGGCCGTTCAGGATCGGCTTGGGAAGTGTGAACGGGTCGTTCAGTGCGCTCTCAAGAGTGATTTTCCCGAGGTTGGCAAGCTCCTCGTCGGAGATCTCGTCTCTGGAAACATACTGCGGGTTCATTGCTGCGACCTGCATTGCGATGTTCTTGAGCGCGGTCTTGTTGGCATCATTGTCTGCTCCTTCAGCAGCAACGATAACGCCGATGGTTCCGCCGCCGTGAATGTATGAAGCCAGAACATCGCCGGAGACCTTGTCGATCCTTCTCACGGACATGTTCTCTCCGATCTTTGCGATCTTGGCGGTAAGGACGTCCTGAACTGTGGATCCTTCGTAAGCCATCTGCTTGAAGGCTTCGATGTCATCCGTCTCGGCTTCAAGAGCCAGATCTGCAAGTCCCTCTACGAAGGAGATGAACTCTTCGTTCTTGGCTACGAAGTCTGTCTCGGAGTTTACCTCAACGACCGCAGCTGCCTTGCCGTCCTCTGCGACAGCGGTCCTGACAAGACCCATAGCTGCGATACGGCCTGCCTTCTTGGCGGCCTTGGCAAGTCCTTTTTCTCTGAGGAGCTCGATAGCCTGATCCATGTCGCCGTCAGTCTCTACAAGAGCGTTCTTGCAGTCCATCATGCCGGCTCCGGTTCTCTCTCTTAACTCTTTTACCATTGATGCTGTAACAGCCATTTCTATACCTCCGGAAAATTAATTCTCAGACTCAGCGTCTGCTTCAGCAACAACTTCCTCTTCGGCTTCCTCAGCCTCAGCGGGTGCTTCCTCAGCGGGAGCAAAGCTCTCGCCCTGGTTAGCCTCGATAACGGCGTCAGCCATTCTGCTTGTGATGAGCTTCACTGCACGGATAGCATCGTCGTTTGCGGGGATGACGTAATCAACGTCGTCCGGGTCGCAGTTGGTGTCAACGATACCGATGATGGGAATTCCAAGGATCCTTGCTTCCTTAACGGCGATCCTCTCCTTCTTGGGATCGATGATGAAGAGTGCTCCGGGCATTCCCTTCATGTCTCTGATGCCGCCGAGATACTTCTCGAGCTTCTCAGCTTCAGCCTTGAGCTTCAGGACTTCCTTCTTGGAAAGCTTCTCAAAAGTTCCGTCCTCTGCCATCTTCTCGATCTCATTGAGCTTATCGATCCTCTTGGAGATGGTCTTGTGGTTGGTGAGCATTCCTCCCAGCCATCTTTCAGATACGTAGTACTGTCCGCATCTCTCAGCCTCGTCCTTGACTGCCTGCTGAGCCTGCTTCTTGGTGCCTACGAAAAGGATGGGCTTACCGTCTTCTGCGAATCTCCTCATGGCATCGTATGCTTCGTTGAGCTTGTTAACGGTCTTCTGCAGGTCGATGATGTAGATGCCGTTTCTCTCGGTGAAGATGTACGGAGCCATCTTGGGGTTCCATTTTCTTGTCTGATGTCCGAAGTGGACACCGGCTTCCAGTAACTGTTTCATTGAAACTACTGCCATTTTTTACCTCCTGGTTTGTTCCTTCCACGGGCCGTATCAATCCGCACGGCTCAAACCGCCCTTATGTCAGGGAATCGCGGTAACCATTCACGGTCCGTGTGTAAAATATTTTGCTGCCGTGAGACTTCATCGGTCCCACAAGCCACATTAATATACTATAACGGCGGATATTTTGCAAGGATATTTTAAGCCTGAACCCCCGTTTTCCGCAAAAAAACAGGCCGGACTTTACGTCCGGCCTAAATTTGCATTTCAGTTAAGGCTATTCGTGAACCGGAAGTTTACGCTTCTTGTCGAATTCTTTCATATCCTTGACAAGCGGTCCTGCCATGACCACCATGCAGATGGCGTTGGGTATGATCATCAGAGCATTGAAGATGTCGGAGATGTTCCAGGCGATGTCGAATGCGGTGATGCAGCCGATGAATGCCACTGCGGAGAACAGGATCCTGTATGCCAGTGTGATGTGGGTGCTCCTTGTAAGATACTCGAGAGCTTTCTCACCGTAGTATTCCCAGCCGAGGATGGTGGAAAAAGCGAACAGTGCCAGGGAGATGGCTACGATCCAGGCTCCGGCTTCGCCTAAGCTGATACGGAATGCCTCGATGGTGAGCGGTGCGCCCTGAAGGACTGTCTCGCCGTTGACCACTACCTTGTCCATGGCTCCGGATGTGAGGATGGAGAGTCCGGTCACGGAGCATACGATGAAAGTATCCCAGAATGTACCGGTCATGGAGATGTAGCCCTGCTTGATGTAATCCTTTGAAGTGGTGGCTGCAGCTGCGATAGCAGCGGAACCCATACCAGCCTCATTGGAGAAGCAGCCACGTGCCACACCCTTTCTCATGGCCTGCATCATTCCTGCTACGACGGATCCTGCGATACCGCCTCCGACAGCCTGAACGGAGAACGCCATTCTGAACATGTCCACGATGGCGGTCGGAAGTCTGTCGATATGCATGCAGATAACGACCAGCGCAGATACAAAGTACAGGATGGCCATTACGGGAACCACCATAGATGATACTCTGGAGATGGATTGGATCCCTCCGATGACCACTATCAGCGTGAGGATGAATACCACTGCAGCAACTGCATAGATGCTGACGCCTGATACGTTATTGAACGCGGATGCAATGGAGTTGCCCTGAGTAAGGTTGCCGATACCGAAGGATGCGACTACCGCGAAAACTGCGAAGAGGATGGCCAGAACACGTCCGAAGCCTTTTGCCTTCTCTCCGTAGACCTCGGGAATACCTCTCTCCATGGTCACCATGGGGCCACCCAGCATCTCGCCCTTATCGTTGGTGGTACGGTAGCGGAGAGCCAGCGCGCACTCTGTAAACTTGGAAGTAAGTCCGAAAGCAGCAGATATCCACATCCAGACCAGTGCTCCGGGGCCTCCTGTGGCAAGAGCCGAGGCAACTCCCGCGATGTTTCCGGTGCCGATGGTGGCCGCCAAAGCGGTACACAGAGCTGCGAAGGGAGAAACGTCTCCTTCACCTTCTGCCACTCTTGCTTCCTTGGACAGAGTTGATTTGATGGCGTATCCCAAAGTACGCCATGACAGGAATCCGCATCTGAACGTCAGATAGATTCCGGTACCGACGAGTATGATGAGCATGAACGGACCCCATACGAAATCGTCGATCTTCACCAAAAAATCGTTAAAAGCTTCCATAATGATTCCTTTCTTCCTGCCGGATATTTACCCGGGGTATTTGGACCCGCCTAAGAATAAATGAATAAACAAACAGATCCATGTATTTATTTTAATACATGGATCTGCCTTAGTCAACAACAGCAATGTTCTAATTATGCATTTTTATTTCGCAAAATACGATCCCACCATGCGCTGGCTGTTCTCTTCAAGAATTGCCTTCATGAACTCTTCAATGGACATGGTTCCGATCTCGTCTTTGATCTTGTTGCAGCGTACTGTTACTGCTCCTGCTTCCTTCTCTTTCTCTCCGATGATGCAGATGTAGCTGTCTCTTGCGTTGCGGGCTTCTCTCAGCTTGTAGCCGATCTTCTCGTTCCTCTTGTCGAGCTTGACCCTGAGGCCTGCGTCCTCAAGTATTTTGCAGACTTCTTCGGCGTAGGGAATGACTTCCTCGGTCACCGTAAGAAGGCTGACCTGGACAGGTGCCAGCCACAGCGGGAACTTGCCCGCGAAGTGCTCAGTGATGACGCCGATGAATCTCTCGAGGGATCCGAAGCATGCTCTGTGGATCATGACGGGAGTGTGCTTCTGCCCGTCGGAGCCGGTGTATTCACAGTTGAAGCGTCCGGGAAGCTGGTAGTCCAGCTGAACTGTTCCGCACTGCCACTCTCTTCCCAGAGAGTCCTTGATGATGAAATCCAGCTTTGGTCCGTAGAATGCTCCGTCGCCTTCATTTACCTCGAAGGTCTTGCCGATGGCTCTTATGGCATTTTCAAGCACTCCCTCGGCTACGTCCCAGTCCTCTCTCGTACCGATATGGTCTTCGGGCATGGTGGAAAGCAATATCTCGTAAGTGAGTCCAAACTGGGAGTATATCTCATCATATAGCTTGATGATGTTCTTCACTTCCTGCTCGATCTGCTCATCCGCAAGGAGGATGTGTGCGTCATCCTGTGTGAAGTTCCTCACGCGGAACATTCCGTGAAGAGCTCCTGAAAGCTCATGACGGTGAACGTTTCCAAGCTCGCTGTATCTCAGGGGCAGTTCCCTGTAAGAATGGGGTTCATTCTGGTATACAAGGATGCTCCCGGGGCAGTTCATGGGCTTGATGGCGTAGTCTTCATCGTCGATCACTGTGGTGTACATATTTTCCTTGTAGTGATCCCAGTGACCTGAAGTCTCCCACAGAGTCCTTTTCATGATCTGGGGAGTCATGACTTCGGTGTATCCGTATCTCTTGTGGACACCGCGCCAGTAATCAACGAGCTCGTTTCTCATGATCATGCCGTTGGGAAGATAGAATGGGAAGCCCGGTGCCTCATCGCTGAACATGTACAGTCTCATCTCCTTGCCGATCTTCCTGTGGTCTCTCTTCTTGGCCTCTTCCAGCATGTTCACGTAGGCATCCAGTTCCTCCTGTGAGGGGAATGCTGTGGCGTAGATCCTCTGGAGCATGGGTCTGTCGGAGTCTCCCCTCCAGTATGCTCCTGCCACGGACATAAGCTTGACGGCCTTGATCTGACCGGTGGAGTCCATGTGGGGACCTGCGCAGAGATCGGTGAAATCTCCCTGGGTATACATGGAGATTATCTCATCCTCGGGAAGATCGTTGATCAGTTCCACTTTGTAGTCCTGATTCCTCTCCTTGAAGAACCTGAGAGCCTCTTCTCTGGAGACCTCGGATCTTTCAAGAGGAAGGTTCTGCTTTATGATCTTTTTCATCTCCTTCTGGATGGCGGGGAAATCCTCCTCGGTGAACCTGTGGTCAATGTCTATGTCGTAATAGAATCCGTTGTCGATGGCGGGTCCTATGGCGAACTTGGCTTCAGGCCAGATGTGTTGTATGGCCTGGGCCATTATGTGAGATGCTGTATGTCTGTACTGGCGGCGCTGTCCGTCGTCATTCCAATCTATTTTGCTCATTATATCCTCCAAAAAATACGTTGATCTGCTTTATGGCCGTGCTTCGTCATGTCCGCCATGAGTCTTCCGATGCCCGGAAGATCTCTGTGCACCGGTGCGCCGCTGCCGCCGCCGCCTTCACCTTCTCCGCCTCCGCCGGAATTTCCGGTGGCAGGCAGTACCTCCCTGTAGGAAGTCTGGCACCTGCTGCAGGTGTACTCGTTATATCCGTCTTCGGTCTCTGTGGGATCCGCATGACCTGTCAGCTGATAATCATGCCCCAGCGCAGGCAGAGGATCCTGATAAGATTCTCCGCAGCTGCAGGTATATACCACATAGCCGTCCTCAGTACAGGTGGGGTCCTGACGTCCCGTCTCGGTGTAGCTGTGTTCGTGGGGCTCTTCTCCGCCTCCGCTTCCTCCGCTGCCGTTATCCGGAGGTGGGACCGGATCGTCAGGGGGCAGTACCGGGTTCGTAGGTTCATCCTCCACCGGATTCGATGTAGTCTGAGTCGAACTGGATCTCCTGTAGTTTATTTCGTTGGAAATGCTGTAAGCCGTGGCCGACGGATTGTATCCCGTCTGTCCGAAGACGTCCTCGTGGAACTTCCTTACATTGCCTGCAAGATCCGTGGGGAACACGTAGGATATGTTGTTGAGATATCCTGTGGTCACGTTGTACGGGAATCCGCTTCCGGATATGACTGAATATTTGTTGACGTCCTTGGCAAGAGCCAGAAGGTCGTTGAATTTAAGTGTGGTCTTCACCTGGGGAGCCATGATGTTAATGATCTCCTTGAGTTTTGAGAAGCTGCAGGTCTTCATCTTTTCCAGGAGCTTATCGCAGACGATCCTCATCCTTTCGGTCCTCTTGAAGTCGTCTCCCACTCCGTTTCTCATTCTGCCGTACCCCACTGCCTGGACGCCGCTTACGGTCTGCACTCCGGGAGCGGTCACCGTGGCATAATCGTCTTTGTGACCGGTCCAATAGGCAGTCTCATAGGTGCAGAGGTTCATTTCCTTGATCTCATTCTGCTGAACATCAAGCTCTACTCCGCCTACCGCATCTATTACGTCAACTACTACCTTCCAGTTGACCAGAACATAGTTCTCTATGTTGAGATCCATGGCCTGATTCACGGTCTTCATGGACATGGGAGCTCCGCCGTAGAAGAATGCGTGCGCGATCTTGTCGTAGGTGCCTGATTCGCCCAGTTTGATGTATGTGTCTCTGTAGATGGACGTGAGGGTCACTTCACAGGTCTCCACATTGATAGAGGCGACCATTACCATGTCGGACCTGGCGTCCTTAAGGTCGGTCATATCTCTGGCGTCCACTCCCAGAAGGAGTATGTTGATGAACCCATCCACGGGAGTGAGTCCCAGGTCGTAGTCCTCATCGATCTCAGTATCCTTGTTCATCTCGTCGACCACATCAATGACTGTATTGATGGTGGTGGCCGCAATGACGCCCACGGTGACCAGAACAAAGATGAGGACCAGCACAAGCACCTTGACCCAAAGCTTCCAGGATCCGATCCACCTGAAAAACCTTTTGAAGATGTTTGGCTTCTTTTCCTGCTCCTCCTGACTTTCGCTCAGTTCTTTTATCTCGGAAGGAAGGAGTACGTCCTCTTCGTCGAGAACAGGTGTCTCCGCTTCCATTTCTTCGATCTGTCTTTTTTTGCTTCTCATATATCTATCGTTCTCTTTTCTTCTCCGGGCATTCCGGGGGATCAAAAGTACATAAACAGCCAATTCTAAAGATGTATTATACAACAAGTCGGCCACTTTGTAAACGAGAACTGCAAAACCCTCTCACTCCTTTAGACCGGCCTCCCGGTCTCCGGTCTTTTGCGCATGGTCCTTAAGGGTCTTTCCGCGGAAGACGTCGGGCTTCCTGTATATCATCAGAAGTCCCAGAAGAATATTCAGGATGGCTGTCAGATAAATTGCTGTTCTCATGTTTTCCTCCATATAAAAGGACCCGGTCTGTGCCGGGTCCCTGTTCTGCTTGTATCATTATATCACGGCCGAACGTCCTTTTCAACCCAATCAGGCGGCCCTCAGAAGTGTCTTCCGCCCCCTGCACCGCCTCCGTGTGAGGTTCCGCTGTGTCCTGTATGCACCTGGGTCCCGGAAGTTCTCGGACCCTGGCCGTGTCCCCTGTTCTGATTGTTGTTCTGGGGTCTGGGCGTTGCGGTCACCGTGCTGTAGAGAAATCTCTCTCTCCTGTCGGAGAGCACCAGACTGTCGCGCCTCTCGTAAGAGTTGGCCTGGGTCTTGGCTCTTACGGTCTTCAGCTTGCTCTTGTTCCTTCCGGAAGAAATGGCTCCAGCAGCTGCTCCCACTGCCAGCGCCCCCGCACCGGATGCCGCAGCCGCCTCGCCTGTGGTGGGTCCGTCAGACCCGCCGGGCGCGGGACCCACGGGGGCAGTCCCCTCATACCAGGGATATGAAGGATATCCGGGTGTATCCCAGTCCACCACGTCGTTATTTCTCGCAAGCTTCACGAAGTCATAGACGATCTCTCCGAACTTGTGGGTGAAAGCCTCCTCGAAGTTTCCGTCAGACATGTCGTCGATGATGTAGTCGTAGATCACCTCTTCACCGTACTCCGTCACAGCCTCTATTCCGTATCCCGTGGTCGTCAGGATCATCTGACTGCTTCCCATGTCCACCGCGAGGACGATGCCGTCCCTGTTGGAGCCGTATCCGAATCCGTTGTAGTCGTAGAAGTCTTCAGCAACGCTGAGGAGCGTGTCCGGATCGTACCCTTCCTCCACGGTGAGCACCACAATGTCGAACTGAAGCTCCTGAGAAATGGACGAAAGATAGGCATCCACGTCCGCCTCTTCATAAGGGTCCAGTATATCCGCATAGTCGAATACGTTGGTATTGACTGCATATGCCGGGGCGATGAAAGGCAGGGATATGACTGCCGCCATCAGACATATGGCGATGACCGCAAAAAATCTCTTCATGTCAGTCCCTCCTTCCTAAAGCAGCATGGCCGCCATGGCTCCTGCGAATACCACAGCCGCAGTGATACCGCCCACCAGGAAGAAGTTCTTCCAGTAGGCGCTCTTGGATACGGGCAGGTCTCCCACCGTTTTCCCGGTCTGGCCGTTAAGGGCGAAGATAAATCTCTCCCCGGCGTAGGTAGTGTTCAGTATCCATACAGGATAGAGAGCATATAAGGTGCTTCCGTTGTCGAAGCTTATGGAGCTGCGCTCCACCGAAAGAGTCTCGTAGGAATTCACGGTGGATGCCACAGCCTGCTCGGTGGATGATTTTATTCTCGCGTTAGCGATGGATACTGATGCCTCGGCACCCACATCATATTTGTCCGCAAGATATCCGGAAAGATATGCGGTCTGGAAAGGCTTGGCCTCCTTCAGATCGAAAGGCTCTATGGACTGCATCAGGTCATCTGCTATAGACGATGATCCATCTACCGGCACCTGATCGAAAGCCAGAGTCCCTGCCCTGTTCACCGCATAATATGACGTCTCCAGATAGTTGTTCCTGGCATCCGCGTAGGCTCTGGTCCTGGTTCCCCTGAATCTGACGTTGAAGTCCACGTCACAGTGGAAGAGCCAGAATGGAACGTAGACCGCCTTCATCTCGTCGATATGGTTCTCATCCTCAAATACTTTGGGGAGGAATTTTTTGCCCTGAAGATGTCTGTGGTAAAGCTCCTTGGCCTGATCCTTGTCTATCTTGAATGGGATGATCAGATCCGGCTTGAGCACCCCTGAAAGGTTGCCCTTCATCACCACGGGGTTATCGCAGTAGGGGCACTTCATGGCGGACGCGTTCTCGTCGGCTATGATCTCTCCGCCGCAGGCGTCGCAGACGTAGACTCTCATGCCCCTGGTCTCTTCCTCAGACCAGACGTTGCCTGCTTCCTTCTCCCACTTCATGTTGTCGGGAGTTGCATTCTTCAGTTCTTCGTCGTATCCTGAAAGCGCCTGAACATCCACAGTGGAATCACAGTAGGGACACTTCATCTGCTGTGTACCGCTGTTGAACTCCAGAGACTCTCCGCAGTTGGGACATTTATATCTCAATAGTTCAGACATGTGTTCTCCTCTTATTAACTGAGGCAACCGGAAAGACCCGGTTGCCCCCATAAATCAGCATGGTTGTTTTTATCAGTTTCCGGTGGGCTTGCCGCAGGTCGGGCAGAATTTAGCTCCGTCAAGCTTCGTTCCGCAGTTGGGGCAGAAGTTGATCTCGCCGGGCTTGTATGCTGCCTCAGGAGCAGGTGCAGCTGCTGCTGCGGATGTCTGTCCCTGTCCCATCTGATAAAGCTGCTGAGCATTGATGCCTCCGGCATTCATGGCCATTCCCATGCCCATGAAGCCTACGGCTGCTCCGGCTTCGTTCTTGGCTGCGTCTCTCATAGCATCTGCCTGTGCGGCCGCGATGGTGGCTGCTCCCATGGCAGGATCGGAAAGCACCTTTGCCTTCTGAAGGTTCTTCAGTGTCTCCTGATCCTCCTCGGGAATGGTCAGGGTGGAGATGGCGATGGAGCAGATCTGGATGCCTCTGTTGTTGAGCCACTTGTCTCCAAGGGCAACGTTCATAGCCTCTGTCAGTTCATCGACGTGGCTTACGATGTCGCTGGGTCTCAGGTCCAGTTTGGACAGCTCGCCGAATGCAGGCTGAAGTGCGGAGATGAACTCTGCCTTCATCTGAGTCTCGATCTCAGATCTTCTGAACTCTCTTGGAACGTTGCCGCATACGTTCATGTAGAACATGATGGGGTCAACGATCTTGAAGGAGTAGACGCCGGCGCATCTTACTGCCATGTCCATGTCAAGGTTGATGGCCCTGTCAACGATCTTAAAGGGTACGGGGTTCGGTGTTCCGAACTTGTTGTCCATGATCTCCTTGGTATTGAAGTAGTATACTCTCTGGTCGTGAGCTGTGTCTCCGCCGTAAGACAGACGCTTGAGCATGTTGTCAAGTGACTGCATGACGGACTCCTTCAGGTCTCCCTGAAAGATGGTGCCCTCTGTGGACTGGTCGTAGGTGTACTCGCCCGGTTCGGCGCAGAGTTCCACGATCCTGCCCTGGTCAACGATGATCATGCACTGGCCGTCAGCAACAGCGATGCCGGATCCGTTGGTTATGATGTTGTCGCTTCCGAACTTGTTCGATGAGGATAATTTGGTCCTCTTGACTCCCTTTGTGAGGAGCACTTCTTTATCCAATGCCTCGCAGTAGAAAAATTCCTTCCACTGATCACCGAGATTGCCGGTTGCTGCGCTTAAAGCTGCTCTGATAAGTCCCATTTTATGTCTCCTTTATATTAATAAGTGATATTAACCGGCTCATAGACCGGCGGTCCAACATTCATACATCATAATTATACCATGATATGATTAAAATACAAAATATTTTTTTATTTGCCTTTGTCCGGCTGAAAAATAAGGTATATAATTAATGCATGAGTTACACTGGCGCAAAAAACATCATACTGGCCTCCGGTTCCCCAAGAAGGCTGGAGATAATGCGGACCCACGGAACGGAGCCCCTGGTGATCCCCGCGGACTGCGACGAAACGGTGCCTCCCTACACCGACGTGAGGAATGTCCCCATGGAGATCGCGGCGAGAAAAGCCCACGCGGTCATGGACAGACTGTCCCGGGAAGTGTGTTTTGCGCTTCCTGAGGAACCTGTCATAGTTGCGGCAGATACCATAGTCTATCAGGGAGAGATCCCCGGCCGGGGTGTGATCATGGGAAAGCCTCGGGATCATGAGGACGGCCGGAAGATGCTCACTTCCTTAAGGGGAACTCACCACTTCGTCATCACGGGAGTATGCATGATATTCACGTCCACGGGAGAGGAAAGGGTCTTCTCGGACTTGACCCGGGTGTGGTTCAAATATTATACTGATGATGAATTAAACAGTTATCTTTTGACGGACGAAGCCTATGACAAGGCCGGCGCATATGCGGTCCAGGGCACCTTCGGCAGGTATGTTGAACGCCTGGAAGGCGACTTTGAGAACGTCATGGGGCTTCCCTGGTACAGAATAGAGGAGGAATTATCAAAATGAAAAACTTCGTAAAGGAATTCAAGGAATTTATTTCAAAGGGCAACGTGATGACCATGGCCGTAGGCATCATCATCGGCGGCGCTTTCACAGCCATCATCAACTCTCTCGTGGCTGACGTGGTGAGCCCCATCATCGGTCTCATCCTCGGCGGAAAAGACTTCTCCGCCCTGTCCTTTGGCATCGGCGACGCTCAGATCATGTACGGCAACTTCATCAATGCCATCGTCACATTCCTGCTGACTGCAATCGTGCTCTTCTTCATAGTAAAGGCTTTCAACAGGTTTGAAGAGCTCAAGAAGAAGGAAGAGGCAGAAGAAGAGGCCCCGGCAGAACCGGAGCCCTCTGATGAAGCTAAGCTTTTGGTCGAGATCAGAGATCTTCTTAAGAAGTAAATACCTCGCATTCGAAGTTGGCTTCGCCCGAGGCCTTATACATGCAGAAATACCAGGCGCCTTCTTTAAGGAGGCGCTTTATTGTAAGTTCCTCATCATAGAACGCTTCCTTCATGAAGTGCAGCCTGATCTCTCTGAGGAACTTCCCCTCAGCAAGTTCAGGCACCCACTCCTCCACGTGCTCAAGGTATTTCACGTTGTTCATGTGACCGTTGTCGTCCATGTACTCCCTGCCCACCTTGAAGGTGCCCAGGGTCTCCATGTTTTTTTCATCTTCAGAAGTGATCTTGAATTTTCGGTCTCCGAAGGGATTCCTGTATTTGGCCAGGGTGTAGTTCTTCATGCTCAGTTCCTTAGCCTTTAATATTTTGCGTGATCTCATATTGACCAGAGACCATATGGAGGATGAGAATGCCACCTGCTCTTCCCCTGCCTTTGCCTCGTATATTCTCAGAAGCGATGCCCTGTCCGACGGGCAGGCATTGGATGTGTAGGTGATGTCCTCATCAGCCTCCACCGCTCTGTTGATCTTAAGGTCGATGCGGTTTACCATGAGCGCGATGCTTCTGTCCAGAAGATCGTCCACGGAAGGCCTGTCATGTTCCATCTGTATCCTTCCTGCCTCCTGAAGCTCATGTAGTATCTGTGATGCTTTTAAAAATTCCGTCATTTCCTGCGTAGTACCTTTCCTAATTTATATATTCAGGTCCAGTTCCACCGGGCAGTGGTCCGAACCCATTATGTCTGTATGGATCTTTGCGTCCTCTATCCGGTCCTTCAGGGCTTCCGAACAGATGAAGTAGTCGATCCTCCATCCCGTGTTCCTCTCCCTGGCCCTGAAGCGGTATGACCACCAGGAGTAGGTCACGGTGTCCGGGTATAGATATCTGAAGGTGTCGATGAAGCCGCTTGAGAGAAGCTCAGTCATCTTGCCTCTCTCCTCGTCAGTGAATCCCGCGTTTCTGTGATTGGTCCCGGGGTTCTTTATGTCGATCTCCTTATGGGCAACGTTGAGATCTCCGCAAAAAACCACAGGCTTGGTTTTTTCCAGTTCCTTCTGGTAGTTTCTGAAGGCATCCTCCCACCTCATGCGGTAGTCCAGACGTTTCAGCTCGTCCTGGGAATTGGGGGCGTAGACATCAGTCAGCCAGAAGTCCTCGAACTCCAGGGTAAGCACCCGGCCCTCGTGGTCGTGCTCATCTATACCCATGCCGCGTCTTACGCTTAGCGGTTCCTCCTTGGTGAAAACGGCTGTTCCGGAGTAACCCTTCTTCTCCGCGTAATTCCAGTAGCAGTGGTAACCTTCCGGCCGGAAGTCTATCTGTCCCTCCTGAAGCTTCGTCTCCTGAAGGCAGAAGCAGTCCGCGTCAAGACCGGTGAATACCTCCATAAAATTCTTGCCCATGACGGCTCTCAGGCCGTTCACGTTCCATGAGATCAGTTTCATAAAATGTCCTTGAAATTGTGATTCCTTTATGATAATATACCTATTGTTCGTCGGGGCGTGGCTCAGCTTGGTAGAGCGCTACGTTCGGGACGTAGAGGCCGCAGGTTCAAATCCTGTCGCCCCGACCACGAGATGAAAACCGATCCCTGTGACCGGTTTTTAATTTAAGTTTCAATCCTCGTAAAGCTCCGGATGATCCGGATCTGTCCAGGTCCTTTCCCCCTCAGTGTAGCCGCTCTGTGCAACCTTTTCCCTTAAGCGGTCCGAAGTCTCCCCTGCACTCTGGAACTGAGTCGTGTAAAGTTCAGTGTACACCCCGCCTTGTCCCACCAGCTGGGAATGCTGCCCTCTCTCCACTATCTCTCCGTCCTTGACCACCAGGATCTCGTCCGCCGCAAGTATGGTTGAAAGTCTGTGTGCTATGAGGATGCTGGTCCTCTCCTTTATGATGGGCTCTATGGCCTCCTGTATCTTCTTTTCGGAAATGGAATCGAGAGCGGACGTAGCCTCGTCGAAGATCAGAAGCGACGGATCTTTCAAAAGGACTCTCGCTATGGATATTCTCTGCTTCTCTCCTCCCGAAAGCTTCAATCCCCTGTTTCCCACCTCTGTATCGAGGCCCTTTTCCTGAGAGCTTACAAAATCATAGATGTTGGCCTTCTTGAGAGCCTCGATCATGTCCTCCTCTGTCGCCTCAGGATCAGCGTACTGAAGGTTTTCTCTGATGGTGCCGTTGAAGAGATATGTCTCCTGAGACACCACACCCACGTTCTTTCTCAGGAATTCCAGGCTCAGCTCTCTTACGTCGACTCCGTCGAATGTGACGGAGCCTTCGTTTACGTCATAGAGTCTGGGAATAAGATTGATGATGGTGCTCTTGCCTGAACCGGAGGGACCGACGATTGCGATGCTCCTGCCGCTGTTCAGTTTGAAGCTGATATCCTTCAGATTGAGTTTCGAACCGTCATAGGAGAAGTTCACGTTTTTGAACTCCACCTCTCCCGTGTTGGCCTTGGGTGTGACCGGCTCTTCCGGCTCCTGTATCTCAACAGGCATGTCGAAATACTCGAAGACCCTGGTGAACATGGCCATGGACCTCATCCAGTCCACCTGGATGTTCAGGAGGCCGTTCACGGGCATGTATGTTTTGCCCAGAAGAGCCACCAGAGCGGTGATCTCTCCCACGGTCAGATCCGAATCGTACTTCATGATCAGGATGCCGCCCATGAGATACAGAAGCATGGGTCCGATGCTGGTCACGGTGTTCAGCACCACGAAGAACCATCTGCCTGCCATCCTCTCCCTTATGTTCAGCCTGATCATCTTCTCGTTGACAGTCCTGTATTTCTCGTATTCCTGGTCTTCTTTGCCGAAAAGCTTCACCAAAAGCTGACCGCTTACAGAAAGAGTCTCGTTCAGTATTCCGTTGACCTGGTCATTGGCTTCCTGGGCCTCACGGGTGATGGTCCACCTGGTCTTGCCGGCCCACCTGGTGGGGAACACAAAGAGGGGTATCACCGCTATTCCCAGAAGGGCCATTATCCAGTTCATCCTGAACATGGCCACCAGGGCGAAAACCAGAGTTATGCTGTTGGACAAAATGCTTCTGAAGGTACCTGTGATCACAGACTCCACGCCGCTGATGTCCGAGGTCATCCTTGTTATGATATCCCCCTGGTTGTTGGTGGTGAAGAACCTCTGAGACATCTTCTGAAGATGCCTGAACATCTGGTTTCTCATGTCGAATGCGATGTGCTGGGCGATCCATGTGTTGATGTAGTTTTCCGCCACACCTATGAGATTGCCTCCCAGGGTCACCAGAAGTGATGCCACTATGTAGGTGATGAGCATCTCCATGTTTTTTGCGATGAGGCCCTCATCCACGATCTTTCCCGTGAAGATCGACGGAAGCAGTCCGAACACCGATGATATGACAATGCATACCAATACCAGCAGGAACTGTTTCCAATATGGTTTCAGATAGGAAAACACCCTGCTCACAAGAGCCT
Source organism: uncultured Peptostreptococcaceae bacterium (assembly GCA_905235115.1). Lineage (GTDB taxonomy): Bacteria > Bacillota > Clostridia > Peptostreptococcales > Anaerovoracaceae > RUG754. The sequence goes on from CAJOKT010000004.1 coordinate 39,744, forward strand.
TGGTGATCTTTGGCTGTGAAGCCTTTTCTTCTTCAGTCAGGTAGTGTCCGCCTGGACCTCCCATTCTTCCTCCGGGTGGCATGTCAGTCCTCCTCGTATTTCGCCTCTAAGTAGTCGAGAAGTTCACCCGTGTCTACGAAGATCCCGAATATCTCATTGACGGTCACACCGGCGAATCTCCTCTCAATTGCCTGGTCTATAAGGGCGCTGAGCGCATCGTAATACCCATCCGTGTTCAGGATGGCTACAGGTTTATCCATCTGCGAAAGCTGCTTCAGAGTCAGAGCCTGCAGAAGCTCCTCGAATGTCCCGAGACCTCCGGGCACAGCTATGAAGGCGTCCGCCTCCCTCTCCATGATGTTCTTTCTCTCGGACATGTCGTCGGTGAAGATGAACTCATCGCATTCCTGGTGAAGGATCCCCGGCCGGTCAAAAAACCTGGGCGCCACCCCAAGGGACTTCCCCCCGGCTGACTCCAGCCCTCTGACGCAGGCTCCCATGAGCCCGTTTTCCCCGCCGCCGAAGATGAGGCTGTGGCCCCTTTCGGCCATCTCACGCCCCAGGCGGAAGGCTTCATCGTAAAACACCTGATCCAGCTCAGGGCTGGACGATCCGTAGACGCATATCTTCACTCTGTATCCTCTTTTCTAAGGTCCCTGATCTTTCCAATGACGTACCAGCAGGTTCCCGTGTCGTATCCCAGAGAACCCAGTCTCCTTGCCACCCGGCCAAGAAAGCTGTCATTTACCTCCTTGCCCCGGGCGATGTGCTTATCATACAAGTCCATGCCCACTTTAAGGGCCACGGTCCTCTCGTCCTCTTCAAGACCCGTGTCCTGAAATTCATCGGATTCAAAAAACCTGCCCAGCATATCCTCAGCGGTATCCCGTCCGATCCCCTTTTCTCCAAGGCCGCGTATGATCCTTTCCAGGGACCAGTTCTTCCTGCGGCACTTCTTGTAGAACTCAATTGCGTACCTTTCGTCATCCAGGTACCTGTATTCCTTGAGTTCCTCTATGACGGAATCCACCTCTTCAGGATCGAAGTCCAGTTCCAGAAGGGACTTCCTGAGTTCCCGGGCCGTCCGCATGGAGTAGTTCAGCTTGGCGAGAGCCGCATCCATGCAGGATCTGTTTTGCGCCTTACTGGGTGAAGACGACATGATCGTCCTCCCCTTCCGTGCAGTAGGCCAGGAAAATACCCGGGCCGATAGGCTCATCCTTCACGTAGACCTTGCGTCCGGTGCCCGGCATCTCCGCCTCTATCTTCAGGAAGCCGTCATCTCCCACGAAGTCCGGCATCTCAGAGTAGACACCTTCTCCGGTGAATTTGCCGAGGGCTTCCCTGTGAGTCCATATCCTGAAAAAACCCTCCAGGCCGTATCTGTCGCAGAATGCCTGTTCATTGGGTGTAAAGTACCTCTGCATGATCTTGTTATATCTTCTCTCGCTGATCTCCCTTGAGACCTGAATATCGATACCGCAGGGAGCAGTGCCCACCATACATACCCAAAGAAGCCCGGAGTGGCTCACGCTGAAATCCACATCCAGGCCTTCCATGTATGGTTTGCCCTTTTCAGTTTCCTTCCTGACGTTCACGGCCTCATCAAAAGCGATGCCCGCCGCATCACAGTATGCCTTAACGGCATCCTGCGCCAAACGGCGGGACAGATCATCCTTGGAAGTATCACCCTCGTAAACGAAGACCCTGTATTCCATCAGTCCTCTTCCTCTTCCTCGAGTCTTTCCAGTATCCTTCTGTATCCGTCAGCGCCGTACCTCAAGCACTTGTTGATCCTGGAAATGGTGGCAGTGGACGCGTTGGTCTCCGCCTCTATCTCCTCATAGGTCTCTCTCTTGTAAAGCAGCTTGGCCACCTTAAGCCTCTGCGCTATTGAATACAGTTCGTTCACAGTACAGATGTCCTCAAAAAATCTGTAGCAGTCCTCTTCATCCTCCAGTACGAGGATCGCCTTGAACAGTTCATCGATATCTTCTGACTTGAACTTGGATTCGTATGCCATCAGAACCTCCTTCTCACTTTTACGCTTTATAATCTAAAAGTATTATATATCTTTTGCCCGCCCTTAGTCAATGATGTTTTCAGCCATGAACTGAAGTCTTTTTCTTCCCTGCCACACCTGAGTCTCGAGGGTACCTGTTGCGCTGATCCTCCTGCCGGGCCGCAAAACATCCCTGAACTCCTCTGCTCTTCTGAAGAGCACGCAGTTAAGGGTCTCTCCTCCCGTGCCCCTGAAAGTGAACCGGACATGCTGCCCCTCGTCACCCATGTACCTCACGTCGGTGACGATGCCGCCCTTCACCAGGAAAGAAGGTCTCTTGTTGTCCTGGCCGAAGGGCTCCAGGAGACTGATCTCATCTGCCAGTTCCATCCTGCAGTCTCCTACTTCAGCTTCCAGGTCCCAGGGATACTTCTTCTCAAAGATATCCGGATCACTCAGCCTGATCTCTTCGATGTCATTTATAAGTCCCTTTCTGAGCTCCGGGAGATTCTCTCTTGCTATGGTAAAGCCGCAGGCCTTGGCGTGCCCGCCGAACTTGGCGAATAGACTGTCGTATTTTTTAAGCATGTCGTAAAGGCTTATGCCGTCTATGCTTCTGCCGGTGCCCTTGAGATAACCTTCCTCCTGGGTGTTCATGCAGATTATGCAGGGACGGTTGTATGTCTCCTTGATCTTGCCCGCAACAATGCCCGCGATCCCTTCATGGGCGTCCGGGCACTCTATGAGTTTGAAGTCGCCCTGATCCATGAGTCTCACGCACTTCACGTAGGTCTCCTGCTGGATGTACTTTCTTCTGTCGTTCAGGGAGTTCAGCTGTTCAGCCATCTCTCTTATGCCCGGGTCTCCTTCCCGGGCGGTGAGGAGCCTCACTCCCAGAGAAGCGTCTCCCAGCCTGCCTGCGGCGTTTAAGTGGGGTACCAGAATGAAGCCTGCGTCCTCTGATGTAAGGTTCCCGGGCTCAAGACCGCACACCCTGATAAGCTCTCTTATGCCGGGACGGTTACCGGAATTCAGAGTTCTCAGCCCGTACTTCACAAGGGTCCTGTTTTCGTCTGTAAGGGGCATCATGTCGCCGATGGTACCGATGGCCACCAGGTCCAGAACCTCGGCCAGAACCGATTTCGGAAAGTCTGACTTCATTCTGAGAGCCTGGCTCAGCTTGAAGGCCACTCCGCATCCGCAAAGCCCTTCGAATGGGTATATGCTTCCCGGTTTCTTGGGGTCTATGAGGAGACAGTGGGCCATGCGTTCAGTGATGTTGTGGTGGTCCGTCACCAGTATTTTCATGCCCATTTCCTCTGCGTACCTCGCCTCATCCTCGGAGACCGCTCCGCAGTCCACGGTTATGATCAGGCCGAAACCTCTGTCATGGATGGACTTGATGGCATCCATGTTCAGGCCGTAGCCCTCGTCGAACCTGGATGGGATATAGTAGTCCAGATCCTCTTCCCTGCCCTTCATGAGATGGCCTAGAACAGTGAGCATTAGAGCTGTGGCGGTCATGCCGTCTGCATCATAGTCTCCGTATATCATGATGCGTGTGCCGGAGGCTATTTCACGCAATATAAGATCCGCGCCCTCTTCCATGTCAGGAAGAAGGAACGGATCATATGTTTTCCTGGGCGTCGGAGACAGAAACTCCTCAATGTCCTCCTGAGAAGTGATGCCCCGCATATCCAAAAGTTTTAGAGTGATCTGGCTTAATTCCATCTTAGTTTAGAAGTATTGGAGCGGATCCACATACTCGCCGTTGAGACGCACCTCAAAGTGGAGGTGGGGACCGGTGGAAACTCCGGTGGAGCCTACTCTTGCGATGAGCTGGCCTCTGGAGACCTCCTGCCCCTGTGAAACGCAGAGGGCTGAGGCGTGGCCGTAGAGAGTAACTATTCCGCTGCCGTGGTCGATCATGACGCAGTTTCCGTATCCCTGATACCACTGAGCAAGAATGACCTTGCCTGATGCGGCGGCGATGATGTCAGCTCCGGTGTAGGCTGAGATGTCTATTCCGGTGTGGAACTTCCAGGTCCCGTACAACGGATGATACCTGTATCCAAAGGAGTATGTGATGTAATGCGATGAGGGACAGGGCCATGTGAAGGCGCCGCCTCCATATTTTCTCTGTTCGTCCTGCAGTCTCTTGATCTCAGAGATCAGAGCATCGGCCTGTGCCTTGAGTTCATCCTCCTGTTTCTCCAGAAGTTTCTTCTTCTCGTTCAGTTCGGCCTGAAGGACCTTGGCCTCCTCCTTCTGATCGTTGAGAGTGTCGATCTTCTCACTTAAGGTCACCTTCAGGGCATTGAGTTCCTCCTGCTCCTGATGAAGCCTCTTGAGGACGTCCATGTCATTCTGGTAGACCTTCTGGATCATTTCCACATTGGAGACAAACTCTGATATGCTGTTGGATCCCATGAGCACGTCAAGGAAGCCTACGGAGCCGTTCTTGTACATTACCACAAGTCTGGCATCCAGGTTCTCCTTCTGAGAGGCGATGTCAGCCTCCTTCTGGGCGATGGCCTTCTGTGTATCTTCGATCTCTTTTGCGGTAGCGGCAATGGATGCGTTGATGCTGTCCACCCTGTTCTGCGCCGCCTGTATGTCCTTCTTGACCTGGGCCAGTTCGCCTTCCAGCTGTTCCTGCTGGTCCTTCACGTCGTCCAGCTGGCCTTCCTTCTGATCGATCTGTTCATCATAGGAACCCGCATAGACAGACTCTGTTCCCCCGGGCATCACCGCAAAGGAAAAAACCATCACGAGTGCCAGTATCAGGACTATCGATCTTTTGATTCTCCTCTTTTTCATGATCAAATCCCCTTTCTCATCCCCCAAATCATGCCTTAAGAAATCTTCTCATGGAGACGATGCTTCCCCATGCTCCGATCGAACACCCCAGTGCAAGGAATATGATCGACAGATTGACAGACATATACCGCACTGAGATGAGCGGGCTGGAAACGATGGCGAACACCTGATCTCCGATGATATCAACGATCTCCTTATAGACGAAGGTGACCGCCACAGAGGCCAGGATGGCCGCTATCAGCCCTATTATTATGCCTTCCACCAGGAAAGGCCCTCTTATGAACCAGTTGTTGGCGCCTACATATCGCATGATGTGTATCTCGTCTGCCCTGGCCATTACCGTAAGTTTGATGGTGTTGGATACCACGATGACTGATATGACCACCAGGAACGCCATGATTATCAGGCAGGCGGTCTGAAGGAAATCGGTGATCTTGCTTAGTTTCTCCACCGTCTCCTGATAATACTTCACGTCCTCTATGATGGGAAACGTGCCTGCGTAGCCTGCGATCTCCGCAGCGTTATCCAGTGAATCCACGGTGATAACTATGGATGCCGGGAATGGGTTCTCTTCAAGAGACTCCAGCATGTAGCCGTTCTCTCCCCACCGGTCCTTCATTATCTCCAGAGCTTCGTCTTCAGACCTGTACTGCACGTCCACCACGCCCTCTTTCATGGAAAGCCGGGCCATGACCTGCTCTACGTCGGACTGGGTCGCGTCCTCTACGATGAAGACCTCCACCTGGTCATAGTCCTGCTTGGCGATCTCTCCGAAAAGGTTCAGGTTCACGATGATTATGAATACCAGCCCCATAATGAGGAGCATGGCCAGGATCGCAAATATGGAAGCGATGCTCATGCCACGGTTCCTGAATATCTGCACAAATGCCTGTTTGATGTTATAAAACAAACTTCCCATTATTCGTAGCCGCCCCCTTTCACAAGCTCATCGTCCTCCATGGGGCCGTCATACGCTTCCTTGGAATCGTGGATCACCCTTCCCCTGTCGATAGCGATGATCCTCTTGTCCATGTTGTTTACTATGTCTTTTGCGTGGGTGACCATGAGAACGGTGGTTCCCCTTAAGTTGATCTTGTTAAGAAGATCCATGATGCCCCAGGCCGTAGCCGGGTCCAGATTTCCCGTGGGCTCGTCTGCTATGAGCACGTGGGGATTGTTAACGATGGCCCTTGCTATGGCCACCCTCTGCTGCTCTCCTCCTGCCAGCTCGCTGGGGTACTTGTCCGCCTTGTCGGCTATGCCCACCAGACTGAGTACCTGAGGTACCTGCTTCTTGATCTGCTTCGCAGGCTTGTGAAGCACCTCCATGGCAAAGGCAATGTTCTCATAGGCCGTCTTCTTGGGAAGAAGCTTGAAATCCTGGAAGACGGTGCCCACCTTTCTTCTGTACTGGGGAATCAGCCTGTTGGAAAGCTTGTTGACGTGGTAGTCTCCTACGTATATATCGCCGGAATCCACGTTGATATCCTTGAGCATCAGCTTTATGAATGTTGACTTGCCGGCGCCTGAGGGACCCACAAGAAAAACGAATTCACCTTTATCTATTTTTACTGAAACATCGTCCAGACCTACGTTTGAACGATACATTTTGGTCACATGGTCAAAAGTGATCACGTTTATCCTCCTGTAGTTACATCAGCCCATAATACATGATTATTATACAACATATAGAAGATAAATGGAACCTCTAATTGAAGGTTCACATAAAATCCTTCATCCGTACACCCTTTCTATATGTTCCGCGCATTCTCTTATGCCCTGAAGCTCCGCCATCTCGCAGACCTCATAAAGCCCGTATTCAGCCCTGCATAGAGTCTCATAAGGCACGTCCTCCTGCACGTGATCCGGATGAAATCCCAGAAATCTGTGCAGCCTGGGTCTGTCTATTCCGGGGTTGTCCCGGTCAAGAAGCCAGATCACGGGAGTCTTTTGCTCCCTTAACTCCAGTATCTTGCCTGCTCCGCTTTCAAGTGACGAAGGAAGGGGGTCTATGACAGCCACCATCACATCCAGGTCATTTCTGTCCTCAGGCTCCTCTATGACCAGGTATCTGTCAGGTTCCTTCCTGAAGACCCTCATCCTGGATCTTTTGTTCAGATAGTAGTCCAGAGCGTGGACGACAAGAGCAGTCCCGGATCCGCTGCCCGTGCCGGTGACGCCAATGCGGACCGTGATCCGGTCCACTAAAAAACCCTCCTGATAATTCATATTCTCAAGATCCTCTCCGGGGATACCCCTATCCCCTCATGAGCACGTGCACTCCCTTGTAGATGTCGGAAGCTGTCATACCGTATTTTGCTTTAAGTTCTTCAGGCTTGCCCGACTCCCCGAAGGTGTCGTGCTGGCCCACCATGTACATTTTCACCGGGCAGTTCTGTGATGTGAACTCAGCCACAGCTGACCCCAGTCCGCCGATAACAGAGTGTTCCTCTGCGGTGAGGATCCTGCCGGTCTCTTTTGCGGCCTTTAGGATCAGTTCCTCATCCAGCGGCTTTATGCAGTACATGTCTATGACTCTTACGGAGATACCTTCAGCGGCCAGCTCCTCAGCTGCCGCCATGGCCTCCGCCACCATTATTCCCGCTGCGATCACCGTGCAGTCCGTTCCGTCTCTGAGCACGTTGCCCTTTCCGATCTTAAGAGCTGCAGCGGCTTCATCGGTGTATAGCTGCGGCACCTTGGCTCTTCCAAGTCTCACATAGAAGGGACCGTCAGTGTTCACCGCCAGTTTCACCAGGGCCTTGGCTGATGGAGCATCCGATGGATCCAGCACCGTCATCCCGGGGATCGTCCTCATGATGGCCACATCCTCGAAGGTCTGGTGTGTGGCCCCGTCCTCGCCTACGGTGATACCCGCGTGTGTGGCGCAGACTTTTACGTTAAGATGTGTATATCCTATGGAATTTCTTATGATCTCGAAGGCTCTTCCCGTTGCGAACATGGCAAAGGATGATGCGCAGACCACCTTGCCTGAGGCGGCAAGTCCTGCGGCCACTCCGTACATGTTCTGTTCGGCGATACCCATATCGAAGAACCTGCCGGGATATGCGTCCCTGAATTTTCCTGTCATGGTGGAGTTGGCCAGATCTGCGTCCAGGACCACCAGGTCAGGACGTTCACTTCCAAGTTCCACTAATGCTTCGGCGTAAGCTTCTCTTGTAGCTTTCTTGTCTCCCATTACCATTCACCTCCGAGTTCGCTAACAGCCTTCCTTGCCTGCCCCTCGTCCGGAGCCTTGCCGTGCCAGCCCGGGTCATCTGCCATGAAGGAGACCCCCTGTCCCTTGTGTGTGGAAGCGATGATGACGGAGGGCCTGCCTTTGACTTCCTTTGCTTCGTCGAAGGCCCTGAAGAGGCTCTCGAAGTTGTGACCGTCACACATGATCACGTTGAAGCCGAAGGATCTGAACTTCTCATCGATAGGTCTCACCTTCATGACGTCGTCGTTACGCCCGTCGATCTGAAGGCCGTTCCAGTCCACTATGGCGCAAAGCCCGTCAAGTCCGTAGTGCCCCGCGGCCATTGCGGCTTCCCAGATGATCCCTTCCTGGAGTTCTCCGTCACCAAGGATGGCATAGATCCTGCCGGGATTACCATCCATCTTGTTGGCGAGAGCCATTCCCACAGCTGCGCTGAATCCCTGGCCGAGACTTCCGGTAGACATCTCGATCCCCGGGAGGGCTCCCATCTTGGGGTGTCCCTGGAGCCTGGTGCCCAGCTTTCTCAGGGTCGTCAGTTCTTCCTTCGGGAAGAATCCTCTCTCCGCCAGGGCAGCATACTGTACCGGTGCGGCGTGGCCCTTTGAAAAGATCAGCTTATCCCTGTCCGGCTTTTCCGGATCCTCGGGATCGATGTTCATCACCTTGAAGTAAAGAGCTGTGACGATATCTGCAGAAGAAAGAGATCCGCCGGGATGCCCGGAATTTGCCTCAAAGACTTCCCTGATCACGTCCACTCTTATTTTTTGCGCAGTCTCCTCATAAGTCCTGTAGTCCATTTTTTTCCTCCAGAATATTCATAATGGCCTCGGGAATGCTTTCCACAATGTCTCCTGCGATCAATCCGTACTGGCCCTTGTTATCTGACGCCAGGTCTCCTGCAAGTCCGTGCAGAAACACGGATGCCATGGCCGCATTCTTGATGTTTTGTCCAAGAAGCCCGCCCATCATACCGCTCAAAACGTCTCCTGACCCTGCCGTGGCCATGCCGGGGTTGCCGGTGGTGTTCACATATACCGGGTCCAGGGAACCGCCGAACATGGGTCTCACCAGAGTGCGGTTTCCCTTAAGTACCACGGTGGCTCCTGTAAGGTCGTAAAGCTCGTTCAGGACCTCCTCTCTTTCCGCCCCGTGAAAGTCAAAGTCAGTGTCGGTCTTAAGCAGCCTCTCCGCTTCGCCCATGTGGGGAGTGATCACGGTGGCCAGACCTCTCAGGCATCTGTCCTTCACTCTTTCATGCCAGCCTCTTTCGGCCACGATGTTCAGGGCATCTGCATCCAGCACCAGGGGACACTCCGCTCTCTCCAGAACGTCGTCCACCAGCTGAGCTTCCATCTCTCCCGTGGTCAGGCCGGGGCCCACTACGATGGCATCGTAGACGGAATAGTCCTCCACCTTCCGGCTTCGGTCCCTGATTATGACCTCTGGCACCGCCATCTGGATCTGTGGCATGATCTCAGCGGGGACCATGGCATATACCAGCCCGGCGCCGGATCTCAGGGCGGCTTTTGTGCAAAGTATGCAGGCGCCGGTCATCAGAGGTGATCCGGCTATCGCCAACACTCTCCCGAAGTCTCCCTTGTGGGATTCCGCCTGTCTTACGGGAATGAGATTCATGATGAGTTCATCCGTTATTTTCTGCATCCTGGTTTCCTCCTTAAAGTCCGAGAAACAGTGATGCCATAGCAAAATATATGGTGAGCGCAATGGCATCTGAGATCGATGAGATAAATGGATTGGCTATCAATGCGGGGTCCAGCCCGATTTTCTTTACGATGAGAGGGATCATTGAACCCAGGATCTTGGCAAAAATTACTATGCATATCATGGCAGAACAGATCGTGACGGCTATCATCACATCCTGTCCGTCAATGAATACCACTCTCAGAAAGTTGAATGCGCTGAGTATGATACCCACGGCTACTCCGATCCTGGCTTCCTTCCAGAGGATCCTGGCCGCGTCGCTGAGTTCGATTTCTCCGGTGGCCAGACCTCTGATGATCAGGGTCGATGCCTGAGAACCTGTATTGCCGCCGGTGCCCATGAGCATGGGCATGTAAGCTACCAGGCTTATGACCTGCGAAAGCTTGTCCTCGAAGGAGCTCACGATCATTCCCGTGAAGATGTATGCCACCATCAGGATCAGAAGCCAGGGCAGCCTGTTCCTGGCGTGCTCCCAGACGCTGATGTCCAGGTAGTCACTGTCCCAGGTGTCGGCCATGTCCACGATACCTGCCATACGCTCGATATCCTCCGTGTCCTCTTCCTCAATTACGTCCAGGATGTCGTCCACGGTGATTATACCCACCAGCCTGCCCTCTTTGTCCACTACAGGCATGGCAAGAAAATCATATTTCTTGAATGCTGCGGCGACCTCCTCCTGGTCGTCATAGACGTTAAGGTAAACGAACTCCGACCTCATCAGGTCCCTGATCTTAATGTTGTCATCCGATATGACCAGGGTAGAGAGCGATACTATGCCTATCAGCTTCCTGCCCGTGTCCTTTACGTAGCAGGTGTAGATGGTCTCCGCATCCATGCCTTCCTTCTTGATGTGAGCCATGGCCTCCGCCACTGTCATATCCTTATCCAGGCTGATATACTCCGGAGTCATCAGGGACCCGGCACTGTCCTCCGGATAGTTCAGGAAGGCGTTGATGAGGTGCCTCTCCTCCTTGGGAGTGTTTTCAAGTATGCTGTTAACGATGTTTGCAGGAAGTTCCTCAAGGATGTCGATCTTATCGTCGAAGTCCAGTTCCTGCACGATATAGTTGAGTTCTTTTGGATTGATCCCCTCCACGATCTTCAGCTGATCGTCCACGGGGAGCAGCGAGAATACTTCTACCGAAACGTCCTTCGGCAAAAGTCTGTAGACGACGACCGCTTTTTCCAGCTCGTCCTCATTGTCAAAAAGTTCCTCGAATATTTCCGCGATGTCAGCCTCATTGAACTTCAGCATCTCGTCGCGGGCCATGAAATACTTTTTCTGCTCGAGGTATTCCAGGATTTTTTCCATGGATTCTTCCACGATCTTTTCCTGATCCATTGTTACCTCCGTTTCCGTTCCGGCATGGAGGCCCGGGAGTCCATTACTTCACATCACCCTTCAGGCGCAAAAAACCGGAATATGATCTTTCACACAAGTGTACCGACGATCGGCCATCGCCCGAAATGTTATCCATTTTTTGCTCCTTTCTCTAAAAGATCAGTCTTATCTCCTGCAAAGAGGCGATATCAGAGTTATTATAACCCAGATGTGGTTTAAAAGGCAAGGCCTTTTGGGCCGGCGCGGCGGTGGGTCAGGATGTCATATTGACGGCTTATTATTGGCGGGCAGTATCCTGAGAGAGGGGCTGGCCCTCTGGGGATACCGTTTTTTGAGGCATAAGTATCCTGAGAGAGGGGCTGGCCCTCTGGGGATACCGTTTTTTGCGATAATCGTTATCCTATACGAGGAGCTGGCCCATTTGGGATACCCACCAGGCACAAAACGGTATCCTGCGCGGCGGACCGCCACATTCAGGATACTCATGCAGCGCCAAATCAGTATCCCAAACGCAGGACCGCCACATTCAGGATACTCGAACAGGGGCAAAACATTATCCTGTACTACAGATCGCCCTATTCAGGATACTTCTTATACTCCTGCATGCCCAAACTGCCCCTACGCGTCGATTCCATAAGGAAACCCCGCGCCTCCCGGCGCGGGGTCGATCGTGTGCGATATCGGTCGTCAGACTATGCGGTTTATACAAGGCCCTGAGCCATCATAGCTTCTGCAACCTTCTCGAAGCCTGCGATGTTGGCGCCCTGTACCAGAGCGTTCTTGGAACCGTAGTACTTCTCGCCTGCGTTGGCGCAAGCATTGTAGATGTTGACCATGATCTGGTGAAGCTGATCGTAAACAGCCTGGTGCTGATATACGGTGTGGCCTGAGTTCTGGCCCATCTCGATGCAGGAGCAGGCAACTCCGCCGGCGTTGGCAGCCTTTGCGGGGCCCACAGCGATCAGGTTCTCCTGGAGATATGCCAGTGCGTCGTTGGTGGTGGGCATGTTGGCGCCTTCGCAGTAGAACTTGCAGCCGCCCTCTACGATCTGCTTAGCATGCTCCATGTGGACGTCGTTCTGCATTGCGCAGGGGATGAAGATGTCGATCTTGCATCCGGTGTCCTGATAAACGCCCCAGGGCTTCTTTCCGGGATAGAATGTTGCGTTGGGGAACTTCTCTGCGTAAGGTGCGCAGATGTTCTTGCCGGATCCTCTGAGTTCGAGGAGGTAAGCAACCTTCTCATCTGTGTTGATTCCATCGGGATCGTAGATGTATCCGTCCGGTCCGGAGATGGTGACGAGCTTAGCGCCGAGCTGCTGGAGCTTCCATGCTGTTCCCCAGGATACGTTGCCGAATCCGGAGATGGCTACTGTCTTGCCCTTGATCTCTTCGCCGTTGGCCTTAAGCATCTCTTCAGCATACCATACGATGCCGAATCCTGTAGCTTCTGTTCTTCCAAGGCATCCGCCGTAGGGGATCCCCTTTCCCGTAAGAACGCCGCCGTCGAATCTGTCTCTGATCCTCTTGTACTGACCGAAAAGGTATCCAATCTCTCTGCCGCCTACGCCCAGGTCGCCTGCAGGAACGTCGGTGTCAGGACCGATGTGCCTGTAAAGCTCTGTCATGAAAGCCTGGCAGAATCTCATGATCTCTGCATCGGACTTGCCGTTGGGATCGAAGTCTGATCCGCCCTTGCCTCCTCCGATGGGAAGACCTGTAAGGGAGTTCTTGAAGATCTGCTCGAATCCAAGGAACTTGATGATTCCGGGATATACGTTGGGTGCGAATCTCAAGCCGCCCTTGTAGGGACCGATAGCAGAGTTGAACTGATATCTGTAACCCTTGTTGACATGCACCTTGTGGTTGTCATCTTCCCAGACTACTCTGAAGGTGATCCCTCTTTCAGGCTCAACGAGTCTTTCAAGAAGGGCAGCTTCCTCATACTCGGGATGAGCATCCATAACAGGTGCAAGTGATGTAAGGACTTCCTCGACTGTCTGATGGAACTCAACTTCTCCGGGGTTGTTCTTCTTGCATTCTTCAATAACTCTTTCTACATATGTAGCCATTGCGATTCTCCTTTTCACAATTTATTTGATACATACAGCCCTTAAAAAGGGCACAAAAAAATTTTGGAATATCTCTCCACGTAAAGTTGTAACACCCTGTGAGAGCATTGTCAACAACATGAACAAGTTGCCAATGATGTTTATTTTTTAGTACATTTTTGAGGTCTTCACATGTCCACTGTGAGGCCCAGATTTGTCAGGTAAAGGTACGCCTCGGAGACCTCCAGACCGGTGGCCAGGGTTATGGCTTTTTTGTATATTTCCATCTGAACGCTGTACCGTTCTCTGACGCCGGGGACGTTTCTCGGAGCGGTGGTCTTGTAGTCCACCAGGACCGCCCGGCCCTCTTCCTCGAAGAAGCAGTCGATCATTCCCTGGACCGTGGCCTCCTGCCCGTCCACGTCGGTCTTGAGCACAAAAGACCTCTCCCGCCTTAGCGTCCCCTCTTCCTGGGCCCTGCCGATCCTTCTTCCCAGAGGCGATGCGGCGAACTCATAGAGTTTATCGCATTTTATCGCGTCACCCTCCTCCGGGGTCAGATAATCGCCTTCCACCATATCCATGACAAGCTTCCGCACTGCTTCGATGCCCTCTTCCGGTCCCAGGGGACCCACCCTGCTGAAGTCCAGTTTCTCCAGCACGCTGTGGGTGACCGTGCCTATGTGAGCGGCGCTCATCTTCGCCTCCTCCGCCACCCTGGGCACCGAAGCATCGAACCTGAAGGGCTCCTCTCTCCCCCTCTCGTTCAATTCACTTACCGAATATCTGGATCTGACCTTCTGCAAGTCCTCGTATGGGTACGAATACCCCATGATCCTCTCCGTCTCAGGGTCCGGCTTGACCGGCCTTGAATCCAGCACTGAAAGAGCCCTGTTTTTCTGCCTTTGGTTCCTGGTGTGACTCAGTATCAGCACATCATCATCCACCAGCTCGTAATACTTCGGGTCCGCGAAAATAATGTCCCCGGTCATCTTGAGGAACGAAGTGTTGCTCCTGTTCCCTCTGGTCGTCTCCTCCAGAGTCTTTTTCGGATCCTTGGCTGTGGCAGTCATGAGAAGCACGTCCTCTGCCCTGGTCATGGCCACGTACAGAAGTCTCTTTTCCTCTTCCACAGACTCTTCCTTCGCCTTTTTTTCGATGATCTGCTGAAGAGCAGTCTTCCGGTACATATTTTTTGAGCGGTCCACCAGGGACATGCCTATTCCCAGATCCTTGTCCACTGCAAACTTGCTTCCGGTGTCGCTCGTGTAGTTCAGCTGTTTCGCAAAACATGAAAGTATCACCATGGGAAACTCCAGGCCCTTGGAATGGTGGATGGTCATGATCCTCACCGCGTCCTCGTTCTCGCTGATGACCTTTGACTCACCTGCCTCCAGCTCGTCTCTCTCCATATGCTCCATGTATCTCAGGAATCCATAGAGGCCCTGACCCACGCTGATCCTGAAGTTCAGAGCCCTGTCCAGGAGAAGTCTGAGATTTGCCTGCCTCCTGTAGCCCGAGGGCATGCTTCCCATTGCCATGTAAAAGCCGGTGTCCAGCATGAGCTTCCACAGGAACTCCTCCAGGGGAAGCATCCGGGCAGACTCTCTCCACTCTTCAAGGTTTTTGAGCGCCATGGCGCACTTCTCCCTTATAGCGGATACTCTGCCCTCACGGGCATAGTCTATAAAAGCCTGGCTGTAGGGGTCCTCGCCGAAACAGATCCTGATCTCAGCCATTTCGTCCACGGTGAAGCCGAAGATGTCGGACCTCATGACGCTGAGAAGTTCCACGTCCTGCTTGAAATTGTCTATTATCTTAAGAAGGGACATAAACACGGTTATCTCCACAGTATCGAAATATCCCTTGCTGTCATCCACGTAGCTTGCAATGCCTTTGCGGGTCAGAACATCATAGAACAGGTCTCCCGTGTTTTTTATGGACCTTAAGAGGATCACGATGTCCCTCTTCTCCAGGGGCCGCTCGCACTGCCTCTTGGTATCGTAGATGGGCTTGCCCAGGTATCTTTTGATGAGTTCCGAGCAGAGAAGAGCCTCCTTCTCCACTCTTTTGTACTCCTTGAGAGCGTCATCCGCCTCCTCATCCCAGGTCTCCTTTGCCAGGTAGAGCTTCGGTGTATAGTTCAGCCTTCCGCTGACCCCTTCATCCCCCGTCCGGAGAGCAGCGTCGTCATCGTAGCCGGGCATGATATCCGAGAAGATCATGTTTACGAAATCGATTATGCTCTTCTTGGATCTGAAGTTGGCGTTCAGGTCTATCTTTTCCCTGAGAGCGGCATCGCCCTTAAGCCCCTGCTCCTCCTTGTAGTCCTCATACCTTCTCCTGAAGATCTCCGGTTCAGCAAGTCTGAAGCGGTAGATGCTCTGCTTCACGTCGCCTACGGTGAACAGGTTGTCGCACTCGTGACTTACTATCTTTCCGATCATCTCCTCCTGGAGGGTGTTGGAATCCTGGTACTCATCCACGAAGATGTATTTGAATTTATTGCGGTAAAAGGAAGCAGCCTCCTCGTGCTCCAGGATCCGGTAACAAAAAAGCTGCATGTCACCGAAGTCCATAGCACCCCGGTCTTTTTTGAGGCGGGCGAATCGGTCTCTGAAAGCCCCGGTGAGCTCCGCCAGATCCCTGACGTCATCTGCCGCATTTGTCATGTCATCGTAGATCGACTTCAGATCTCTCTGAAAGACGTCGGACACCTGCTTCAGGATCTTGCGGATGCTGCCCCTGAGGTCCTGGACGTACTTTTTCACGGCCTCCAGCTGAGCTGCATCATTCCCCGGGTTTGCCCCCGGTGAAAAGATATTCCTCGGAAGGTCTACCAGCTTGATACCGTGGATGACAGTCCCGGCCTTTTCCCAGTCCCTGCCCTCCAGAGCATCCATTAAAGAGCGCACGGTCTCCATGTCCTTCTCCGCCAGGTCAGAAGCAGCTTTGAGCCCCTTGGACACGACGTAGTCCTTCTCCTGACGGGCCAACCTCAGGGCCTCTTCAGCTTCTTTCTCCGTACTTTCCCACATGCCCCTCATGACCGGTCCCCTGAGGAACTCCTCATAGGTTCCCGAGACCTCCTCTATCCTGTCACGGAGCCACCTGTCCGGATCAGGAAGACTCTCCATCCTTTTGTCGAGGGAGAGCACCATCTTCTTAAGATCTTCGTCTGAGCGGTCCGTTGCGAACTTGTCCAGAAGAGCATAAAACCCCCGGTCACCGGACTCATATCTCTCCTCAAAGAGTTCCTCCATAGCCTTTTCTCTCAGCATGGCCTTGGTGGGTTCGTCCAGGATCTTCATGTTGGGCTCGCACCCTATGACGAAGAAGAACTTCCTGATGACTTCCAGGGAGAACGAGTGGAACGTGCTTATATTCGCCATGGGCAAAAGATCCAGCTGCCTCCTCAGGTACTCCCCCTTGGAAGCGTTGGCCGGGTCCTTCACTGCGTCGGTCAGAGCTTTTTCGATCCTTAGCTTCATCTCGCTGGCAGCAGCATCAGTGAAGGTGACCACCAGCATTCTGTCCACAGAGCATTCCCCGCTTAAGACAAGCTGCTTGATCCTTTCCACCATGACCGCAGTCTTGCCTGAGCCCGCGGCGGCGGATACCATGAGACATCTGCCCCTGGAAACTATAGCTCTATTCTGTTTTTCAGTCCATTTCTGTGTCATTTCGTCACCCTGTACATTGCATGGAAACCTGATCATCCATTTAAATGATACCACACGCGGGGTCCCTTTTCATTGGCTTTTTTATCCGGCACACAATAATATGCATTACAAGCGGCGGCGAACCCATGCGCCGAGGCTTGGATCGTTATTTGATTAACGCCTTTTGCCCTTATTGCTGTGCAAAAAACGAAATCCTGCCCTCGCCCGGCTCTATTCCCCCTTCAGGAGGGCAAAAAAGGCGATTAATGTCAGTTTTCTGCACGCGTAACTATCGGTTGGCGGGCCCGTACGTCAAACCATAATTGATATCTTTTGAAACCTGATATTTTGTGGTATGATAGTAGCACTGCGGGTGTTTCAAAAAACGGACTCGCAGATACTTCACCCTTCAACAGGAGGAAAACATGAAAACACCTAC
Organism: uncultured Peptostreptococcaceae bacterium; assembly: GCA_905235115.1. Taxonomy (GTDB): domain Bacteria; phylum Bacillota; class Clostridia; order Peptostreptococcales; family Anaerovoracaceae; genus RUG754. The sequence goes on from CAJOKT010000004.1 coordinate 57,002, forward strand.
CATGTTAATGATACTGGACGGGTTCGGTCTGAATCCGGACACCTACGGCAACGCCATCAAACTGGCTGACACCCCGAACCTTGACAGGATCTTCGGGAGCCGCCCCTTCACCAGCATAAACGCATCCGGAGAGTACGTGGGGCTTCCCGACGGCCAGATGGGAAACTCCGAGGTGGGCCATCTTAACATCGGCGCGGGCCGCATCGTTTACCAGGAGCTCACCAATATCACCAAGGCCACAAAGGACGGCAGATTCCAGGCCAATCCGGCACTGAACCACGCCATCGACCACGTCCTTGAGAATCAGGAGACCGACCCGGATCAGGCTCTTCATCTCTTCGGACTCATGTCCGACGGAGGAGTGCACAGCCACATAGATCACATCAAGGCGGCCATCAGACTGGCAAAGGACAAGGGCATCAGGAATCTCTATGTCCACTGCTTCATGGACGGCCGCGATGTGCCGCCAACTTCCGGCAAAGGCTACATTCACGAGATCGAGGAATACATGGCGGAAGTCGGCCTAGGCAAGGTGGGCATGGTGTCCGGCAGATACTATTCCATGGACCGTGATAAGCGCTGGGACAGAGTGCAGCTGGCCTACGATTGTCTGACCGTTCCCGACATAGTAGCCTGGACCGCAGGTTCAGTTGCGGAGAACCTGATGCAGGCCTCCTACGATGTGGATGTCACAGATGAGTTCATACTGCCGGCTATGACCGTGAAGCACGGATGGGTCAAGGACGGTGATTCAATAATATTCTGCAATTTCAGACCTGACAGGGCCAGAGAACTGACCCGCGCCTTCGTGGATCCTGACTTTGAGAAGCCGGTTGAAGATGGCGGCATGGGAGGTTTCGAAAGAAAGAAGATAATCAAAGATCTGGTCTACGTATGCATGACCCAGTATGATGCTGAGATGCCCAATGTAGAAGTGGCCTTCCCTCCCGAAGCCATCAAAAATACCCTTGGCGAATATATTTCAAGCTTGGGTCTCAGGCAGCTGAGGATAGCCGAGACGGAAAAGTACGCACACGTCACCTTCTTCTTCAATGGCGGTGTGGAGGAGCCCAATCCGGGAGAAGACAGGATCCTGGTGCCTTCCCCAAAGGTGGCTACATACGATCTCCAGCCTGAGATGAGCGCCCCGGAAGTCGCTGAGAAGGTCATCAAAGAGATCCTTTCCAAGCGTGATGACGGAAGCGCAAAATATGATCTCATCATACTGAACTTCGCCAACTCTGACATGGTTGGACACACGGGAGTCCTGGAGGCAGCAATCAAGGCAGTTGAGACTCTGGATAAACTGGTCAATGACATAGTGGAAGCCATCCTCAAAGCAGGCGGTCAGCTTCTCATCACAGCAGACCACGGAAACAGCGACAAGATGCTGGATGAGGAAGGCAAGCCCTTCACTGCTCATACCACCAATCCGGTGCCTCTCTGCTACGTGTCAGACGATGTGCACGAATTCAACGAATACGGTCTGTCCGGGGAAGGCAAGCTGGCGGATCTGGCACCGACCCTGCTCTATCTCATGGGGCTGGAGATTCCGCCCGAGATGACAGGGGAAGTGCTGATGGAATAAGATATGGATACGAAAACTGCCGGCTTAATGCCGGCAGTTTTACTATACTTATTACTATACTTAATGTTCGAGTATTTCCATCATGGTCTTATCCTTTATCAATGTAGGACCGCCGAACACCCATGCTGTAGGAGTTTCGGGATAAATGCCATCAATGTATGCACTCATCAACGGGGACTGCCCTCTTTCGTTCGATACAAGTATGACAGGGGCACAACCGGTCAGCCCATATGAACGTGCAAAGGCTCCTGCAACGATTCCGTCTGCAAAGTTGCTCCCGCTCACAAAGCACATATCCGGATTCGAATGAACAGTCCAATTCGTTGCCACCAGTTCAGAAGTCTCATACCTGTCTGCTCCGCCTATTCTTTCGATCGGTGCAAAAGCCTTGAGCTCTTGTTCGACAGAAGAGCTCACTGCACCTGTTCCTCCTATTATCAGGATTTTGCCAAGAAAGCTCTTGTCTAAATACTGCTTTTGCCCTTCAGTCAACTTATCTCCGACTAACATCATAGTTCCGCCACATGGACTGGCACTTAACGCATCGGCAAAATCTTTTCCCGAAACGACCACGAGAGTTTCAGGGAAAGTGACATAGTCAGCATTATGGTCCTTAACTTCCTTAAGAATCAACAGATTAGTCTCATAGCGGTCCTTTCCGCCCAATCTTTTGATCGTATATCCTCTTTGCTTAAGGGTATTTTCAAATCCCTGACTTATTACTCCTGTCCCTCCGACCAGGTATATCGTCCCTCCGCTTTTAACCCTTTTTTGGATAAAGTTTAAGGTACGGCCTTCAGTCGCATTGCTTGTAAGAATCAACGGTTTGTTATTACCGGTGATTTTTGTGCTCGAAAGCGCATCAGGAAAGTCCTGTCCGTTTGCTATGACGATTTCCTCAAGCGGTCTATTGTATTTACTGAACACTCTGTTTGCCGCTGCAAAGGCTGTTTCATAGCGGTCATTTCCATAAATGCGTATTATCGAATAATTGTCGGAGGTATATGAGGATGCGAGGCCAAAACGCCCATTAGGAGTGGCATACTGTACTCTTGGATCCTCCTCTACTTTGTCAATTGCATCAGGGACTGTCATCCCATCAGGAACAGAAAAGACAGCAAGCTTTCCTCCTCCCATTACAAAGTCATAAAAGCCAAGTATTTCTATAACGGTGAAGCCATTATCGCAAGCAATGTCGTAGATCATGTCTTGGCTCTCTAGATCATCAACAAAAGTTACGACCATTTCCCCCTCAACATAGTCCACTCCAGGCTCAAGGGTGCTCCAGTCAAAATCAGCAGGATTTTCAGATCCGTTAATTCCTATTTCTGCACTCTGCATGGGCTCGCTCTCTGCGAAGATATTCACCGGCATTAGCGTCAACACCATGAGCAGTGCGAGCAAAAATATTCCTATTCTTCTCTTCATTTTCGTCACCTCTCATTTTAATCTCAAGCAACCATAGCATTTACTGACACAGACTTTCCAGATAATGTTCAAACAGTTCCGAAAGAGCACCGGGTCCGCCTATAACATATCCTATTTCTATATCGTCAACGTGAGGTATCACGTTGTTCTGAACAGTGTAATTGGTGTGATCGTTATCAGTAATCAAATCCTGTGTCAGCAACATTACTGAATTCATTTTACCACAGAATGGGCCTCCTGCCAATGCATCAGCAAAACAGTTGTTTGCTCCGTTTACCATACCTACATTAGTATAGTCCAACACAACAGATGGCTGTACAGTGTAGGATGTAAGTTCCCCAGACTCCCAGTCAGCTATGATTGATGAAGTCTTGTATCTGTCGCTTCCGTAAAGCCTGATAACATTGCCGGAATCAAGCTCTGACACAAGCAAGTTCTCTGTCTGCGCAGATACTATCTCACTTGACCCTATTATTACCGCCTTATTGAAATTGCCTGCCTGTACGGCCGCCTGCATGTCCGCGTTCAGGTTTCCGTACTGGTCCGCCAGGAATATGGGAGACTTGGTGACATATGCATAGGGCGCTATAGATAAAACATCCGCAGCATTCATTCCCGTTGCAACTATCAGTGTATCTGACCAGTCATTTACGTTATTGTTATATACACTGTACGCAGTGCCAAAACGGTTATTCCCATATACTCTTGTCACATGTCCCTGACCTACGATGTTCTCTATAGATGCTTTAACAGTGTCATCTATAACTCCGGGCCCACCAATTATTATAGCATTAGTTGCTCCGAGACGTTCTATCTCAAGGGCTGCCTGGGCAGACAAAGTACTGCCGCTCGTAAGGATCAGAGGAGAATCATACACTCCTGCAAGTGCTGTTCCGGTCAGCGCATCCGGGAAGGACGCACCTGTCGCAATAACGACAGTATCACAGCTATTATCTTCCCAACCTTTTTGAGAGATATTCTTCATTGTAAAATAACGGTCTGTTCCCGCTATTCTTTCCCAATATCCCTCACAGGCCCTCAACACAGCGGCGTATGCATCAACTCTTCCCCATCCGAAATTATTATCTCTTCCATCAGCACCAAGATCGACCGCAGTATCATAAAGTATATATTTCACTTGATCTATGGTAAGATCCGGATTGGCTGCATACATAAGGGCAATAACACTGGAGATTATTGGAGCGGCCATGGACGTACCTGTCATGTTCATATAATCTCCGTATGCCAAAGAAATGGTTGAATATATATTTACCGCAGGTGCACAAATATCACACCAATAGCCATAATTAGAATACTCGTATTTGGCATCATTTGAATCTGTTCCCATTACAGCGATGCAGGCGTCATAACAACCTGGATATGTCGGAGCATCACTATATTCATTTCCGGCGGCACATACAGTTACTATTCCATTTGCGGCTGCCTCATTTATTATAGATTCAATGCTGAAGTATTCAGTACGTACGCGGCCGCTAAAATTTATCACTTTTAGGGTATCGCAATCCACATCCCTTACAGCATACTTAAAGCCTTTCCACACATTTGTTAGGAAAGCAGAGCTTTCAGGCTCCTCATCATCCGTAACTCTAATGGGTATGATATTAGCATTATATGATGCACCAGTAATTCCCTCATTATTGTTTGCTATAGCTGCTATTATACCCGCCACATGTGTACCATGTGTATCAAAACAAGCATCATCTGTACCCGTAGTAAAGTCCCATGCGTATTCTGTCAGTATATTATCTGCTAAATCTGGATGATAGTGGTCTATACCCGTATCAATGACCGCAACAGTAACTTCATTATTACACTTTGATATGTCCCATGCCTCGTCTAGGCCAATACGATCTATATACCATTGATTCACGTAATAGGGATCATTCGTCGCAGAACAAAATTTGAAAATACCATTTGGAGTACCATTCTGAACTCTCTCATCCTGTTCGATTTCCTGGATTGCTTCTGGTACGCTCATTCCGTCCGGTACAGAGAAATTTGCAAGTTTCCCTCCTTTCCAATCAAAAAAGCCTAAAACCTCCAACACTTCAAATCCATGTTCTGAAGCGATTTCATATATTAGTTCCTCGCTTTCCAAGTCATCTGCAAAAGTGACGACCATCTCTCCATGAACATAATCCTCACCCGGAACAAGCTTATCCCAATCAACTCCGGTTTTATACTTGCTGCATATTTCATCTGTCGCTTGTTCTAATGAACCATCATTTGTCTGCGCATAGGCACTGTCCTGTATACCTATAGTAAACACCATAGCAAGAGCCAACAGTATGCTAAGCATTCTTTTCTGTGTTTCTTTTTTCATTTTTTCTTCCTTCCTGATAAATGACTTGGAGCAATATCGGATACCTTTTAAACAAATACTGTTACAATACCTCCTTTCTTAGGTGATAATCCACTGCTAATAGGAAATCGTATTGGTCAGAACATTAACACTTTCTAAAAGCGTAGACCCATTATATAACTGTACCGTAACCTTACAGTGGTACGATCCGCTTGATGTCAGAGCCATCCTTGTTGTCGCCGTAAAAGATACACCTGACCTGTATGCTGTAGCTGTTCTGGTGCCAACCGTACCAACATTTTGCTTTATGTATTTTACAGTCACTACCATTTTGTTTGCAGCGGAGCCGTCTTTAGCTTCCGCATTGACTCTGCAAAGAGCGTCCCCATTTGATTTTGCCAACTGTGCCGTTACAATCTTAACCGTAACATACTCGGGATTTATCGGATCGTTCACAGGTTCTTCAACATTATCTGCAAATGTAAAACATGTGCTGACCAAAACCATAACGGCTACAAAAATAGTGAAAAACAGTATTTTTTTCATAAATCTCTTCCTCCTTGCCTTCTATGGGTATACTTACCCTTCTATATATAAAGACTTGAAAACTCTTAGTAGATTGGACAAAAAAACAAAAAAAGAACAATATTTTTTTAAATAAAAGAAAGTAATCGAGTAGGGGCTAACTTGTAGCCCCTCTCACACCACCGTACGTGCCGTTCGGCATACGGCTGTTCAACCCAATAAGTAGTAATCTACACAGCTGAGAAGTCCTCGCCTTGCGAGGATTTCTTTGCTGATGAGGCATAATCCTGTGGTCTTTGCAACCGCTGGTCACCAAATCCTACAGACTGTTTTGCCATCCACTCGGGTGCTCCGAGTTTACGCAATCCCCAAAATCGCTTCTCGCTCTTCTTCCATTGCTTCCATATGACTATTCTCATGCGTGTTCTCAGATGCTCATCGATTCTTATGAGCACAGTTTTCATGTTTCCCATTCTGTAGTAGTTAATCCATCCGCGGATGACCTGGTTGAGTTTCTCTATTCTGTCATCCATACTGGTTGACCAGCTCCTGTTAGTGAGGTTCTTGAGCTTGCGCTTGAATCTTTCAACTGAGTCCTGATGAGGCCTTGCCTTCCATTCCTCGCGGTCTTTCCAAAATCCGAATCCGAGGTATTTGAGGTTGCTCGGCCTCGTGACTTTCGTCTTAGTCATGTTGACCTTCAGTCCGAGCTTCTTCTCTATCCATTTCGTTATTGTGTGCATGACTCTGTTCGCGGCAGCACTGCTGCCCACCGCGATGATGCAATCGTCTGCATATCTCACGAAGTGGAGTCCTCTTGCTTCGAGTTCCTTGTCCAGTTCATTGAGCATGATGTTAGACAAGAGCGGCGAGAGGTTTCCGCCTTGCGGTGTTCCTTTCTCCGTTGCTTCATACCTTCCCTGTACCATCACACCTGCTTTGAGGTATTTGTGGATAAGTGATTCTGTATCTCCGTCGTCGATTATCCCGTGTACAAGGTACATGAGTTTGTCCTGTGGGACATTGTCGAAGAACTTCTCGAGGTCGATGTCCACGATGTACGTGTATCCGTCATTGAGGTATTCGAGCAGTTTGATGACTGCCTGTTGTGCTTTGCGCTTAGGTCTGAAGCCGTAGCTGTAGTCACTGAATAGTGGCTCAACTATTGGTGTCAGTCTCTGAGCTATTGCCTGCTCAATGATTCTGTCAACCACACTCGGTATTCCGAGGTTACGCACCCCTCCGTTTGGCTTGGGTATTTCCACCCTACGCACCGGCAGAGGTTTGTACTTGCGGTGATCTGTTCGCGGATATTCTCCCAGTTCTCTATGAGATATTGTCTGACCTCGTCGGTCGTTATCCCATCCACTCCGCTTGCGCCTTTGTTCGCGACTACTCGCTTGTACGCTTGCATCATGTTATCCCTTGAGAGTATCTCCTCTAAGAGTTGCGACATAGATTTGTCTCCTTTCCTTCCTTCGCTCTCGTATCCTTGGCTCCTATCTCCTGTGAACCTTTTGCTCCGTTACGTCTTCGCTACTACGGCTCCCGTCGGATACGGATACTTGCCTTGAGAGTTCCATTTGACTATTGGATTGTTCGGTCCTTCGCTCCGTCTCCATTACAGAGACTTCATCACTACTATGACCTTGGCTGACTTCTCACGGTTCGTTGTTACTGCGGATTTCTCCACCCGTGAGACCTCACGGGATAAGTCGTCAATCTTTCCTCGTCTACCTGCCTAATCTACACATACGGGTTACGACCAACTTTTGGACTTCGCGGCTCGCTGCCCGCTTATCCGCCGTATGCGCCTTGGTATCAGGTTTCTGTTCGTCAGGCTACGATTTCGCTATCCCTTCTTCTCGCCCAAATCTCACGATTTGAACCTTGGGAGTCGCTATGGGGGTTCGTTGTTGGCTACGCCCCTTGTGGACTTTCACCACAGATTGGCGGCATGCCCGTCATAC
>CAJOKT010000005.1 GCA_905235115.1 uncultured Peptostreptococcaceae bacterium
AGACCCCATGATAAAGATCACTGTCATGGCAAAGATATATGGTTAAACGACCCGCTGAAAAAAGGGGATATTAGAACATTATGACAAATATTAAAAACCGATCGGAATGCGGCACCTCATGGGTGCCGTTTTTCGATGCCTGAAATGTCCGTTGAAGTATGAAAATCAAGGGATTACATAATGTATTATTCATATGTCGAATATGCATATATAACAATTGGTTATACTGATTATTCAAAATATAGTTTAGGGATATTGGTTATTTGAAGGATTATATACTACAATTAGTTAGAGTTATAATTTGGGTCGGACTATGCCCAAATCGTTATATTATGTTAAACGACCCGCTGAAAAAATGGGATATTAGAACTGACTCACGATGATATGCTATCTGATAATCCGTACATTTATGACGGAAAAGAATTAAAAATTGCATAATGCTTAAGAAGTGTGTGTTACAATACTCCAGAAAGGAGTGATGAAAATGGACAACAGCGGTCTCGAATATGATAAATTTATATATATCATTGCAGAATTTATAGAGAACATCTTCACTCACCGAAGTATGTGCAAAGTTATGGGCTATGATATGGATGCCTTGGATTCCTTCATAGCAAAAAAATGGCAAATCGAAAAAGAACGTTTCGACAAGATGACCATCGAGGAATTATGCCTGATTTTATCAGAACAGACAAGGCAGAGAGAAGAGTTCTTCGACAACATAAGGAGCGGTAACTAAAGGGTGCTCTATGCGTTAAATGACCCGCTGAAAAAAGGGGATATTTTAACCTTCCGGGATCTGTAATATGTATATGAGAGAAATTGAAATATATATCAGTTACAGTTTGTTTTAATTATTTTACAGGAGAGTATATGGCTATGGGAAATGTCAAAGAAAACATCAAAGAAAACATTATCACAGAATTATTTGAGAGGGAAAGCGAAGGCTTTCAGGCTATCACAGAACTGAGACAGCGTCCTGCCATCGACAACAATGTTGTGTTTCAGGCTGTACTTGTAAAGAGAGATGAGAATGGAATCATTGTTCTTGACAGGGGTACGATTCAGGTCTCATAACATCCTCAAACACAGCTATCGGCGGTCTGATCGGAGGCTTCCTGGGTATTCTCGGAGGTCCCATCGGAGTGCTTCTCATGGGTTCCTGCGGCGCCCTTGTCGGAAGCGCAGCTGATACTGGAAACATGATCGGCGGCGAAGTCATGATTGAGACGGTTGCTGCCAAACTCATGGACGGCGAGGCGGCTCTCATCATCCTGGCAGCCGAAGAGGATGAGGCTGTTCTGGACACAGTGCTGGGCAAGTTCGATGGCGAGATTGTTCGTTTCGATGCTGCTTCAGTAGCTGAAGAGGTGGATGAAGCGGTCAAGCTTCAGGTCGAGATGGCAAGACAGGCAGTGTATGAGCTGAGAAATACCAGACACGAGGATCATGTGAAGGCCATTGAGGACAAGCGCAGCAAGTTCGCTGAAGAATTGGCTCAGTACGTGACAGATAATCCCAGCATTAAATAAAGTATCCGTTTAAAACAGCCCTTCGGGGCTGTTTTTTTTTGCCCTGAACCCCCGACGAAGTGCAAAAATACGATTTCACTGCAAGATATAATAAATGCAAAACCGGGCGGCCTGATCAGGAAGAGGTAGACCCTCAAGGGGCGGCGTGGGGTTTTTTTGCTGGTTGGACATATAATGTTGCGAAATGTTTTGATTTGGGGAAGCATTTACGATATAATCACATCAGGAACGATCAAATGCTTCTGAAGATGAAGAAAAAAGGAGGTCATCATGTCGCACATCACTCTGCTTCATTCCAACGATATGCACGGAGACTGGCTCCCTGAAGTAGTCGACGGCAGGGAGAGGGGAGGTCTGCCAAGGCTTTCCGGATATATCAAAGGTGTCAGGCACACGAACCCCAATACCCTTTACGTCATAGCCGGGGACATGTTCAGAGGATCCATCATCGACTCCGAGTACCTGGGACTGTCCACCATAGACATGATAAATCTCACTAAACCTGACGTGGTCTCACTGGGAAACCATGAGGTGGACTACGGCCTGGCGCACCTTCTGTTTCTGGAGAAGTGCGCGGATTTCCCGATCATCAATACGGATCTTTTCGTAACCGTCAACAACAAAAGACTTTTTTCGCCCTACATCAACCTGAACGTGGACGGTATCAAGATACTTTTCATCGGGATACTCACCCAGGAGGTGCTGGCATCCACCAAATCAGAGAAGATCGTAGGTTCCTATGTGAACATGAAGAGGGCCGCAAAAGAGATCGGCGTCATCTGTGATAACTACCGCACATCTGACACGGACATCACCATCCTCATGACCCACATCGGGTATGAGAACGATGTGGCCCTGGCAAAAGAACTGGACAAGAACTTCGGCGTGAACTTCATCATCGGTGGGCATTCTCATACATATATGGAGGAGCCCACGGTGGTAAACGGGATACCCATCGTTCAGGCTTTCACCGGCACCGATTTCATAGGAAGGTTCGACATCAGCTATGACAAGGTGAACCGCAGGATCGAGAACTGGACCTGGAAGTGTGTCCCCATCGACGAGGAGTCTGCAGAGAACGATCACATCATGCAGGGGCTTCTGGATCAGTACAAGGGCGTGACGGATCAGAAATACAAGAGGGTGGTCACCAGGTTCGAGAGGGAGCTGACACATCCCATAAGGGAGCAGGAGACCGAGATGGGCAACCTGTACGCCGACGTGATGGTAGATGACGCATCCTACGACATCATGATGTTCGGATCAGGCTCCATCAGAAAAAAAGCCCTGGGCCCTATCGTGGAGTACCAGGAGATGCTGGAAAACACCCCCTTCGACGACGTGCTCTGGATGGTGGAGGTGACCGGTGCCCAGTTCCGTCAGATGATACAGTTCATCATGAGAGACGAGGCATGGACAGGGGAGACCGAGTTCTATCAATTCTCAAAAGGTGTTCACATCAGGTACAACAAGACCACACATGAGATCGAGGAGCTGACCTTCAAGGGCAAGCCTGTAAAGGACAGTGATCGTTTTAAGATCGGGCTCCAGAACTATCACTACACCAACTTCGATGATTTTCTGGGCGTTCCCCTTGAAGAGGTCAAAAAGAACTTCAAACCCAGGATCGTGGCCACCAGCGTGAACAATATAATCGAGGAATACCTGGCCACCCACCAGGGTCTTGATGCCCACGTGGAGGGCAGGATAGAGATCGTAGAGTAGGGGGCAGTACGAGAAGATAAAGTGCTGAAGAGGCAGACCGGAAGGTCTGCCTCGCGTGTTTTGCGGGATCCGGATCCTGATAATGCGGACTATAAGGAAGCGCTTGCCTCCAAAGAGCATTTCAGTGAGTATCACAACTGTCTTGACCGGAGAAGTGACGACCCAGTAAACAGCCTGCTGAATCGTGGATATGCAGTGGTCAGAAGTGTGACCGCAAGAGCATTGGTTATTTTCTGTTCTTAACGCTGAAAAGGTGGAAGGGGTCATCGTTTTTTGCGCTTGCGGGGGCAAAGTGATCCCGGGACGCGCAGCCCCTTATATGGGATAATTGTTTGATGCAGGAAAGTTATCCTGGATCGTGTAGCCCGTTGTCCAGGATCATGAATCGTGCAGGATAAGTTATCCTGGAACATGCGCTCCTCCATATAGGATAACTTTTTGCTGACAAAAGTTATCCTGTAGTGCACAGCCTGTCATTTAGGATCACTAATTGGCCTAAAACTATGATCCCGGAACGCGCAGCCCCCTTAACAGGATAATAATATGCTCCTAAATAGGGATCCTGAAATGGACAGCCCATCATTTAAGATGAAAGTAACTGGGGTATTGACCGATGATTCCTCCGCCGGCATGGAGTTCGATTTCATCATATGATGCCGTATTTATGTATCCTGTACTTTAAGCTCTGGCGTTTAACATCCAGAGCTTCTGCTGTTCTGGAGATGTTTCCGCCATACCGATCGAGAGCCTGTCTCAGGACCTCGTTTTATATCTGTGCATAACGGACTGCAGGGTCTCCCTTTACCAGTCCGGATTGATGGCACCGACCCCGGGAGCAGGATCTTTCGCGGTGTCTGCGGCAGCCATGCTGCCTTCATGATAATCTTTAAGCAAATGCTTGGGCAGATGCTCCATTTCGATGGTATCGTCGTCGGTGACGTTCATGGCGTAGTCAGCAATGTGGAAGAGTTCCCTGACATTTCCGGGCCAGAAATAGTTCTTGAGGAAATCCAGCACCTCGGGAGCTGTCTTATCCACTTTGCTCACGTAGTGGATATTGGAATTGCTTTACGGCTATTAAGATCTTGGATTGCATGGCGAGGCTCATGGAATTCAGCTCGTCCGGGAAAATAGTCCTGCCGCCGGCTTCCTCCATATAGTCTACACGGTCTTCAGAGCCTGTGAAGCTGCCCTTGACGGTGCCAAAGAGCACACCTTCAATGAGGTCCTCCGGAACTGTGGCGCAGTTTATGGCGAGATATTTGCTGTCACGCCTTCCGTTTTCTCTGTGGATGGACTGGGCGGACAGTTCTTTGCATGTGCCGGTCTCACCGATCAGCAGAACGCTGCGATCCTGAGAGGATACACGCTTAGCGAGGGATACAGCCTCCTCAAGAGCAGCGCCATTCCCCAGGATGTTATCGAAGGTATATCCGGGGAAGGGCATGCGAGGATTGGGATCCTCGTAGGAATCCAGAGCCTTTTGGATACTCTTCATACGTTTTATATGGCTCTCGACTACCTCGCTGTTCTGCCCGAAGCAGACTGTCCCTATGACCTCGCCGTATTTACGGATAGATATGGCAAGTATAGGCAGCCGCAACAAAAGTTCCGTCCGACGTGTTATAGTGGTCTACGCGGTTGACTACAGGACGCTCCGTCCTTAAGAAGGTGAGAGCCGTGCTGCTGGTTTTCTGTTTGTGGGGCCTTTTTTTAAAAAAGCAGGGAGCATCAAACAGGCAGAAAACGCTGCGGGACCTGTTGAACTCTGAAACTTTGCACTTGATTTCACCGGCGCAATGGAATATAATCTTCGTGGTTAGGTAAGACTAACTATGGAGACAAAACGGAGGTTTGATAATGACGACAGTGATAATCCTTTGCGCCATAGCTTTGATCATATATGCGGTCTACGGGACGGTCCAGAAGTTCCGCGGCAAGGCCAAGTCCAGCTGCTGCGGCACCGGCGAGACGGTCTCCGTTAAGAATGTGGAGGACACCGACAAGTCTCACTACCCATATTCCTACGTGCTTCAGATCGACGGCATGATGTGCTCAAACTGCGCTGCCAACGTGGAGAATGCGCTTAACGACATGGGCGATGTGTGGGCCAGGGTGGAGCTTGGAAAGCATCAGGCGAAGGTACTGGCGAAGCACGAAAAGTCCGGGCAGGATTTTGCGGAGGCTTTGCGCAAAACATCCTACACGCTTTCAGGCTGTGAGGCTGACAAGATAGCCTGAAAAGGTAATAATATGATCGGAAATGAAAGGCAGACCCGAATGGTCTGCCTTCTTTACTAATTAACAGGGAGCCCCGGCTGCTCCGGGGCTCCCGCACGATACTGTCAACTTACAGCCTGTATACATCCCAGGTCTCATCGGGTGAGATGGCTTCTTCGTTTCCGATAACGCATACTGATCCATCAGAAGCCGCCTGGTCGAACAGGGCGGCCACCTCAAGGAGCTGATCTTTTGTGGAGGTAAGCATTTCCTTTCTGATCCTGCACACATCATCGCGGCAGGTCCCTCTGAACCAGCTCATCTCCTGGCCTGAGCCGCGCCTTGCGGAGCTTACCAGTCCGTCCAAGTTGGCGATGGAGGAGATGATGTATTTTGTTATGTCCTCGTCGCTTCCCGCGTATTGGCGGACGAAGTCACCGGCAGTTTTGTAGACGTTGAGGGAATTCAGCGGATCAGGATCGCGGTAGGAGGTGAACACCAGATTGCCGGAGGTGCCTGTGCTGAAATTGGTGCCGTAAGCGCCGCCGTGAACTCTGACTTTATCCCAGAGATAGCCGTAGGTCATTATCTGGGAGAGCACCTGGAACCTGCCGCTGTGCTCAAATCCATAGCGATGCATGTTGGATCCGAAAGCCGCAAAAGATATGCCTGCGGGGATCAGGATAGCTTCCTTCTTTGCCGTCCCTTCAAGGATGATCTCGCGGTACCCGGGAGCGGGCCCGCCCAGAGGAAGGCCACCGGCAATGCGCTCCAGACCGGGATGCTTCTCCGTGGAAGTCTCGCCAACTGTGAGGCGGGCGGATACGAAGACTTTCTTCGCCAGGGCCTGCCACTGAGCGGCGTACTCATCGGATCTTTCCCCGAAGTTGTCCAGAAGATCCCTTATGAAAAGCAGCATGTCGTAGCCGTTAAGTATTTCATCCAGACAGCCGGGTGCGGTGTAGTTCGAGAGGACTCTGCGGGCAGCAAAGCGGTTTCCGGAGCCTAAGATGCTCTGGTAGATGATCTCTCTTGCCTGGAGCAGGTTCTCGGACATCGTCTCTTTAACGGAGAAATCCGAATCCGTCAGGATCTCAAGGACAAGGTCCATGGCGGGATCGAGGTTCTCCTCCAGGACACTGAAGGTCACCGCGAAGAAGGGTATTGCCCGCTCGGTGTGGCCGTCTACGCCGGAATTGATCACGTTATAGTCAAGCACACCGAAAAGCTTCCTGGTCTCTTTCTGGAGTTCAGACGCAGTGTGACGGGACGTGGGAAGCAGGCCCAAAAACTCCGTCATGCATGACATCATCTGAAGCTCCTCATCTGTAAGGTCGCTCACATTGAAATACATGTTCACGTGGACCACGCCGTTGGTGAAGATGGGTTCATACAGGAAGGTGACGCCGTTCACATCACTGACCCGGGGCTCCACCCACTGTGGCTCCAAAGACACATCTTCCAGCGCCAGCACGGGCAGGGTGGCAACCGCATCTTCGGAGTCAGGTGTATCCTGCCAGTTTCTCATCCTGTCGTAAATGTCCCGGACTTCTTTGAGCTGCTCTTCATCGAGAGCGCCGTACTCCGCGGTGACACGCCGGTATTCTCTCTCTGCGTCCTCGTCCCCCTTGGTCCTGGAGGGGAGGACGGTCATGTTCACAAGTCCGGTCTCATCCAGAAGTTCAGCTATGATCTTCTCGTAAAGATCCGAATCCAGGGCTTCCCTGAGATCCCGCAAAACATCATTGCTCTCGAGATAGAGCATGGGATCTCCTCCGTAAAGCCAGGAGTTCATGGCGTTGATGGCCCTGGTGAGCCCTGTGGGCTCGCTGGGTTCTCTCAGGGAGAACTCGAAGCGGTTGAGTCCGCCTGTAAGAGCGTCCTTATCCACACCTTTACTTAAGATGTTCTCAAGAGTCTCTCTGTATGTTTTGAGGATCGCTTCCTTATCGGAAGCGTCCATGTTTCTGAAGATAAGAAGCCAGAAGGGCTGAGCCACGCCGTCAATGACGGCAAACTCCACGTCCTGAGCCAGGCCTTTTTCAAGTATGGCGCGCTTTAAGGGGGATTCGTTGTCTCCCGCAAGATAGGTGGAGATCAGTATGTAGGCGATGATCCTTTCACGCTGGTTCCAGTCAGCGAAGACCTTGCCCAGGGCCAGATGGGATTTTTTGCTCTCGTCCTCTTCCTTGCCGATCTCGTAGTATCTTGTGACGTCACAGCTTTTGACCGGCTGCTGAAGGGGGATATGGTGGACCCTTTCGTCTTTTGCGAAGGTGGAAAGGTACTCGTCCCCAATGATGGCGAGTACTTTTTCCAGGGGCAGGTCGCCGTCAAGGTAGAACCTGCAGTTCGATGGGGAGTAGAACTCTCTGTGGGCCCTGAGGAAGTTCCCGTAGGTCAGGTCGGGAATGGACACGGGGTCGCCTCCGGACACGAAGCCGTAGGTGTTGTCCGGATAAAGGCAGCGCATCATGTCTTCCTCGATGATGGTGTCCACGGAGGCGAAGGCGCCTTTCATCTCGTTATAGACCACGCCGTTGTAGAAAGGCTCCCCGTCTTCGACTTCGTAGTGCCAGCCTTCCTGCCTGAAAATGCTGTCGTTATGATAGATGGCAGGGCGGAACACTGCGTCCAGATAGACCCTGGTCAGGTTGATGAAGTCCTGCTCATTCCTGGAGGACACCGGGTACATGGTCTTGTCCGGGAAGGTCATGGCGTTGAGGAAAGTGTTCATGGAGCTTTTGATCAGGTCCAGGAATGGTTCCTTGACAGGGTAATTGTCGGAACCGGCAAGTACCGAGTGCTCCAGAATGTGGAAGACTCCGGTGTCGTCCCAGGGCAGGGTCTTGAAGGTGGCAGAAAACAGCTTGTTCTCGTTGCCGTTGTCAAGCCAGGCCAGCTGAGCGCCTGTCTTCAGATGTTCCATTTCGTAGAGAGTGCCCTTGAGCTCCTCGCTCTCGCGGACTCTCACAACTTTAAATCCGTGCAGAATGTCGTTGAGTTTCATTGATAACCTCTTTTTAAACGTGGGCGGCAGGGCCGCCTCATGAACTTTTCGCGGTAAACGATATATACCACGCTACTTGGATAACATACACCAAAAACAGGTGAATAAGCAATATTTTTAAAAGACGATCTGCCAGCCACGACCTGCCATCCCGTGCACACTCCAAAAACCAAAGCAGCTCCGTCTCACCGGAGCTGCTTTGGTACGTCTGTCATTGAGTGTTGTTTGAAAGGGAAAGACTCACGTTATTTCAAAATGCTGCCAGGCATTTTACGTGCGGTTGTACCTCCCTCAGTTGAGTAGAGGAGCGGGACCGTAAGGCAAGAACGATTCGCGGCCCCGCATAAATGAGGCAAAAAAACAAACCTTTTACTCGTCGATTTTAATAATTAAATACCCTTTTTGTATGTCATTCACACTATCACAAGTTTGTAGGGGAAATCGTCGGGAAGGTCGTTTCCGATGCGGCACCCGGAAACCAATGTGATCTTTAATCCTTAAAATCTTTGATGAAGTACATGTTTGCCCTCGTTCTGCCATTACTATAGCAGACCCGCACTCACGGCCAACAAACGGAAAACCCTTAAAATGGTATTTTTTTCGATTTTGTCCAAAAATATTTATTCGGTATGCTCTTGTTAGTATACTGTTAGTGACATCTTGTTAATATGATAGAATACGGGGAGAGGGGCCCTGCGTCCGCAGCGCCCGCCCGCACCGCGAAAGGACTGTACCGATATGGATGCACAGATAAAAACCATGTACGAGGCTCTTTCCAGGAATGCAATCGTCAGAGCCTTGTTTGAAAACTATGAAAGCCTTTACGTGGTGAATGTGGAGACGTCGGCTTTCAAGTGCTACCACGAAAGCGAATCATACAGCAGTTTGAGCATAGAAGAAGAGGGAGAAGATTTTTTCGGTACCCTGGAGAAGAACGTGGAGACCGCCATCTACTTGGAGGACCGGGAATTCGTGCTGCGCATGATGACCAGACAGAACCTGATGTCGGCCCTGACAGGGGAGAGGTTTTTTTCCTTCGTGTACAGACTCATGATAGACGGGAAGCCTCTGTACCACAAACTCAGAGCCACCATGGACACGGTGGATGGCACGCCCCATTTCCTGATCGGTGTGCGAAATGTGGACGCCTCCTTCAGGCAGGACAAGGCTTTGGCGGAGAAGCTGACTCAGATGCACAGCAGGGAAAAGAACCATCTGGAGGCCATACTGGCAGGGGCTGACGGATATCTTGAGGCAGATCTCACCATGAACAAGGTGGTGGAGTTCCAGCTGCATACCGAGGAGAACCTGCCGGATGAGCTGCTGAAGCCCTTCAGAGATGAGGCGCTTTCCTACGACGCTTTCATGAACTGGCATATTAGCAACATCCCGGAGTCCGACCGTCAGATGGTCCGGAGGATCAGCGACCGCAGTTACCTTATAGAATGCTTCAGAAACAACGAAAGGTTCGCCCTGGTGAAGTTCTCCCTGAACATCGGTGAAGGCAGGCAAAAGCCATGCAAAATAGTGTTTTACCTGTACAGGGACGCCTCCACCCTTGACATCATGGCATTTTCCGTCCTTTATGACCTTACAGAGCAGCTGAGACGGGAGGAGGAATTCAAGGAACTTGAAGAGGAGCTTCAGATGATCAAGCTGAGGAACTTTACCAGTCAGATGCAGCCTCATTTCCTATATAACGCCCTGGGTTCCATTCAGGAGATAATCCTGGAGGATCCCCGGTACGCCTGGGAACTTCTGGGGGATTTCACCGCACACCTGAGAAGCTGCATCCGGGCCATGACCAGCGACGCACCAATACCGTTCTGTCAGGAGCTGGCCAACATCAAGGCCTACGTCAACATCGAGAAGATGCGGCTTGGAGAGAAGCTGAAGGTGGTCTATGACATCGGCGCCTCCGGATTCAGTATTTTGCCTCTCAGCGTGCAGCCCATTGTTGAGAACGCCATCAGGCACGGCATCTACAACCGCGGCGCAAAAGGCGGGACCGTGACGGTCACGACCCGTGACTTAGGGGACCGGATACTCATAACCGTGGAGGACGACGGAGTGGGCTTCGACGTGGAGGACATCCGCAAAAAGCTTGAGTCCGGACGGACCGACTCCGCCGGGCTCCGGAACATCAGATACCGTCTTGAAAAGATGATGCAGGCAGATATGGACATTTCCAGCTGCCCGGGGGAGGGTACCGAAGTGACCATCATGATTCCGAAAAAGGGGGAGAATAATGAGAGCAATAATAGTTGATGACGAACCGCTCATGATCCGGAAGTTCCTGAGATTAAGCGAAGGAATAACGGACCTGGAAATCGTCGGACAGTTCGAGTCCGCAGGCGATGCCCTGGATTTCGCCGGGAAGAATAGGTTCGAAGCGGCTTTTCTCGACATCGAGATGCCGGCCATGAACGGCATAGAACTGGCCAGGGATCTGAGAGCCATTGACCCGGAGATCATCATCGTATTCATTTCCGCCTACGACGATTATATCTGGGACTTCAACCAGATCGGAGGGGACTACTATATTTTGAAGCCGTATACATCGGAGACACTGAAGATGGCCATGGAACGGCTCAGACTTCTCTTAAGGCGCCGGCAGAAGGAAATATATATTCAGACCTTCGGCAGGTTCGTGGTGATGAAGGACGGGATCCCGCTCAGGCTTTCAGGTAAAGCGAAAGAGATCCTTGCGTACGTGGTCACCAAGCATGGCAATGAAGCCGGGAATGAGGAGATATATTCCACTTTATGGGAGGACCGTCCCTACAGCAACGTGAATATGACCGTGTACTACAATGCCCTGCGGAGACTTCGGTCGGCTCTCAGGGATCAGGGTGCGGAAGACCTTCTGATCTCCACCAAGCACGGACAGATACTGAACACCAAGATAGCAGACTGTGATTACTATACCTGGCTGGAAAAGGGCAAGGGAGAGAGAGAAGGCTTCTACGGCGAGTTCCTCACCGAGTACTCCTGGGCCGAGGAGATACTGGCGGAGATGGTGGGGGAGTAAAGAGGTGAGGACAGCATATAACAAAACCCCCGATCCTTTCGGATCGGGGGTCCCTTCGATTGGTGACTCTGCCGAGATTCGAACTCGGGTAGCCGCCGTGAGAGGGCGGAGTCTTGACCGCTTGACCACAGAGCCACATCGCTTAGTGATTATATAACACCGGCGAAGGAATTTCAAGCGAAATTTTTAAACAATTTGTACTATTTTTCGTGCAAGGGCATTTATCTCCCTGTAGTTCAATTCTCCTTTTTCCTTCAGGATCAGGTATCCGTTGACGTATCCGCCGTATCCGATAAATTCCCCGTCATCGTTAAGAAACTCGCTCAGATCGCAGAATACGGCCCCTGAACGGGTCTCCACGGGCATGATTATCTCGAATGTGCCGTCTGCCTTGAATCTTACGTCGAAGGGGCTGCCTATGGCGGGATAGCTTATATAGCATATGGGGTTCCCCGGATAGGTACCCTGGATGGTGAGCTTTCCGGACGCCAGACGGTTCCTGGTTATGGTGAGTCTTCTGGGGATCAGCGTATTGGTCAGGGAGGAACGCATGACCGGGTAGCCCTTTAAGGCGAAGGCCTTGTGGAGGTCGCACTGTCTGACGATCGGCAGTATCCTGTAGAGCTGGGCTACGTCGTCGGAGTTGTGGAGGAGGATCTTGTCCCGGGCGGATCTTTTGATCACGGGATCGGTCTCAAGGACTGCCTCCTGGTAGAGCCTTACGGACTCTGCTCCGGAGATCTCATCCTCTCTTTCTTCATTAACGCCCATGTAACGCTCCACGTCCTTCTGGCTCAATCCTGTGAGCACACCCTTTAAGAAACTTCCGCAGCGCACCAGCTGGTAGAGGTCCAGGTCGAAGGCACTGATCCGGGGCACTTCCCCGAATATCATGGAATATCTCTTTGCGATGTAGGGCAGGTCGAAGCTTCTCCCGTTATACGTGACTACAATGTCTACGGAGTTCAGTTTCTTCACCGTTGCAAGGAGAAGTTTTGCTTCGTCCTCCGGGGTCTCGGTGTAGTACTGGGTGTTTACAGCGTTTCCGTCGGGATCCACATCCAGGAACCCCGCAAGGATCACCGGAGCGCGGGAAGGGGAGAGGCCTAAGGTCTCGATATCGAAGCAGCTGAAGCTCATCCCTCTGAAGTACTCGTCGAAGATGGGATAGGTGAATAGTTCGGTTTTAAATGTGCCTGTATAGGTTTCCATAACAGTGGTATATAACAAAATAGTCCGCGAGGAAAGCAGACTACTTTGTTCAAAAGGGGTATTTTGGATTTGAGATTATGAGGTTATCAGGGGGGATAACCACAATTAGATAATATACTATAAAAACACGGATTGCAAGTGGAAATATCAAAAAAATCGGTCCATTTATCAATAAAAACGGTTGAAAACCGGTCTGAATGATAGAATAATTACTGTGTAATAAGATTTTTTGAAAGGGAGGATTGGAAATGACTTTCGAGGAAAAGACACTTTCAGAGGAAACGATATATAAGGGCAAGATCATCGATCTCAAGAGACAGGAGGTGACAGTCAAGTCCGGCACAAGCTGGCGCGAGATCATCGTGCACAGCGGGGGTGCGGTGGTTATCGCGGTGACCGGACCCAGGAAGATCGCCATGATCAGGCAGTTCAGAAAGCCTGCTGAAAAGGTCATGTTCGAGGTGCCCGCAGGGAAGATCGACCCCGGGGAGGAGCCCGTGGACGCTGCCATCCGGGAGCTTAAGGAGGAGACGGGGTTCACTGCGTCCTCAGTCAGGTATCTCACAAGGTTTTATCCAACGGTAGGCTACTCCAGGGAGGTGCTGTATCTCTACCTCATGGAGGGGCTTACACCTGGGGACACTGACTTCGATGAGAATGAAGCCATAGATATGGAGGAGTGGAGCATAGACGATCTGCATGAGATGGTGATGAGGGGCGAGATCGATGATGCCAAGACCATAATCGCCATAGAATATGCCAACATTCTTGTGAAATAGGGCCGTCGGGGTTCGTTTACATAAAATAATTTATTATCAACAAATTCCTGTTGATTTTCCATTACGCAGATAGTATAATCCTTGGGTACTGAACAGGAAACTAAAGGAGAACCCCATTGTTTATCGAGGATTTTGAAAAATATTTGAGGGAAGAAAGAGGCTTGAGCGACAACACCGTAACCGCCTACTTGAGCGACATCGACCACTTTGAAAGGTTCCTACTTTCCCAAGGGGTCCGCGATCTGTCCGAGGCGGGGGGACCTCACATTGTGGCTTATCTTGTTGAACTCAAAAAGTCTGATAAATCAAAGTCCACGGTGAACAGGAAGCTGACCTCCGTCAAGACTTTCTACAGGTTCCTTTTAAGGGAAGGGGCTGTTAGTGAGGATCCCACCCGGGATATCAAGTCACCCAGGATCGAGAAGAAGGACATACAGTTCTTAAGCGTCCAGGACATCGACAGACTCATGTCTCTTCCTGATGATACGGTGAAGGGCCTCCGGGACAGGGCCATTCTTGAACTCATGTACGCCACCGGCCTCAAAGCTTCCGAACTGGTGGACCTGGAAGTGGCCGACGTGAATCTCTACATGGGATTCGTCAAGTGTTCGGGTGAACACGTTAAGGCCAGGATCGTTCCCATCGGCCGTCCCGCAAAAAACGCTATACAGAAGTATCTGGAGGAGGCCAGACCGCAGCTCACCAGGGGCAGGGAGACTCCCATCCTGTTCGTGAACTACCTGGGAGAGGCCATGACCAGGCAGGGGCTCTGGAAAGTGGTAGGCGAGTACGGTGTGAAGGGAGGCTTCAGTGTGAAGCTCACTCCCCAGATAATCAGGAACAGCTTCGCGGTCCACATGCTCCAGAACGGAGCGGACGTAAAGTCCATCCAGGAGCTCATGGGGAACGAGGATGTGGCGGCCATCCAGGCCTATCTGCAGGCCACAAAAAACCGCATCAAGGA
This sequence comes from uncultured Peptostreptococcaceae bacterium, assembly GCA_905235115.1. GTDB lineage: Bacteria > Bacillota > Clostridia > Peptostreptococcales > Anaerovoracaceae > RUG754. The sequence goes on from CAJOKT010000005.1 coordinate 14,474, forward strand.
TGTCTACGACAAGACCCATCCGAGAGCATAAATGTCCTGAAAAAAACACTTGCAAAAGGTTTTTTTCTTTGGTATATTAAACAAGTTGAATTACGGGCGGTCCTCTGGGAGCCTACGCGTGAAAGTTTTAGGCGCGGCCATGAACGTCTTTGAGGGAAGGAGGAATAATAATGGACCTCATTAAATCGATAACGAAAGATTACGAGAGGAATGACATCCCGAGCTTTGGTATCGGCGACACAGTTCGCGTGCATATCAAGATCAAAGAAGGCAACCGCGAGAGGATCCAGGTCTTCGAAGGGTTCGTCCTTAAGAAGCAGAACGGCGGAGTTTCAGAGACTTTCACAGTAAGAAAGATCTCCAACGGAGTTGGAGTGGAGAAGACTTTCCCCATCAACTCACCCAAGATCGAAAAGATAGAAGTCGTCAGGAGAGGAGACGTAAGGAGAGCTAAGCTCAACTACATGCGTCAGAGAACCGGCAAGTCCGCCAGGATCAAGAGCAAGGAAACACTCTAAGTCATTTCCGGCCCGCAGCGCAAGCTGCGGGCTTTTGCATATGTGGCAGAAACGTTGACAGAAGACTGGATACGAAAGTACAATCACCGTTATAGAGAACATAGTGCCTCAATATAAAAGGTGTTTTGACGGCTGCATATGGCAAGATTGGGCCGGTATGGAATTGCATCGGGGGCGAACCTGACGCAGCATCCATTTTAAAAGAAACTTTTTTTGTAAAACAGATGTACAGAGGTTATAATATCTTATCGGACCTATCATCTGTGCTGTGATCTGATGCGGTCGCTTCAGGTCCGGCAGCTTTTAATAATTTGGAAACTGTTCAGCCATGTTATGTTTTGCGCTGAAACAAGGAGAAGATATGCCTGAGTTTAAAGACGCACTAACAAAAGATACATTCGGAGCTGCCGGAAGGCATTCCCACCCGGATGACACCGTTATCGAGGTCAGAGATCTGAAGATCGGAGGCGGGGAACTGACCGTTATCGCCGGGCCATGCTCGGTGGAATCCCGGGAGCATATACTCAAGATAGCCGGCGAGATAAAGGACGCTGGAGCCTGCATCTTGAGAGGCGGCGCTTTTAAGCCCAGAACATCGCCCTACAACTTCCAGGGACTGGGAGAGGAAGGACTTCACTTCCTGGCGGATGCAGGGAAAGCTTTTGATATGCCCGTAATAAGCGAGATCACCGGCGTCAGCCAGATCGGACTTTTCGGAGATGTGGACATCATCCAGGTGGGCGCCAGAAACATGCAGAACTTCGAACTTCTCAGAGAGGTTGGAAGGCTGGGCAAGCCGGTGCTTATCAAGAGGGGATTCTCCAACACTCTGCGCGAACTGATCTTCGCTGCCGACTACGTCATGAACGAGGGGAACCCAAACGTGATCCTCTGCGAGAGAGGCATCAGGACCTTCGAGACATATACAAGGAACACTCTGGACCTGAGCGCTGTACCTGTGCTCAAAAAACTCACCCACCTTCCCGTGATCGTGGACCCCAGCCACGCCACGGGCAGATCGGAATTCGTGGAACCCATGGTTCTCGCTGCAGTGGCTGCAGGTGCTGACGGCATCATGATAGAAGTCCACGATGATCCTGCACATTCTCTGACAGACGGAAGGCAGGCAATCGATCCTGAAGCCTTCAGGAAACTGGTATCAAGGGCAAAAGCCGTAAAGGCCGCACTCAAAGAGGGAAAGTGATGGACGCAAGGATCCTGGAACCGATCAAAGGCGGAGAAATAACCGCTCCGGAATCCAAATCTCACGCGGTAAGGATCGCATTTGCTTCCGCTCTTTCCGGCAGGGCGCCCGATGCGGTAAGAGGAACATCGATGGACGTCAGGGCTGCCCTCAGATGCTCGGAAGCAGTGAGGGAAGCTCTCGAAGGAAGGCCTGTTCAGGAGGTTTCCTCCGGCGAGAGCGCGCTGACCTTTCGTATACTGCTTCCCGTCATGGGGGCAATCGGCGCTCCTGTTACGGTCAGGGAGGAAGGAAGCCTGAGGAGCAGGACATCAAAGGTCTTCATGGATCTGCTTGAGGCCCATGGGATGAGGATCGAAACACGGGGAGAGGGACTTATAAGGCTGACGGGAAAGTTGAGCCCCGGGACCTACAGGCTGCCAGGCAATGTATCATCCCAGTTCGTAACGGGACTTATGTTCGCTCTTCCGCTCCTTAGGGGGGACAGCAGAATAGCGATCGACGGCTCCCTTGAGTCGGAGCCCTACGTCAGGATGACCGCGGATGTGCTGCGGCGCAGCGGAATAGATATAGAAGAGGATAAGAACGGATATTTTGTGAAGGGAAGCGGCAATTACAGTCTTCCCGGGGGAGAGGTCCCCGAAGGGGACTGGTCCGGGGCGTCCTTCTGGATCTTTGCCGGAGCATGTCTTGAGAGAGGCAGGTCCGTCACGGTGAGGGGACTGAATACAGAGTCCCTTCAGGGTGACAGAGCTGCGCCGGACATGCTGGACCGCATGGGTGCGGATATCGCTATGGGCGTTGATCTGATCATCGTATCCGGCGGAGAACTTCACGGCATCGAGAGGGATATGTCCCAGACGCCGGACCTGGTGCCGGCTGCTGTTCCTGCAGCATTGAGCGCGAATGGGATCTCGGTGATGCGGGGCATAAGACGTCTGAGACTCAAGGAGAGCGACAGACCCGGATCCATAGCAGATGTGATCGCCTGTCTCGGGGGACGAACCCGTGGCACAGAAAACAGCCTGATGATACCGGGTCAGAGGCTGAAGGGAGGAGAGGTCTTTTCCTTCAACGATCACAGGATCGCCATGATGACAGCATGCATGAGAGTCGTGTCGGATGGACCTGTGACCGTCAGAAACGCTGAGGCGGTGGGGAAGTCGTACCCGGAGTTCTGGGAGGACTATGCTGCTTTGGGCGGGAAATTGGAGTTTACGGATGAAGATACTGGTTATTAACGGACCGAATCTAAACATGCTGGGGATCAGGGAACCGGAGATATACGGCTCTGTAACTCTGGCTGACATAGAGAAAATGATGCGGGAACATGGGACGGACATTGGCGCGGAACTTAACTTCTACCAGTCCAATCATGAAGGAGACCTGGTGGACAGGATTCAGCAGGCGTACGGGGCCGAGGACGGCATCATCATAAATGCAGGGGCATACTCCCACACCAGCATCGCCATACTGGATGCGCTTAAGGCGGTGGGCCTCCCCACAGTTGAAGTACATATTTCCGACCCGTCCAAAAGAGAGGAATTCAGGAAAAGATCATACTTGTCGGAGTACGCTGTCAAGACCATAGCAGGAAAGGGTCCTCAGGGTTATCTGGAGGCTCTGGACACGCTGATGAAAGGTGAAAAAACGGGCGACAAGATGATCAGCCTCAGGAAGTTTTTTGAGGAAAACACCCGGGTGGCGCTGGCTTTCTCGGGCGGCGCGGATTCCTGCTATCTACTGCACATGGCCCGCGAATTCGGGGCGGATGTCACCGCGTATTTCATAAAGTCTCAGTTCCAGTCCGGCAAGGAGCTTGAGACCGCCCGGGGGTTCGCGGCCAGGGAGGGCGCCGGACTCACGGTGATAGATACAGACGTCTTAAACGTGGGCACCGTGGCAGACAATCCCCCGGACAGATGCTACCAGTGCAAAACGAACATGTTTCATCTCATGACCGTTCAGGCCGCAAAAGACGGGATCCCTGTCATAATGGACGGGTCCAACGCCTCCGACAGAGAGGAGAGGAGGCCGGGAATGCGGGCTCTCCGGGAGCAGGGCATCAGATCGCCCTTGAGAGAAGCGGGTTTTACCAAAGGGGATGTGCTTGAAAACTCCAGAGCAGAAGGAATTCCGGGATGGGATGCCCCCAAGGTCACATGTCCCGCGGTGAAGCTTCCCTTCGGTGAGAGACTCAGTGTGGAAAAACTTGAGAAAATAAGATATGAATAACTACACAGGCAACATCATACAAGCCATAAAAAACGGCAGCATATCCGACGAGGAGGCAGAGCTCCTGCTCAAAAAAGCCCCCTTCGTGGATCTGGACTTCGCAAAGGTGGACACCCACAGGGCCATAAGGCAGGGGACCACAGAGGTGGTCTACGGGGCGGGGAAGACCGCAGGACAGATATATAAGATCGCCGAAACACTGGTAAACAGCGGCCAGGAAAGAGTGCTCATCACCAGAATTGACCGCGAAAAGGCAGCCGGTCTGACCGGCCTTCAAGGGTTCAGATATTTTGAACAGGCGTCCTTAGGCGTTATTGGAGACATGCCCGAGCCCGACGGACTGGGCACCGTTCTTGTGATCACGGCAGGCACCAGCGATATCCCGGTGGCTGAGGAGGCTGCCGTCACCCTGGAAGCTCTGGGAAACAGGGTGGACAGGCTTTACGACTGCGGTGTTTCAGGAGTCCACAGGGTCTTCGGGAATCTGGACCGGATCATGAAAGCCTCCGTCATAGTCTGCATAGCAGGCATGGAAGGGGCTCTTCCCAGCGTTATCGGCGGACTCACCGACAGACCGCTGATCGCGGTGCCCACCAGCGTAGGATACGGCGCGTCCTTTGAAGGTCTGGCGGCCCTTCTTTCGATGATGAATTCATGCTCCAGCGGAGTGTCGGTGGTAAATATCGACAACGGCTTCGGAGCAGGTTACAGCGCATCCCTTATCAATCACATGAAGAGGAAGGAACTTTAGCTATGAAGACTCTGTATCTGGACTGCTCCATGGGAGCGGCAGGCGACATGATAACGGCCTCTCTTCTTGAACTTTTCAAAGACCGGGACGAGATGACGGCGAGGCTGAACGCCATAGGGATCCAGGGAGTGGAATACTGCCCTGAGTTCCGTGAGAGTCACGGGATAAAAGCTTCCTGCATGAGAGTGGTCATCAACGGCGAAGAGGAAGAGGAACATGAGCACCATCATGAGCACCCGGACGGTCATGACCATGACCATGTGCACTCCCACGTGCACAGGTCCCTCAAGGATACAGAAGACCTGATCATGGCCCTGAACGCACCGGAAAAAGTAAAAAACAACGCCAAGGCTATCTACAGGATCATCGCCGAAGCGGAGGGCAAAGTCCACGGCCTGGAGCCTGGTGAGGTCCACTTCCACGAGGTCGGCGCCCTGGACGCGGTGGCGGATGTGATGGCTGCCTGCTTCCTGATGAACGAACTTGATCCTGAACTGGTGGTGGTCTCGCCCCTGAACACCGGAAAAGGCACGGTGAAATGCGCTCACGGGGTGCTGCCGGTGCCCGCACCGGCCACGGCCGAGATACTCAGGGGGATGCCATCCTATTCAGACGAGGTGGAAGGAGAACTTCTGACGCCCACGGGAGCAGCCATAATAAAGTTTTTTGCGGACGGATTCGGGTCCAGACCTGTGATGGATCTGGAATCCACGGGGTACGGCCTGGGCGGCAGAACATTCTCCAGACTGAACGCTGTGAGAAGCTTCCTGGGGGAATCCGGGGAAAGAGAAGAGTCCGTTGTGGAGCTTTCGGTGAATCTGGATGACATGACCCCGGAGAAGATAGGCTACGCCTGGGGAAAGCTGCTGGAGCTGGGGGCTCTGGACGTATTCGCGGTGCCCGTATACATGAAAAAGATGCGGCCCTCCGTGATGCTCAAGGTGCTGGTCAGTGAGGAGAAGAGAGACGAGATGGTGCAGGCTCTCTTCAGGTACACGTCCACTATTGGTATCCGTGAGAACCGGGTCTCAAGATTCGTGCTGAAAAGGGAGATCAGTACGGTGCACACCAGTCTGGGGGAAGTGCGCAAAAAATCATCCCGGGGCTACGGCGTGAAGCGGGAGAAATATGAATACGAGGACATTGCGGCCATTGCGGAAAGTAAAGACATGACTCTGGATGAGGTAATTGAGATCGTGGAGGCTGAGGACAGTGGCGACTGATCATCCGATAATAAAAGGTAAAAAAGTATATCTCAGACCCGTGGAAGAAGGGGATCTGGAGTATTTTGCACGGTGGGAGACGGAGACCCACGTCACCTCTTTCTTCACCATGAACGACGGACGGGACCTTAATGAGATCCGGTCCGAGATAGAGGGCAGGGCCCGGGACCCGGCATGCCTGGATCTGACCATATGCGCTCTTCCGGATAACAGGGTCCTGGGAAGAGTCTATATATCGGCCATAAACCCGCACTACGATTCGATGGATATCTCCAGGATATACATCGGAGACCTAGAGGAGAGGGGAAAAGGATACGGTGAGGATGCGCTCAGGTGCGCTCTGGAACTGGGATTTTGCCATATGGCGATGGAGAGGATAACTCTGGATTATGTGAACTGGAACGATGCAGCCCATGCCTTGTATCTCAAGGTGGGATTCAGGGACGAGGGCAGGATGCGCTGCGCCGGCAAAAAGAACGGCGGATACGTAGATCTGAACCTCATGTCCATCCTCCGGGAAGAATATGCCCCGACCCTTTGAAATTACTGAAAAAACTGCTTGCAATGCATTATGGCCCTGTGCTATAATGACTTGCGTTGAGCGTGAGAAAGATTATTGTGAGACATCAGCCGAAAGGCTTGAAATACAGAAAAGGAGGTGCACGGCATGTCAAGAAAATGTGAAGTCTGTGGTAAGGGACAGGTATCCGGAAACATGGTATCTCACTCAATGAGACACACAAGAAGAAAGTGGAACGCTAACATTCAGAAAGTCAAGATCGTTGATGAGAACGGTGTTGTCAGAAGAGCTAACGTATGCACTAGATGCCTTAGATCCGGATTAGTAAACCGTGCTCTCTGATCCTTAAGGACGAAACGGACGCAGCAGATCCCCATGGGTGCTGCGTTTTTTGTTGTTTTTGGGGCTTCCCGGAGGTTGACATAACAATATAATGTGGTAAAATGTATGTGGGGAGACGTGTCATGGCACAGTTATACTACAGATATTCCACAATGAATGCAGGCAAGTCGATAGACCTCATCAAGGTCGCCTACAATTACGAGGAGAGAGGGCAAACCGTTATGTGCCTCATTCCTGCGGTAGACGACAGATACGGGGTCGGTGTCATCACATCAAGGATCGGCGTCCAGAGGGAAGCCACCGCGGTGAGTGACGATACCAACATACTTGAACTGTTCATGAAGGAGAACGACAGACATCACATCGACTGCGTGCTGGTCGATGAGTGTCAGTTCCTGAAGAAGCATCATATCCAGGAGCTTGTCGAGATCGTGGATTCCTGTAATACGCCTGTCATATGCTATGGCCTTAAAAACGACTTTAGGAATGAACTGTTTGAAGGTTCCTACTACATGCTCGTTTACGCGGACAAGATCGAGGAGATCAAGACCATTTGCTGGTGCGGAAGGAAGGCTACCATGGTAGCCAGGATCGTGGACGGCAAGATAGTCAAGTCCGGAGACCAGATCGTTGTCGGAGGCAACGACCTGTACGTGTCTCTTTGCAGGAAACACTATAATGACGGCAGGTTGGGACCTTCTAAGTGATAGATATTTAGAAGAGGTACCTAATGCACGAAACAAAGACCCTAAAGCGTTCTTTGGCAGCAGCACTCATAGCAGTGCTTCTTGTCGTATCTGTGACACCGTTCACGTTGGACGCCTACGGCGACACGGCCGTAACAGGAACAATAACATACGGATCCGGAGCTTACGTCAGGGCCAGCGCCACTGTGAACAGCTCCGCTCTGACGTGCCTGGGCTGCGGTACTACGGTGAAGGTAAACTACAAGACTCAGGGGACCGACAACAGCTACACCTGGTACAACATAACCTATTCATCAATAACAGGATTCGTCAGAAGCGACCTCATGTCCGTGTCCGGGACGGTTCCGGACCAGCCATCGGGAGGAGGGTCCGGTTCGGGAAGCTCCATAACGGAGATGACGCCGGAGATATGGCAGGTGTCATACCCGGGCGGAGCCAACCTCCGCAAAGAACCCTCCACCAGTTCCTCTGTATTGGCTTATCTTAACACAGGCACAAAGGTCACGGTGGACGGCAGGTGCGCTTCCACCGACACATCTGACAGCCGCACATGGTACAGGGTGAACTATACCAACTCAGGCGGAACCAAGCTGGTTGGGTTCATGAGATCCGACACCATCACCTACAGCGGAGGACCGGAGCAGCCTGCTGAAGAGGATGCGGAGTATGTGGCAGAGCTCAAGGCAAAGGGTTTCCCTGACACATACATCCCGTACCTGATAGGCCTTCACAGGAGACACCCTGAATGGGTGTTCACTGCGCAAAACACCGGACTTAACTGGGCGGATGTTCTGGCTAAGGAAAACCAGAGCGGTGTAAGTGTCATAAGCTACACCTTCCCCAACTATTATTTCTCCTACGCCAGCGACTGCTACGTGAACGGTCACTTCAAGAGCTGGGACTCCGGCGGATGGTATCAGGCTTCAAACCAGGTCATCTCTTACTACCTGGACCCCCGGAATTTCCTTACGGATACCGGTGTGTTCCAGTTCATGACCCACACCTTCGATGAGACCACGCAAAACATCGCAGGCCTGACCGCCATGGTCCAGGGCACCTTCCTTACAGGTCCCTGCGACGGAAGCACCTATGTGAACGTCATCTATAACGCGGGAAAGACTTACAAGGTCAACCCCTACGTCATAGCTTCGATAATAATCACCGAACAGGGAGTAAACGGCACCGGCGGATGCATCTCCGGTACGGTGCAGGGTTACGAGGGATACTACAACTTCTTCAACATCGGCGCATATAAGACTTCCACCATGTCCGCGGTGGAAAGGGGATGCTGGTATGCCAAAACCATGGGCTGGAACACCAGGACCAAATCCATCAACGGTGGAGCGCAGTTCTACTACAAAGAATATGTGGAGCCGGGCCAGTACACCCTTTACCTCAAAAAATGGAACGTCATGAACGGACTGAACTCCGTTGCCACCCATCAGTACATGTCTAACGTAATGGGTGCGGAGCTTGAGGCATCAAGACTTGCTCAGGCTTATGCCAACGTTTCCGGCACGCCTATCAACTTCCTGATCCCTGTCTATAAGGATATGCCGGAGAACACCGTGCTTCCTCAGGAGAAATGCGTGAACAGCGGACACAGCTGGGATCAGGGAGAAGTAACGGTCGAAGCGACCTGTACAGAGGAGGGCGTCAGGATCTATACATGCACCGTGTGCGGCCTCAAAAAGAGAGAGACCATGACCGGCGCAGGCCACAAGTGGAGCGCATGGACCCATGTGGAGGGCAGCGACACCCATACACATACATGTTCAAACTGCGGGAAGACTGAGACGGCAGCCTGCACCAATGAATTCGTTGAAGAAAAGCTTCTCATGGGAGGCACTTCGCTCGTGAGCAGATGCGCTTACTGCGGAGACGTGAAGGGCGAATTTACTCTGGACAGGATCTACGGTCAGTCAAGATACGATACTTCTCTGGCGGTTGCGGATAAGTATAAGACACTGGCCGGAGTGAGCCGGTACGATAAGGTAGTGATAGCCTACGGGGAGAATTTTGCGGACGCACTTTCGGGCAGCAGTCTGTCCATCGCGAACGGCGCCCCTGTGATCCTGATAAACAGCAGCACTCAGGTTCAGGAGAACGTGGCAAACTATCTGAAGAATAATCTGGCCCCCGGCGGACAGGTATACATTCTGGGCGGTACAGGAGTCATCGGAGACGGTTTTGCGGCCAGATTCACGGATGAAAAATACTGCTTCACCAGGATCGCCGGAAAAGACAGATACATGACCAACCTGGAAGTCCTTAAGAACATCCAGATCGGAAACGACATCCTGATCTGCAGCGGCGCGTCCTTCCCGGACGCTGTGACCGCATCTCAGACCGGAAAACCGGTGATGCTGGTAGGCAACAGCCTGACTGATGCACAGAAGGAGTTCCTTGCGGGACAGACAGGCAAGAATCTGTACATCATCGGCGGTACCGGGGTGGTTAGCGCAGACCTGGAAGTTCAGCTCAGGACATACAGCTCCTCGGTCCACAGGATATACGGTTCCAACCGGGGACGCACAGCTGCAGCGGTTGCAGAATTCTTCTACGGATCCGGCGTGAATTCAGTGATATTTGCCAGCGGCGAAAGCTTCGCGGATTCCATCTGTGCCGGACTGATAGCTCACAGCACTGGCTCTCCCATAATATTCGCGGGAGAATCAGGATCATACTACGGCCCTGCGGCTGAGTACATGGCAGGACGTCATATCATATCCTGCTATGCTATCGGCGGAAAAGCTGTAGTATCTGCGGAGTTTGCCGGAACAGCCATGCTGCAGTCGCAGTAAGGATATTCCATAAGGATATGTTTAAAGCCGGGATTGGATACAGCCTCGGCTTTTTGTATGCACTGCTGCTGCCTTCCATGCAGTTAAAATTGTGCCGTCATATATTTTGTGGTATAATTTCGTAAATATTTAAACCAGAACCGAAAGGGCCCGGCAGCTAATGCCGGACAGCTGTGAACATGAAAAAGAGAGTATTGACCGTTTTCGGTACCAGGCCCGAGGCCATCAAGATGTGTCCCCTAGTCAACGAAATGAAAAAGAGGGAAGGACTGGAGGTGAAGGTCTGCGTCACCGCTCAGCACCGTCAGATGCTGGACCAGGTGCTGGAGACCTTCGGGGTGGTGCCTGACTACGACCTGAATCTGATGAAAGACCGCCAGACCCTGTTCGACATAACCACAGGCATCCTGGACAACATCAAAAAAGTGCTGGAAGAGGTGAAGCCTGACGTCGTGCTGGTCCACGGAGACACGACCACCACATTCGTTACCGCGCTGGCATGTTTCTACATGCAGATCCCTGTAGGTCATGTGGAGGCGGGGCTGAGGACATACAACATATATTCGCCTTATCCTGAGGAATTCAACCGCCAGGCTGTGGGGATCGTAAGCAAGTACAATTTCGCACCGACCGGACTTGCTGCAGAGCATCTGGTCAGAGAAGGCAAGGACCCTGCAACTATCTACGTCACGGGGAACACCGTGATCGATGCAATGCAGCACACGGTGAAGGAGGACTATTCTCATCCGGAGCTTGACTGGGCAGGAGACGGCAAACTGATATTCATCACCGCCCACAGGAGAGAAAATCTGGGTGAACCCATGCATCGCATGTTCAGAGCCATCAGGAGGGTCCTGAACGAGCATCCGGAGTGCAGGGCAGTGTACCCCATCCATATGAATCCTCTCGTCAGAAAAGCTGCTGAAGAGGAGCTTGAGGGCTGCGACAGGATCCACATAATCGAACCCATAGAGGTCTTTGACTGTCACAACTTCGAGGCCAGATGCTACCTGTGCCTGACGGATTCAGGCGGCATCCAGGAGGAATGCCCGTCCTACGGAAAGCCGGTGCTGGTCATGAGGGACACCACCGAACGTCCGGAAGGCGTTGAGGCCGGTACGCTGAGGCTGGTGGGCACCGACGAAGAGACCATCTACCGCAGCTTCACGGAACTGCTGGAAGATCAAAGCGCTTATGACGCGATGTCCCATGCCTGCAATCCCTACGGAGACGGCCATGCCTGTGAAAGGATCGCCGATATTCTGGAGACCGGCACCTACTCGCCCTGGGTGGCAGAATGAATTTGTGAGATAACAAAAGCCGCTGAAGGAATTCAGCGGTTTTAAAATGTCATGGTTTTCGGTCAGGCAGGACGGCTGAAGTTGTCTATATCTCTTTCGGCCGCAAAACATCCGCGCCCGCATATTTTTTTCCCTGCCAGCTGTCCAAAAGATTCAGCCTGTCGTTTATCCTGTTCAGTATGGTCCTCTTATTGAAGCTCCAGACCGGGCTTATCAATATGTCCCGCCTGGCGTCACCGGTAAGCCTGTGAACAGTAACTTCCGGAGGGATGATCTCCAGACAGTCCGTGACCAGTTCCACGTAGCTGTCCATATCAGGGAAACTCACGTAGCCGGGCATGGTCTCTGCCAGAGCGGAGCCCTTCACCAGGTTCATAAGGTGGAGCTTGATACCGAAAAGTCCCGGCACGCCGGACACGTATTTTACGGACTCCAGCATCATGTCCCTGCTTTCCCCGGGAAGGCCCAGGATCAGATGCACCACGGTCCGGATCTTCCGCCTTCCGAGCTCTGAAACTGCCCGCTGAAACTCTTCCAGTCCGTAACACCGGTTTATGAGCTTTGCCGTATCCTCATGGATGGTCTGAAGCCCCAGTTCTACCCAGAGGAAGTGATCCCGGCTGATCTCTTCAAGAAGATCCAGCACATCGTCCGGCAGACAGTCAGGCCGGGTGCCGATGGCGATGCCCGATATCCTGGGGTCTTTCAGCACCGCAAAATATTTCCGCCTTAGTACCTCCACCGGAGCATAGGTGTTGGTATGGTTCTGAAAGTAGGCTATGTACTTCGCCTCAGGCCACTTCCCGGAGTAAAGTGCGATCTGGTCATCTATGTCGGAAGAAAACTCGCCGGAGCCGGAATCCGAGCAGAAGCCGCAGCCGCCGAAGCCTTTGGAGCCGTCCCGGTTGGGGCAGGTGAAGCCTCCGTCGATGGAGAGCTTGATCGTCTTTGAACCGAAGTGGTCCTTCAGATAATTTGATATGGAGTTGTAGCGCTGTCCCTTGAAATACTCAGGGGGACAGCGGTTTTCCGCGGCCTCCGTGAAGGGAGGCTGTTCTATTTTATTCATTGAATAAGACACCGTCTGGTGGTATAATTAATACTTACTATGGGGTTGTATTGGTTTTTTCAGTTTTGCTGATAATAACTTATATCAATTTAGAATAAAAATCAGGTAAAGTCAAATGAAGGACAGCTGTCAGCCCTGTTTAAGGGAGCGCGAAGACAAAAACGAAACAGAGACAGTGGAGATGGAGACTCCGGAACTTGAGAAGAGGAGGATACTGCTTCACTCATGCTGCGGTCCATGCTCCACAGCCTGCGTGGAGAGGCTTCTCACGGACTATAAGATCACCGTTTTTTACTATAATCCCAACATCACTGAAAGGGAGGAATACGAGAAGAGAAGGGAAAACCAGATCAAGTTCCTGAACGCTCTCAACGAGACCCTTCCGGAGGAGGACAGGGTGGTCTTCATAGAGGGGGAATATTTCCCGGAGGACTTTTACAGCGTGGCCGAAGGTCTGGAGGACTGTCCTGAAGGCGGCGAGCGCTGCACTGAATGCTTCAAGCTCAGGCTTGAGCGGACTGCCAAGGCGGCGGTGGCTCTGGGGTACGACATCTTCGGGACCACTCTCACCGTGAGTCCTCACAAGAATTACCAGCTGGTTTCCATGATCGGCCGTACTCTGGCGGATGTTTTCGGACTGGAATTTCTGGACATGGATTTCAAAAAGAAGGCAGGCTACCAGCGCTCCATTGAATTATCGAGAAAGTATGAGCTCTACAGGCAGAATTACTGCGGATGCTCTTTCAGCAAGCGGGACTGACGGATAATGTATCTAAACGTCATCGTAGAGAACAAAAGCAATTATATAGACAGCTTCTTCACATATTCTGACGGAGGGATCCATGCCTGCGTCGGAAGCAAGGTCATCGTGCCCTTCGGCACCGGCACTAAAGAAGGCTACGTATTCTCAGTATCTGATACCTGCGGCATTGACGAGAGCAAGGTGAAGGACATCATCTCCGTGGATCCTGAGGAGAGCCTCAATGAGGAGATGATCTCCACCGCCATATGGATGAAGCAGCGCTACGCCATAAGGTACTTCGATGCGATCAGGCTTTTCAGGCCGCCCCTTCCAAAGAGAAAAAGGGGAACTCCAAAAGACCCTTACGCCGGGATCGACACAGACTATCCAAAGCCGGACAGACTCACTGATGAGCAGGAAGCCGCCGCGAAAAAGATCAGGGAAGCCCTTTCGGAAGAGAAGGAAAAGATATTCCTGATCCACGGCGTCACGGCATCCGGCAAGACTGAGGTCTATATGACCGCCATCGAGGACTGCTTAAGCCGCGGAAAAGGCGCGGTCATGCTGGTGCCGGAGATATCCCTTACTCACCAGCTCATCCGCCGTTTTATCGGCCGTTTCGGCAGGGAACAGATCGCTGTGCTGCATTCCGCGCTGACACCCAGACAGAGGTCTGACGAGTGGATGCGCATAAGGACAGGAGAGGCCAGGATAGTGATCGGCGCCCGCATGGGAGTTTTTTGCCCCATGGAGAATATCGGGGTGATCATCCTGGATGAGGAGCACGAGTCCACATATAAGTCGGATATGACTCCCAAGTACGAGACCCACGAGGTGGCCGCCAAAAGGATGCTGACCGAAAAGGGACTGGTGATCCTGGGTTCCGCCACACCGTCAGTAAGCTCTTACCAGAGGGTGAGGGACGGGATATATGAACTGATCCCCCTTAAGGAAAGGTACAACAAGACACCCCTTCCGGAAGTGGAGATCGTTGACATGAGAAGAGAGCTCAGGATGGGCAACAGGTCTATTTTTTCCGGGGCTCTCAGGTCGAGGATGGAGGAAGAACTGGAAGAGGGCAGGCAGGTGATACTGCTCCAGAACAGGAGAGGATATTCCAACTTCATATCCTGCAGGGAGTGCGGCACCGTCATGAAGTGCCCTGAGTGCGAGATATCACTTACTTACCATAAGAGAGAAAACGCCATGATCTGCCACTACTGTGGCCGCAAATATCCGCTGCCTGAGGTCTGTCCATCCTGCGGGAGCAGGTACATCAGGCACTTCGGCATCGGCACGGAGCAGGTGGAGGAGGAGGCTTACAGGCTCTTCCCGGACAAGAAGGTGGACAGGCTGGACATAGATTCAATAAAGGACCGCAGGGAACTGGATAACATCCTGGACCGCTTCGGACGGGGCGAGACGGACATCCTGGTCGGGACCCAGCTGGTGGCCAAGGGGCTGGATTTCGACAATGTGGGACTTACCGGAGTCATCGCTGCCGATTCCATCATAAACATCCCGGACTACAGGTCCGAGGAGAGAGCTTTCCAACTGGTCACTCAGGTGGCCGGCAGGGCGGGAAGAGGAGATAAGAGGGGCCATGTGATCGTTCAGACCTACGATCCGGAGAACTACGCTCTGACCGCAGCAAAGGATAACGACTATGACGGTTTTTTTGCGGCGGAGACCAGGGGGCGCAGGCTAATGGAGTATCCGCCCTTCGGTGAGCTCATAATCGCCAATTTCACATCCGATGACGAGGAGGAGGCTGCCAGGGCCGCCGAGGAGGCAAAAGACTTTCTGACAGGCATTTTCGGCCCCGAAAGCGCAGGGAGGATCAAGGATCCCAGGGTGGCATCCAACTTCAAAGGCAGGGAAGCCTTCAGACAATACATCATAATCAAGGCAGAGCGCGGCAAGAGGAACGAGTGCGTCCACTACCTGGATCAGTTCAGGCGAAAGCTCATGTCCCGCCGTTCACAGGTCAACGTCACCATCGATGTAGACCCTTACAGCACTATATAGACCGCAAAAAATTCATTTCAGATATGCAGACAGACAAGAGGAAGATATGGCAACAAGAAAAGTAGTTACAGAAGGAGACGAAGTCTTAAGAAAACACGCCAAGAGCGCGGGACCGGTGACCACTCACCTTAAGGAGATACTTCTTGACATGGTAGATACCATGAGGGAAGAGAACGGAGTTGGTCTTGCCGCGCCTCAGGTGGGCATAATGAGAAGGATGTTCGTGGCTCAGCCCGACCCGGGTGACGACGCCGGGGTCTACTACATGATCGATCCCGTGATCACCTGGTACAGCGAAGAAAAAGAGTGGGGGGTGGAAGGATGCCTGAGCGTCCCCGACATGGTGGGGGACGTGGAGAGGCCCGTGGCCGTCAAGATAGAGGCCACAGACCTTGAGGGCGTAAGGCAGCAGTATGAATTCGAGGGCTTCGAAGCCAGAGTCATGCAGCACGAGTACGACCATCTGGACGGCATCCTTTACACGGACAAGGCCAGAAACGTGAGACCCGCCTACGAGGATGACGAAGAAGAAGAGAACGGAAGGGAAGAATGAAGACAGTTTTCATGGGAACACCGGAATTCGCGGAGGTGATCCTGAGGGGTCTCGCTGAGGGCGGACATGAGGTCCTGCTGGTGCTGACCCAGCCCGACAGGAAGAACGGCAGAGGGAAGCATGTGAAGTATTCCCCGGTGAAGGAGACCGCTCTTGAGCTCGGGATCCCGGTACTTCAGCCCGAAAACTTAAGAAACGATGAGACAGTCACCGAGACATTGAAAGCACTGGGACCGGACGTTCTGATAGTGGCCTCCTACGGCCAGATACTGCCGGAGGAAGTGCTGGATATACCGAAATACGGCGCAGTAAACGTCCACGCATCACTTCTTCCGAAGCTGAGGGGAGCTTCTCCCATACAGCACGCCATCCTGGAGGGGCTGGAAGAGACCGGCATCACCATAATGAAGATGGACGCGGGACTGGATACAGGAGACATGATCTCCAGATGTGCGGTCAGGATCGGCGACTTGAATTATACCGGTCTTCACGATGCTCTTGCAGAGGCGGGAAGAGACCTGCTTCTTGAGACTCTGCCAACCATCGAAAACGGAACGGCAAAATATGAGAAACAGGACGGAAGCCAGTCATCCTATGCTCCGGTCATTAGAAAAGAGGACGGACACATCGACTTCACAGGTCATGCGGGCCGGGAAGTGCTGAAGATCAGGGCTTTCGACCCTTGGCCCGGCGCCTTTGCATACTTCGGTGAGGGCGATGAAGCCATGAAATTCCGTGCAGGTAAGGCTCTTGATGACGGGCGGCACGAAAGACCGGGAGAAGTGATCAGTGTTGACAATAATACTTTTACCGTAGCATGCTCAGAGGGTTCTCTCCTCATTTCCGAGATCCAGGTCCCCGGGAAGAAGAGATGCGCAGTAGGCGACTATCTGAGGGGCCACGCACTTGAGAAGGGATGGGTCTTCAGATGAATGGCGGCTCAAGACTTGCAGCATACCTGGCCTTGAACGATATAGAGAGGGACGGCGCATATTCCAATCTGGCCTTAAACGGCGCAGTTCGCGGTCTGGATCCAAGAGACCGGGCCCTGGCGAGAGAGATATGCTACGGCGTGCTCAAAAGAAAGTATCTTCTCGATCATTTTTTAAGCGGATTTGTCCCAAAGGGCTTCAATAAGCTGGATATCAGCGTTCTCACCATACTGAGAATGGGTGCGTACGAGATACTTTTCATGGATGGAGTCCCGGATTACGCCTCCATAAATGAGGCGGTGGAGCTTTCCAAAAGGTTCGCTAAAGGACGGGGAGGCTTCGTGAATGCCGTATTAAGGAATCTTTCAGGGAACAAGTGTGAGCTTCATGTAGCTGCGGGGGAGGATGTTCTGAACAGACTGTCACTGGTCTACTCCGCAGAGCCCTGGATAGTTGAACTTCTCACAGAAGCATATGGCCCGGAAGGAGCTGAGGATTATCTCAAGTATTCCCTTGAAACACCGGAGCTATGCATAAGGGTGAATCTTTTGAAGAACAGCCCGGAAGAGCTTAAAAAGATCCTTGAAGATCAGGGGTCTGAAGTCGGATATTCTCAGCTGAGTCCCAGGGGCCTCAGAGTCAGGGGCACCGGCATACTGGAAACGGAGGCCTTCAGGGAAGGCAGATTCTCCGTTCAGGACGAGGCGTCCCTCACTGCCTGCGACATGGCTGAAGCAAAGCCGGGCATGAAGGTGCTGGATCTTTGCGCGGCCCCCGGCGGCAAGTCCTGCGCCTGCGCGGAAGCCATGGAAAACCGGGGGAAGGTCATAGCTCAGGATATTTATGAGCACAAACTTGCAATTATAGAAAGTTATGCCGGAAGAAACGGCATTGACATAATCGAAACCAGGCAGGGAGACAGTTCAAGGGCTGTTCCGGAATATGAAGGACAGTTCGATCTTGTGATCTGCGACGTTCCCTGCACGGGTCTTGGGGTCATGAGGAGAAAGCCTGAGATCAAGTACAAGGAGAGACCTGATCTCAAGGCCCTGAACCACCTTCAGTCCGGGATACTGAGAAGGGGAGCTTCCTATGTGGCAAAGGGCGGAGCGCTCATGTATTCCACCTGCACCGTGACCAGGGAGGAGAACGAGGACATGGTTTCGGGATTTCTCGGAGAGTTCCCGGGATTTGAAAAAGAGAAGGAAGCCCGGTTTGGACCCGACACCGGAACGGACGGTTTTTTTGCGGCAATATTCAGGAGGATAGATTAGATGCATGTAGGTTTTAAATCCGATAAGGGAGTCATGAGGACCAGCAACGAGGACGCCTGCTTCGTCCTGCTCCCCGATAAGGTGTACGTCCTGGCGGACGGAGTGGGAGGCGGAAATTCCGGCGAGATCGCGTCCCGCACCGCAGTCAGCGAGATCGCCAACTACGTGGTGGGCCATCCCATATCCCACCTTTTGGAAAAGTACGAGATCGTGGACTATCTGAAGGACGCCATAGACACCGCAAACCGCAAAATATACGGCATGGCCAATGCACACGAAGAAAACGCAGGCATGGCCACCACCACTGTGGTGGTCCACGTGAGAAACGGCCAGGCATATGTTGCAAACATCGGAGACAGCAGGGCATACCTGTTCAGAGACAGGGCCCTTACCCAGATCACCGAGGACCACACCTATGTGAATACCCTTGTGAAGGCCGGAGTGCTCTCAAGAGAGGAAGCAGAGATGGACGAGAGGAAGAACGTGATCGTCAAGGCCCTGGGAGCGGACAGCATGGCGGATCCGGACTTTTTCAGGGTCGAGATCAGAGAGGATGACATCCTGATACTTTGCTCTGACGGACTCTACGATGAACTGACGGATGAAGAGATCATAAGCCTCATAGAGGAGAATAAGGACAATATGAGTGAGCTTGCAAGGGAACTGGTGGGCAGGGCCAACCAGAACGGCGGCCGTGACAACACCACAGTCATATGCCTTAAAGTTACGGAGGAGGATATCGATGAATAACAGACTTATCGCCGGCAGATATGAGCTGATCGAAAAGACCGGTGAAGGCGGAATGGCCATCGTATATAAGGGAAAAGACCGGCTCCTCAACCGTTACGTGGCCATCAAGATATTAAGACCGGAGTTCACCAGGGATAAGAAGTTCATTGAGAACTTCATAAGAGAATCTCAGGCTGCCGCAGGCCTTACCCATCCCAACGTGGTTGGAGTCTACGATGTAGGCCAGGAGGGAAATATCCACTATATCGTAATGGAACTGGTGGAAGGAAAGTCCCTTTCAGACATAATCGAGGAAAAGGGCAGGCTGGACTACAAGCAGGCCATCGACTATACCGTGCAGATCGCGCAGGCCCTGTCCCTGGCCCACAAGAACGGTATAGTACACCGGGATGTGAAGCCCCACAACGTGCTGGTCACTCCTCAGGGCGTGGCAAAGCTGGCTGACTTCGGTATCGCCATGCCCATATCCGAGACCACCATCACGGAGGTGAATGACAAGGTCATGGGCTCCGTCCACTACTTCTCTCCCGAGCAGGCAAGAGGAGCATACGTGGACGAAAGATCTGACATCTATTCTCTGGGCATCGTGCTCTATGAGATGCTTACCGGTCACGTTCCTTTTGACGCGGACAACCCGGTATCCATCGCTCTGAGCCACATCAACGATCCCATGCCCTCCGCGAAAGAGGAGGTCCCGTCTGTTCCATACCAGCTGGACAGGATAATCAGAAAGGCTACGGAGAAGTTCCAGTCCAAGAGGTACAAGAACGTGGATGAGATGATCGAAGACTTAAGGTCCATCGACTACATCGAGAGCCGCTTCGGATCAAAGGCCCTGGCAGGGAACTTTACGGATACTGAAGAGGAACAGACAGCTCCCGCAAAGTCAAATACGGGAACGAAGAAGGGCCAGAGCGGCACGTCCGGAAACGGCGGAGGCAGCGGCAGAAAGTCCATCTTTGCCGATCTTTTCAGGGACAACAAGTCCAGCAAGATAGTTATCATCGCCGGCATAGCTGCTCTCATCATTTTGCTGATCGTTCTGGGATCCGTTATGGGGCTTTTTGGCAAGAAAGCGGAGGTGGAGGTGCCTGACTTCAGCGGAAAGACCTATGAAGAGGCTGAAACCATGGCCTCGGAGGCAGGACTCATACTGGAACGGGGAGATGATATGTACTCCGATGAATTCGAAGAGGGCTTCATAACCTTCCAGACCCCCGAAAAGGGCACCATGGTGGTGGCGGGCAAGACTGTAACCGTCAATGTATCCAAGGGAAAAAGCGAAGGCGTCATACCCAAGATCACCGGCATGACCGAGGAAGAAGCAAAAGCCGCCCTTGAGGAGATGGGCTACCGGCTGGGAACAGTTACGGTGGTCACGTCCACCCAGAACAAGGGCATCGTGGTCAAACAGTCCATAGAACCCGGCACCAAGGCCGACAAGGGCACCGCGGTGGACGTGGAAGTCTCAGACGGACAGGGAGTCGAGCAGGTTTCTGTTCCGAATCTGACGGGAATGACTCCGGAGGAAGCAAAAGATCTGCTTGAGAGTCTGGGACTGAAGAGGGGTTCAGTCATATATGAAGAGACCAATACTATTGCTCAGAACCTGATTTTCTGGCAGAGCATTACCTACGGAACCTACGTGGATGCGGGAACCGCCATCGACGTGAGAGCCTCCAAGGGTGAACCGCCCACAGAACCTGATGAACCGGTGGATCCAGGTGAAGGCGGCGAAGGTTCAGGATCCGGTGAAGGTTCAGACACAGGCTCAGGCGAAGGCTCAGGATCCGGTGAAGGTTCAGACACAGGCTCAGGCGAAGGCCAGGGGTGACCGCCCATGACCGGACAGATCATTAAAGGCATAGGGGGCTTCTACTACGTGAAGACCGAGTCCGGCATCTTTGAATGCCGGGGCAGAGGCGCCCTGAAGAACAAAGGAATAAAGCTTCAGGTGGGAGACCTGGTGGAGATCTCGGAGGTGGAACTGTCGAGAGAGGCCAGAGACAGAGGCCTGGATCACGAAGGAGTCATTGACGACATCCTCCCCAGAAAAAACCAGTTTCTCAGGCCGCCTATCGTAAACGTGGACATGATCTGCGTCACCTTCGCGGGAAGAGATCCGGAGCCTGCATTCTCAATGACAGACAAGTTCATCCTGGCCTCTGAACTCAAGGGCACGGAGACTGTGGTGGTCATAAACAAGAGCGACCTTCTTGACGAAGAGGAACTCAGGGCAATGGAAGAGATATACTCCGGAGCATACAGGGTGGTCAAGACCAGCTGCGTAACGGGACAGGGTCTTCAGGAACTGAAGGACCTGCTCAGAGGCAAGGTGGCGGCTTTTGCCGGACCCTCCGGCGCAGGCAAGTCAACTCTGGTCAACTGCATCGTTCCAGAGGCCCGCATGGAGACAGGGTCCGTATCGGACAAGACCTTAAGAGGCAGGCATACCACCAGGCACGTGGAGATACTTGAAACTGAAGGTGGAGGGCTGGTCTACGACACCCCCGGATTCACGTCTTTTGACATACCGGAGATAGAGGAGGACGAACTGAGACACCTCTATCCGGAAATAGAGCGGTTCGGCGGCCGGTGCAGATACGATAACTGCAGGCATCTCAAGGAGCCGGGCTGCGCGGTGAAGGAGGCGGTGAAGGCAGGTGATATCTCGGCCGTCCGTTATGCTTCATATAAGACCAACATGAAAGAGATAAGAGAAAAGAGGAAATACTGATGCTCATCGCACCATCCATTCTTTCAGCGGATTTCGGAGATCTGCTTACTGACATACACAAGGCCGAAGAGGGCGGGGCCGACTACATCCACGTGGACGTCATGGACGGCCACTTCGTGCCGAATATAAGCTTCGGAGCTCCGGTCATGAAGTGTCTCACGGGAAGGGTGTCCATACCCTTCGATGTCCACCTCATGATCACAGACCCCATGAAATACGCAAAAGACTTCGTCACGGAAAATACGGAGTTCATCACCTTCCACAGGGAGGCTGTGGAGGATCCCATGGAGGTCATCGACCTGATCCATTCCTATGGCGTGAAGGCCGGCATATCCATTAAGCCCGGAACGCCAACATCCGCTCTGGAAGGGCTGTTTGACAAGGTGGAACTGATCCTCATCATGTCCGTTGAACCCGGCTTCGGCGGCCAGAAGTTCATGGAGGATCAGCTGATGAAGACTGTTGAGCTTTCAGCCCTCAAAAAAGAGATGGGCTACGGTTATATAATCGAGATCGACGGCGGCATAGGCATCGGAAACATCGGGCAAGTTGAAGCAGCCGGCGTCGAAATGGCGGTGGCGGGATCGTCAGTGTTCAGGGCGGAGGACCCGGAGAAAGCCGTGAGAATGCTCAAGGAGAAATAGGGAATACATGGATCTGCTCATTGCTTTTGCAATATTTCTCATATGCATGATATCCTCGCTGATCGCAGGTTTATCCACGGTCCCGGCGCTCGTCGCCGGGTTCGTGGCATTTTTTGTGACAGGACTGAGGCGCAGGTTTCGGCCGGAGGAGCTCCTTCGCATGGCGGGAAAGAGCGTCAGAGAGTCTCTGATCGTTCTGGAGGTCATGGCTGTCATCGGATTCCTCACTGCATCCTGGAGGATGTCGGGGACCATCACCGTATTCGTGTATTACGGAATGCAGCTCATAACGCCGAAACTGTTCATCCTGATCACCTTCCTGCTGTCCAGCCTTCTGAGTTACGCCATAGGCACCTCCTTCGGCGTGGCGGGAACAGTGGGGGTCATTTTCATGGCTCTTGCCAGGGCAGGCGGAGTGGACCCGCTCATAACTGCCGGAACCCTCATGAGCGGCGTTTTCTTCGGAGACAGGAGCTCCCCTGTATCGTCCTCAGCCCACCTGGTCTGCGGCATCACCGGGACCAACATTTTCGACAACGTGAAGGCCATGATGAAGACCGGGGCCGTACCGTTTCTGGCCTCGCTGGCACTCTACGCGGTTCTTTCGGTGAACAATCCCATTCAGGGTGCGGACAGTCAGATGACGGAGGGACTTCAGGAAGCCTTCGTCATATCCTACTGGGCCTTCGTTCCGGCGGTTCTCATGCTGGTGCTTCCTCTGTTCAGGGTGGATGTGCTTCTGGCCATGGGGCTCAGCATACTGTCATCTGTCCTTATAAGCATATTCGTACAGGGACAGGGAGTCCGGGAAGTGGTCAGAGCACTGATATTCGGCTATGAAGCCGGAGATGGCGCTGCAGCCTCTATTCTCGACGGAGGCGGGCTTTTGTCCATGGTCGAGATAATTATCATATTGCTGGTTTCAGGCGCTTATTCGGGCATTTTCGAGGGCACAGACATGCTCAGAGGAGTCAATGATAAGATATCGTCGCTCTGCGCCCGGATCGGCAGGCTGCCGGTCACCATGATCATGGGACTGGGCTCCGCCATGGTTTTCTGCAATCAGACCATCGCCACCCTCATGGTGGGCAGTCTGATGAAGGGCACCTACCGTGAGAGCGGCGCGTCCGGCGAGGAGCTTGCCATCGACATGGAGAATTCCGTGATACTCATCTCCTGCACTGTGCCCTGGTGCATAGGCTGCTCCGTGCCGCTGAGCTTTTTCGGCGTGGAATGGGGAGCCATGAGATACGCATACTACATGTTCCTTATACCCATCGTATATCTGTTTACCAAGAGATTCTTCTACGGGAGCAAAAAACATGACTGAAGACAGGATCAATTCAATAAAGAGCAGGGTCGGATCTTTTGCGGAAACGCACATTGAGGAAGCAGAGGACCTCCTCCGTGAAATGGGCCGGATCCCCGCGCCCACAAGATGTGAGGAGAAGAGAACTGAATTCGTCAGAGACTGGCTGATCCGCCAGGGGGCTGAGAACGTGAGGATCGACTCGCTGAAGAACGTCATCTGGGAGACAGGCACCGGCGACCACGAGGATGTGATCATCTGGGCAGCTCACATGGACGTGGTTCAGCCAGACACAGAATCCTACCCCATGACCCAGGAGGGGAGAATCCTCAGGGCGCCGGGCATCGGCGACGACACCGCCAATCTGGTGAACCTGCTCATGGGCGCAAAATATCTGATCGAGAACAGACCGGCTCTGGACTGCGGCTTCGTGATCTGCGCCAATTCCTGCGAGGAGGGTCTGGGCAACCTGGACGGCTCAAAGGAACTGATGAGGCAGTATGAAGGAAGGATCAGGGCTTTCTACAGCTTCGACTGTTACCTGGGTCAGTGCATAGACCGGGCGGTGGGCTCACACCGCTACAGGATAACCGTGGGAGTGCAGGGTGGTCACTCCTGGTCAAACTTCGGACGGGCCAGCGCCATCAAGATCATGGCTGACCTGATAGAGGAACTGTACGGGATACCGCTTCCCGAGGATGCGCCAGGGGACAAGACCACCTTCAATGTGGGAGTTATCCGGGGCGGAACTACCGTGAACTCCATTCCTCAGAGGGCGGAGATCCTCTATGAGTACCGCTCCACCAGCGAGGAAAGCCTCTCGTATATGAAGGGCGAGATGGAAAGAGTGATCGAAGGATTCCGCGATAGATGCGATGTGGAAGTCGAGCTTCTGGGGATACGCCCGGGAAACGGTGATCTGGATCCGGCGAGACTGAAGGAGTTCACCGGGCTAAGCGATGATGTGATAGGTCAGTATTACGACGGGCCGGTCTGGCGCGGCGCAGCATCCACGGACAGCAACATACCGCTTTCAAAGGGAATAACGGCCAACACCATCGGTACCGTAAAAGGGAGCCTGGCCCACACCAGAGAGGAATGGGTGGATCTGGATTCTCTGATCGTTGGGATGAAGATCGTGCTGCACCTGATGATGCTGCACGAGTTGTAATACCGGGCAGGTTGCCTCTTGATAAAAGCCATTTTTTTCAGTTGACATCAGCTTTAGACATGGTACAGTCATAGTAAAGTATAGTATGAGTCAGAGGTAATGAGTTATATGATTCGAGTATATCTTGTGCCTTTGATATTGCCAGAAAATGAAATACAGCCTGGGTGCTTTCACAAATTGATGAGTATCCATGATAGATTGCCTCTCTGCTTTTTTCTGCTGGAGTATTGTTGCTTTTAGAGAAGGATGTTAGTGAGGCTTTTTATATATGATCGGCAGTACGGATATCTTTTTTAACAAACGAAATGCATAGAGGAGGAGAGAAAAATGAGAATTGTACTCAAAATGACAACGTGTTTTGTACTCATGGTTTCATTGTTCTGTATTTCGGTAACTACATCCTTTGCAGACGGTATGGACTATGGGATACCGGATTGTAAAAAAGATAAGGGAATCGTTATTAATTTATTCGATGATGTGGTTTCAAAAGATATTGTAGTCACAGAAGACCACTAGTTATTCAAGAATGACGGGGTAGAGTTTATTTTTCCGAATAATAATTCCGGAAAAGTTGTCTTATAATCTGAGGGTAACGTAGACATCGTAAGAAGTTTACCGATTTCAGACAATTTCCGCAGCATAATAACAGATACAGGATCAATTTATTATTGCTCGGAAATAGATGACTATAGCATTGTAACTGAAGCGGTAATAAAAATGAAAGATTTTCAAACAATAGAATCACTTCAAACCGGGATACTTGTAAATGATTGTTCAGCACAAAGGGAATACTGTTATGCTTATGATTTGCCACAAGGGTATAGACTCATACTGGATAGGGATTACGCATGGGACATGGATGAGTTCTATGTGAACTGTGATGCCGTGTTTATTGTAGATGCAAGTGGGGAGATAATTAGCGTAATTGCTCCTGCCTATGCCGTAGATGCAAATGGTGATCCAATAAATACAAATTATAGAATAGAAGGGGACTCACTTATTCAAGTTATAGACTTTGATTCTGCTTCAGCATTTCCGATTATTGCTTATTCTTCAGACCATCCAAATAAGTATACTGAAATGAGATTCACAAAAAGCCAGGCTACTGTAATGAGAAACTCATATACAGGAACACCTCTGGCAAGTTTTATATCCAATGGAGCGTCGGTATGTGCAATGGTTAGCGGATACCTTGCCGGTTCCTTCAACTATGCTATGTTGTCATCGATACTTGGAGGATTGGGAAGTGTTTGGACATTAGTATCTTTTGCCGGACACCTTTCTTGCACATATTCCAATAGTTGATAAAGGAAAATATAGAGGGGGTGGTATCAGATGAGAAAAACAGATCGTATTCTAAGATTATTGATCTTTCTCAGCACTTTTTTTACGGTGTTGTTCAGCACTTATACCATGCATGGAGGAACGACGCACAGGAACGTGATTTGGGTAGGGGCGCTGATAGGAGCTTTGCTCTGCGGAGTGCTGTCTTTCATAGATTGGATATCATGCAGACTGATCAAGGAAGATCGAACCAGATTACCATCTACGCTGATGTTTTTTGTCGCCTCATATGTGTTTATGATGGGGATGTATTACGCAATATGTAACAGCCTGATTGCAGCTTAACAAATTATTATTAAGATAAAGTATGCTTTAAAAAAATCAGGGAGGCCCCGCACGCAGGGCTTCCCCATAAAAAAGGGCCTGAAACTTCACAGTTTCAGGCCTCTTAAAATAATCAATATCTGTTGCTAGAGTCTATTGACCAGCCTATTGGGCATGTTCAGTGACAAGAGCAGTACAGGGTCGAAGAATTTGGGGACATTGACGCCGTTTCCGCCGTCTCCGTCACCTCCGCCTCCGTTCTGGAGGTCTGCGATAAGCTGGTTCAGCCTGTCAAGGATCTCCTGGGACACGTAGGCCTGGGCACCGGGTGAAAGGGCATTGTATGCAGCCTGCGCAGCATAGATGGCGTCAGCGTCTCCCGGGGTCAGGTTCATGACCATTGCAGAGAACTGCTGAGCGGCATTTCTGTCTGCTGCATCCTGAGCCTCTTTTGCTATGGCCTCTGCCAGTGCAGATTCGCATGAGGCCAATTTGTTCAAAACCGACGATGGCACCAGAAGCTGCTGTGCAGATGTGAGGGCATTGTATGCGGCTCTTGCTGCATTGATGGCAGATGCGTTTGCTGAGGTCACTGATTCGGGTGAGGGCAGTGCATTGATCATTGAGATGACGGAATCGGCAGCCTTCTGATCAGCCTCAGCTCTTTCCGCGATATACTTCTCAAGCAGTGACTGGTACTGGCTGGCTACAGGATACTTGGAAGGATCCGAGTTATGCATGTAGCAGTATGAAGTGGGCAGTATGCTGATGGTTCCGCTCTGATACTGGGTTCCCTGGTTATCCTTGTCGGTGGTGGTGATGGAGTAACCCTTTACTGTCTCCACGTTGGGGCAGTCGGGTGTGGCCAGAAGTCCTGTGTCTTTGCAGACTGTGACCTCCATGAACTTGGCATTTCCGCCGGCGTTCTTTTCTGTGCCCTTGGTGAAGTATTCGGTCCTGCCGCCGGCAGTCGCAGTGACAACGTTGGATGGCCTTGCGGAATACGTTCCTCCGTGGGCCTTTTCGATCTGACTCATGATGGTGGACCAGAGCCTTGCAGCCTTGGGAGACTGCTCGCTGAGGCCCAGGTTCACGTCTGCTCCTATCCAGACGGACGCGGTGTAGTTTGCTGTGAAGCCATCGAACCAGATATCGATGTTTTCCTTCTGGGAACCGGATGTTCCGGTCTTGCCTCCGACCACTTCGCCGTTGATCTTGGCATTGCCTGCGATCCCCTGATATACGACGGACTGGAGAATGTCTCTCATGATCCATGCAACACCGGGATCCAGGACCTGTGTCTCGGTCCTTTCGGGTTCCATGATAACGTTGCCGTTTCTGTCTGTGACCTGGGTATATGTGAAGTAACTCTTGTGTACTCCGTCATTTACGAAGGTGGAGTAGGCGGATGCCATGTCCAGAGTGGTAACTCCGTTGGTCATAGCTCCCAGTCCGAGAGCAGCCAGGTTCACATCGTTGACTTCACCGTCTCCAACGAGAGTGGAGATACCGAAGTTCGAAACATTCTGATATGCGTAGTCAACGCCGACCTGGGCAAGGATCTTTATGGCGCATGTATTGATGGACTGCTGGAGAGCGGTCCTGAAGGTCTGCGCACCGGAGTAATTCTTGCTGGCATTCTTTGGCCATTCATCCCCCTTGACTGTCATCTTTTCGTCGATCACCACGGATGCGGCTGTGATGTAGTCGCCCCAGAGGTTGACTCCCTGAGCATCGTATCCGGTCTTGACGTACTCCCATTTTTTGCTGGCCGCTGCCAGTTCAAATGATTTCTGAAGGGCAGAGGAGTATACCGAAAGAGGCTTGATGGAGGAGCCGGGCTGCCGGGGCCTGATGGCGCGGTTGTACAGGAGCTTGCCTGTCTGTCCGCGTCCGCCGATCATTGCCACCACGGCACCGGTCGAGTTGTCGATGACGGTCATGGCGGACTGAGGCTGGACAGCCTCTGTCTTTAAGGTGAATTTGGTAGTGTACAGATTGCCGTTTGAATCGATCTGAAGAGTCTCAGGGCTCTTTTCAAAGAGTTCGGGGCTCAGAAGAATGTTGTTCTCATCTGTGAGCGTTGCATAGGCGGAAAGACCGTTCAGGTAGGCTCCGTCTATGATGTACATGTATCCGTCCACCCATCTGTACAGTTTAGGCATCTCTACGGAGATGGACTGCGTGCCGTTTGACTCGGTGACGTAGAATCTCAGTCTCTTGCCGAATACCAGCTCGATGTCGCCGTTCTCGTTCCTCAGCCATTCATCGGGTTTGAACAGGAAAGTATTCTCATTGATGTAATTGTCATACTTGTAAAGCATGACGTTTCCGTCAGGTTTAAGAATGTTGCCGGCGGAGTCCGTAGTGTAGTAATAAGGCTGCGGGAAGTTGGAATATACGGCGAATTCCTTTTCCAGTACGGACTGGGCCTGAGGATCCATGGTGCTGAATATCTTAAGGCCTCCGTTGTAGACCAGGTTGGTGGCGGTGGCTTCGTCATAGCCGAACTGCTTCTGGAAGTCTTCAATTACCGAAGAGACCACGAAGTCAGCAAAATAGTTGGTCTGGATAACGTCCGTATCCCTGTGGGGGTGCACCATCTCCTGGATGCTGAAGTCTATGGCTCCGTCGTATTCTTCCTGGGTGATATATCCCTGCTCAAGCATGAGGGCGAGGCAGTACTTCATACGGTCTGAACATGCATCGTTCCAGCAGTAAGCAAACTCGCTGTCGGTGTAGAGCACCTTATCCGCATAATCTCCCAGCTGGTCAGGATAAAGCCTGAGCACCAGAGCATAGGCGGAAGGTCTCTGGGGAAGGGTGGCCAGTGCAGCCGCTTCCTGAAGGGTAAGTTCGCTTACGCTTTTATCGAAATATGCGGTGGCTGCGGACTGGATCCCCCAGCCGGCACCGAAGTTGATGGTGTTGAGATATGCTTCCAGGATCTGGTCCTTGGACAGGTTCTTTTCCAGAAGATAGGCGTAGTATGCCTCCTGGATCTTCCTGGTCATTGAACGGACGGACATGGTTTCCTCCAGGTAAAGATTTCTTGCCAGCTGCTGGGTTATGGTGGAAGTACCTGATATGGACCCGCCGTGGAACAGTTTGTCCCTGATGGCTCCGAAGATCCTTATTATGTTGAAGCCGTGGTGACTCCTGAAGGTCTTGTCCTCCAGGGCGATGAAGGCATTCTGCACGTGGGCAGGGATCTTATCTATGGTAACGATGGTACGGTCCTGATCTCCGAATATGTTGTCGATGACCTGGCCGGTGGAGTCGTAAACAGTGGATGTCTGAGAGAGGAGACTGTAGATGTCGTCAGTCTGGATCTCAGGGGTATCTCTTATGATGTTCCCCACGTATACCACCACGGCTATGCATGCGATCAGTGCGAGGATCACAAGGGCCGCGAAGATCTTAAGCAGGATATGCTTTTTTTTCTTTTTCTTGACTTTTTTCTTCCTACTGACGGAAGCCTGAGCCTGTTCTTCAACGGCCACGGCATTTTCTTCCCTGACCACAGTCTGCTCAGCGCCTGCTTCAGTTTTTGTGTTCTTTTTTCTCATATTGAAATTCCCCACCTTTCTTTTTCCAAAAAACCTCTGCGAATATATAAATATTCTCCGACATTATATCACAACATCCGGCACATTGTAAATCGTTTATGGGAGCAATATAATAGGCGGCAGCAACAGGGTCAAGGGGGGTGCCGGATGATCAGAAGGAAGATGTTTACTGCGGCCGTTTACATGGTGGTATGTCTGTATATCCTGCTTTCGCTTGCGCCGGATCTTTTCGTGCCGGAGGCCGCAGTCCCGGATATGAAGCCTGTCATGCATTACGGGAGAGTTACCGGCATAACAAGGAATGACAGCAGCACGGTATTCATAATACGAGATGAGAGGGGATTCAAGGTAAAGCTGGCGTATTACGGGGAAATGCCTGTGGGGGCAGAATACATGGGAAGCGAGGTGGCCTATAAAGCTGCCCTCAGCCTGCCCAGGGAAAGGAGGAATCCTCACTGCTACGATGAAAAGATGGTGCTGAGGAGCGAGGGCGTCTTTCTCAAGGGCTATGTAAACGAGCGGCCTGAAATAAGGGGGCGGAGAGGGGTAACGGCAGCATATTCAGCATTTCTCTATGAGCAAAAGATCCGTTTTGAGGATGCTCTCCCCGAGGATGTCAGGGGCGTGATCTCGGGGATGATCTTCGGAGACACTTCGGACATTCCGGAGGACGTGAAGGAAGACTTCAGAAGAAACGGCACGGCTCACATACTGGCGGTTTCGGGCCTTCACCTCGGGATCCTTTACAAGATATATGAAAAGATCAAGGGCTCATCATCAGGCCCGGCTTCTCTTGCGGTGATCATATTTCTTTTATATTCATACGGTACTCTGTGCATGTGGAGACCTTCAGTTGTGAGAGCAGGGACAATGATCCTGATGAAGGCCTCTTCCAAGACCTTCAGGCTGAGATACGACAGCCTGACTGCACTGAGCTTAGCGGCGGTGATCCTGATGGCGATACGCCCATATGTGATCTTCGGAAACGGTTTCATATTAAGTTTCCTGGCGATCCTGGGAATCAAGATCGTGATCAGGATGCTTCCGGAGAAGATCCCTGACTTCATAGCCTCCGGACTTGCGGTGAATCTGGTGCTGACTCTTTATCAGGCATACGCTTTCAACTATGTGTCGCCTGTGTCTGTACTGATAAATATACCTGCTATCTATCTGGCAGGAATCGGTATTCCGCTTTCCATGGGGGCTTTCGGACTGTCTGCTGCTGCAGGACTGCCGGCGGTACCTGATCTTGTGACATCTGCTGTCAGGGTATGTGCAGTATCGGTGACCAGGCTTCTGGTCAGCTTCAACTCCATACCGGGGACATGGGGAACAGTGTCGCTGGATGTAAAAAACCCGCCTCTCCCGCTGACGGTGATGGTGATAGCAGGGATGATGTTCTGCGGATCAGAATATTTCGACTTGATAAGGCTGAGGAAACTGAAGAAAAAGGGAGCAAGGTTTTTTGCGGTGATATGTGGGCTGGCACTGGTGTCAGGCGCCGCGGTGTATGATCCGATAACCTACGATGAGGTGGTCTTCGTGGACGTAGGTCAGGGAGCCTGCGTCAGGATCAGCGCCGGGGGAAATGATGTACTGATCGACGGAGGCGGAAGCTATGAGTTCAATATCGGAAAGAATACCCTGAAGCCCTATCTTCTGAAGAACGGAGCCTCCGATCTGGATCTGGCACTGGCCACACACGAAGACCTGGATCACATCCGGGGGCTCAGAGAACTTAATGACTGCTTCAAAGTCAAAAACTTCATCATGGGATCGGTGAGAGGCGACAGTTTCTGTCTGGGCCACGGGGTCGAGATAAGGACCATGTGGCCCCTTGAGCTTATTCCCGGTAAGAAGCAGGAAAACGCGGACTCCTCGGTGTTCATGGTGGATTACAGAGGTGTAAGGATACTGATCATGGGGGACCTGGACACGGAGGGCGAGGGGAAAATGGTCAGCGCATACCGTGAGGCAGGGGAAGCGGACCTCCTTAAAGCGGACGTTATCAGCATCGGCCACCACGGGAGCAGGTATTCCACATCGGAGGAGCTTTTGGATGCTGTGGATCCGGATCTGGCAGTGATACAGGTGGGAAAGAACAACTATGGGCATCCCTCAAAGGAGGTCCTGGAGAAGCTGGATGCCAGAGGGATCAGAGTCATAAGAAATGACATTTCAGGTGCCGTCGGTCTGGATATATCCGCAGGAAGAAGGGGCGTGAGCCGCATCAAAAAAGTCCACGCCGAGACCGGGCAACATTGACAAGGCACATGCTTAAAGAGTAAAATCAGGACATATCCAAGAGGAGCAAAAGATGCAGAACGACCGTTTTGAAAACAAGGAACATGCCTTCAAGACTTTTGCAAAGGACCTGAATAACGGAGATATAGCGCCAGTTATGTATTTCTATGGTTCTGAGGAATATCTGATCGAGTGGGCGGTGAAGGAGACTGCCAAAAAATGTCTTCCCCGCGACTCGGCCGGAATGGACCTGGAGGAACCGGATGCGGAGACGGCAACACCCCGGGAGATCGTGAATTCATGCGAGATGTTCAGCATGTTCGGGTCCAAAAGGATGGTCTGGGTCAGGGAGCCCGCGGCATTAAAGGCAGATAACGCCTCGGGCTACGGTGAAAAGGGCCTTGAGATCATCGAGAGATATCTCAGTGACCCCAACAGTCAGACGGTCCTCATCTTCAGTTCCCACGAGGTCAGAAATGACCCTAAGGACAGGAAGGAAAAGAAGACCAAACTGAACGCTCTCCTGCTTAAATATGCCAAGTGCTACGATTTCTGTCCTCTGGACAGGAAGACCCTTCGAGCCTACATAAAGAAGAGACTCAAAGGAGCAGGATGTGTCATGAGCGACGCGGACTGCGATTATCTCATAGATGCAACAGGCTACTACCACAGAGAGAGCGAGTACAGGATCCTGGACCTCAACTCAGATCTGGACAAGATAGTGGCTCTCTCGGAGGAGACAGCCGGGAGGAATGAAATAGATGAAGCGGTCCTTGGGGACATGGATACATATATCTTCGGCTTCCTGGATTATCTTTCACAGAACAGGAAGTCCGATGCCTTCCTGCTTCTGAGCAACATGCTTTCCGCAAAGAGGGATGTGTTCGCCATTCTCGGAAGCCTAATCAACCAGTTCGAACTGATGACCGAGGTGAAGGAGATGAAGGAGAATGCTGTGGATCTTGCCACAATGTCCAGAGAACTCAAGGTCCACGAATTCAGGATCAGAAAGTCCATGACCGCCGGGAACCGCATGAGTCTGGACCGCCTTAAGAAGATCCTGATAGATCTCTACGAGACTGATGCGGCAATCAAGAGGGGAGATATCGAAGGGAGCATGGCGCTGGAACTTCTGGTTGGGAGGATCTGATCCATGGACAGATCGAAGCAGTTAAGAGCTGACCTCCAGCTTCTTTTAATAACCTTCTGCTGGGGAATATCATACGTTTTTACAAATCTTTGTCTTCGGGAGATGAGTCCCATGATGCTTCTGGCCTACAGGTTCCTCATAGGATTTTTTGCGGTGGCCTTGATCTTTCGCAAAAATCTCCTGCACCTGAACAAGATCACTTTTAAGTACTCGCTTGTTTGCGCGGCCTCTCTTTTCGTAACCTACGCCACCGTCACCTACGGGCAGCTTTACACCACATCCACCAAGGCCAGCTTCCTGTGCGCACTGACCACCATACTCACGCCTATACTGGCGTTTTTTGTGCTTAAACAAAAGCAGGATAAAAGTCTGATCATAGCTGTGGTGATCTGTTTCGTGGGAATAGTGCTCATGACTCTGAGTGAAGGATTCATCCTGGACAGGACGGAACTGAAAGGGGACATCCTCTGCATCATCTGCGCTGTCACATACGCGATAAATCTCCTGACGGTGGAAAAAAGCGTGCGGACGGAAGGTGTGGATGCA
Organism: uncultured Peptostreptococcaceae bacterium; assembly: GCA_905235115.1. Lineage (GTDB taxonomy): Bacteria > Bacillota > Clostridia > Peptostreptococcales > Anaerovoracaceae > RUG754. Next base: position 48,405 of record CAJOKT010000005.1, read on the forward strand.
GTGGGACTCGGAGCGTCACAGCTTCTGATCGTGGGGCTCCTGAACCTTACGGCTGCAGCGGTAAAACGTGAATTGGTGCTTCCCAAAGACCCTGCGGTGTGGGGAATGGTGCTGGTGCTGTCGCTTTTGTGTACGGCTCTTGCTATGGTGCTTCAGCCGGTGGCTCAGATGCACACCACAGCCTCCCACGTGGGGGTGATCTATGCGCTGGAGCCGGTATTTTCAGCTATAGCCGCCATGCTTATACTCCACGAGTTCATGTCTTTTCAGAACTACATAGGTGCTGCTCTCATGCTGATCAGCATCCTCATAATGGAGATCGACTGGAGCAAAATAAAAAAGAGAGCAGGCTGACCGGCTATTCCTGCTCCCTGAGTGTATCCCGGTCCTATTTGCTCTCTTCTATAAGCTCTTTCGAGGAGATCAAGGAATTCTCCGTTATTCTGGAGCCGCTGATCAGACGGGCGATCTCGCTGATCTTCTCATCATCACTTAAATGTTCCATGCGGGTGGAGGCTGAATGCTCTCCACTCTCTTTTATTATTCTGAAGTTGTGGTCTCCTGCGGCGGCTATCTGGGGCAGGTGAGTGATGCAGATCACCTGGCGCTCCCGGGCGATGGACCTCAGCTTACGGGCGACAACGGAAGCAGTGTAGCCTGAGATCCCGCTGTCTATCTCATCGAAGATGACCGTGGGAACTGAGTCGTAGGAGGTGATCACATCCCTGAAGGCAAGCATTATCCTGGATATCTCTCCGCCTGACGCGATCCTGTAAAGGGGCTTTAATGGCTCCCCCTTGTTGGTAGAGATCAAGATCTCCACGTTGTCCAGCCCGTCCTCCTGAGGCTGCTCAAGAGGGGAGATCTGTATCTTAAGATCGGTGTCGTTGAAGTTCAGTTCCTTGAGTTCATTGATGATCCTGACCTCAAGTTCTGACGCGGCTTCCCGGCGCTTCTCAGTAAGGACTCTGCAGGATTCCAGGAGGATGTTTCTCTTTTCCAGAAGGTCCTTTTTAAGGGCTGCTTCCTCGTTGTCGAAGTTCTCCACTGAACGGATCTTCTGATCCAGTTCGTCCTTGTATGAAAGGATGCCCGGAATGTCCGGGGAATATTTTCTCTTCAGGCTGTCTATTAAGGAGAGCCTGGAGATCGCCTTGTCCAGATCCTCCCCGGAAAAATTCAGGGTCTCTGTGATGCGGGCTATGGCGGAGGAGACATCTTCCAGATCATAGTAGATCCCGTCCAGCTTACCGCTGAGCTCCGACAGCCTTCCGGACACGGATGATACGGATTCCAGCGAAGATCTGGCTCTGGAGATAAGATCCATTCCCGCTCCGTCAGAGGAGAGGCATGATGAGGCATTGGAAAGGGCCTCATAGATCTTCCCGGAGTTTTTCATGACTGAGATCTTCTGCTCAAGTTCATCGTCCTCGCCGGGGACCAGCGCGGCTCTTCCTATTTCAGAGGATTCGAATCTATAGAAATCCAGATCTCTGGCTGTCTTCTTCCTGAGATTCATGAGAGCGATCAGGCGTGATCTTGATTCGGAATATGCTCTGAAATCTTTTGCCACGGCTTCCCTGGGGCCGGAGGTGAGCTCAGGCTTGTAGCTGTCCAGAAGCTGTATGTGGGATGCCGGGTCCAGAAGGGTCTGGCTGTCATACTGGCCGTGGATGTCCGCCATTCTGCGGGAAAGTTCATTGAGTTTGGCAAGGGTCACGGCTTCGCCGTTAAGCTTGCAGACGTTCTTGCCCTGGCGGTTGATCTCTCTGTGAAGGACGATCTCCTCACCGTCAAGTTCGCCAAGGATCTCCACCACAGCTCTGTCTGTACCGGTCCTTATGCACGACGAATCAGCCCGGCTTCCGAGAGCCAGGCTGACTGCTTCGATAACGACAGATTTTCCGGCTCCCGTTTCTCCGGTGAAAACGTTGAGCCCGTCATAGATGTCGGCTTCGATATCCTCGATGAGGACGAAGTTTTTGATATGGATATGGTTGATCATGAAAAGCTAAAGTAACTGTCTTCAGTCATTGCCCTTAAGGATACGGTTGAATTCCTGGATGATGGCAGGAACGTTTGACTTCTGGTCCACAGCGATGAATAGGGTATTGTCACCGGCGATGGATCCCACGATATGGGCGATGCCGGAAGTATCCACGGCTTCTCCCGCAGCATTGCCGCAGCCGGACAGGGTCTTGACCACAATGATGTTTTCGGCACTTTCGATGGAGACCACCGTATGCCTGAGGATCTTCTCGAACCTCTCCTTAAGCGGCAGGTCGTTGGAGCGGTTAACTGTGTAGCGGTACTTGCCGTCAGGGGAAAGCGCCTTCACCAGCTGCAGCTCTTTGATATCTCTGGAGATGGTGGCCTGAGTCACCTCAAAGCCCTCATCCTTAAGCATGGACGCCAGCTTGTCCTGTGTATCCACATCATTGTTTTCGATGATCTCGATGATCTTGTTTTGTCTCATGTAACGCATTATTATCCACCTCTCAATATAAAGCGCAAGAAACTATACCTGCGAGCTATCTCGCGTTATTATTTTAACGCCGCCCGTGCATAAAATCAAGCAAACCTGCATAAATCATTAAATAATACAAATATTGAGCTTCAAATTGCGGTGGACAAACAAATGTTCCCTATGCTATACTTTTCCCATGAGAATTTTAGGAATAGACCCGGGCTATGCCATCCTGGGATGGGGAGTTCTGGATGTGGAAGGCAACCATTTCAAAGCAGTTGCCTATGACTCCATACTCACCGACAAGGATACGCCCATGCCCAAGAGGCTCAGCCAGCTTTACGACGGTCTTCAGGAGATAATCGCAAAATATAAGCCTGACGAAGCATCAATAGAGGAACTGTACTTCAACAACAACGCCAAGACTGCCATCATGGTAGGGGAAGCAAGGGGCGTTGCTGTTTTGGCGTGCGAGAAGGGCGGACTGGATGTCAGCGAATATACTCCTCTTCAGATCAAGCAGGCTCTTGTGGGATACGGCAGGGCAGACAAAAAGCAGGTCCAGCAGATGGTGAAGACCATACTGAACCTTGACGCGGTGCCGAAGCCCGACGATACGGCGGACGCGCTGGCCGCAGCCATCTGCCACGCTCACTCCTCCGGAGGAGCAGGAGGTCAGAGGAAGCTGAAGATAAGAAAAGGGATCTAACACAGGACAAGGTAAGCAGGATGATCAGATTTTTGAAAGGCACACTGGCCGGCCAGCATGAAAACTACATAGTGCTGGAAACACCGGCGGGGATCGGTTTCAAGGTATTCGTACCGTCAGGATCCCCGGTATACAAGAACTCCGAGGGAGAAGAGATACAGATATTCACGGAGATGATAGTATCGGAGAACGACATGAGCCTCTACGGCTTCCACAACATGGAGTCCGTGGACATGTTCAACCTTCTCACATCAGTTTCAGGTATCGGCCCCAAGGCAGGTATGTCCATTCTGGGTTCCATGCCTCTGGACCAGCTTAAGCGGGCCATATTCATGGGAGACGTGAAGGAACTGTCCAGAGCGCAGGGCGTGGGCAAGAAGACCGCGGAGCGCCTGGTGGTGGAACTGAAGGACAAGGTGGGATACTTCGACTCCTGCGATGAAACTCCCGGCATAGGTCAGGGTGCAGTTTCCCTTGATGAGGCGGACGGCGCCAGACAGGAAGCCATCGCAGCCCTCATCAGCCTGGGATATCAGAGACAGGAAGCGTTTGCCGCGGTATCCAAGGTAGGAGAAGAAGGCCTCAGCGCCGAAGAATACATTAAGAAGGCTCTCAAGAACCTGTTCTGAAAGGATCAAAGATGGAAGACAGACTTACCAATCTGAGCCAGTTCGAGGGTGAGGCCAGGCAGGAAGCCGGACTCAGACCTCAGACTCTTGACGAATACATAGGCCAGCAGTCGGTGAAGGACAACCTCAAGATATTCATAGAAGCTGCGAAGCTCAGGCACGATCCCCTGGACCACGTGCTGTTTTACGGTCCCCCGGGACTGGGCAAGACCACATTGGCGGGCATAATCGCCAATGAACTTGGGGTGGACATCAAGATAACCTCCGGCCCGGCCATCGGGCGCGCAGGGGATCTGGCCGCCATACTGACCAACCTGAATGACAACGACGTTCTGTTCATAGATGAGATACACAGGCTGAACCGCTCCGTGGAGGAGGTGCTTTACTCCGCCATGGAGGATTACGCTCTGGATATCATAATCGGCAAAGGCCCGTCTGCCAGGTCCATCAGACTGGACCTCTCCAGGTTCACTCTGATCGGGGCCACCACCAGGGCGGGATCTCTGTCCGCACCATTGAGAGACCGTTTCGGTGTGATAGGCAAGTTCGAACTCTATACGGAGGACGAACTCAAAAAGATCATCAGGAGGTCGGCAGACGTCCTGAACATAGGCATCGATGAAGAATCCCTTCAGGAGATGGCCAAGCGTTCCAGAGGAACGCCTCGTGTTGCCAACAGGATGCTCAAGCGTGTCAGAGATTTCTCCCAGGTCAAAGGCAAGGGAGTCATCGACCTGGAGATCACAAAAGAGGCGCTGGACGCACTGGGAGTGGACGCGCTGGGCCTTGAGAAACTGGACAGAGATATTTTGCTCATGATTATCCAGAAGTTCAACGGCGGACCGGTGGGGATCGACACCATAGCAGCGGCGCTCGGAGAGGAGAAGGTCACCCTTGAGGATGTGAACGAACCGTTCCTGATCCAGTCGGGGCTTCTCTACAGGACCCAGAAGGGCAGGATGGTCTCCAGAGAGGGCTACAGACATTTCGGTCTGGACTATCCCGAGCAGCAGGAACAGATAACCATGGACTAGCGGTGAGAAGAGGAAACATGCAGGTCAAAGCTTTTGATTATGAACTTCCGGAGGAACTGATCGCTCAGTACCCTGCGGAAAAGAGAGATGAATGCAGGCTCCTGGTGATCCACACGGATACCGACGAGCTTGAACACAAAAAATTCTATGATATACTCGATTACTTAGGACCGGGAGACTGCCTCGTGATGAACAACAGCAGGGTGATCCCGGCCCGGCTTTTCGGTGTCAAGGAAGGTACCGGCGCCAAGGTGGAATTCCTCCTGAGCAAAAGGATCAAGGGCGACACATGGGAGACCCTGGTGAGACCCGGAAGAAGGCTCAAGGTCGGCGATTCCGTGGTATTCTCCGGAACTGCCCCTGACGGCACAGAGTCACACTATCCGGACAAAGGCCTTCTTCGAGCCGAGATCAAGGGATATTCCGACGATGGCACAAGGATCGCAGAGTTCAAATATGACGGGATCTTCATGGAGAGACTGGAGGAGATCGGACGTATGCCGCTCCCTCCCTACATAGAGAGGGAGAGCACGGACATGGATTCCGAAATGTACCAGACCGTCTATTCGTCGGTGGAAGGTTCAGTGGCAGCACCCACCGCGGGACTTCACTTCACGGAGGAGCTTCTTGAGAAGATCAGGGAGAAGGGCGTAAAGCTGTTTTATGTCACCCTCCACGTGGGCATCGGCACCTTCAGACCTGTAAAGGTGGAAAACATCGAAGACCACCACATGCACTTCGAAGAGTACTTCATCGACGAGGAGACCGCCTCCGGGATCAATGAAGCTCTGAAGGCCGGAAACCGCATGATCGCCGTGGGGACCACCGCAGTGAGGACGCTGGAATCCGCCGCGTATGTGGACGAAGACGGATGCGCTCAGGTGAGAGCAGGCGAGGGCAGCACCAACATCTTCATATATCCCGGGTACGAATTCAAGGTGGTGGACAGCCTCGTGACCAACTTCCACCTGCCCAAATCCACTCTGGTTATGCTGGTCAGCGCACTGTATGACAGGGAGGGTGTGCTCAGGGCATACAACGAGGCCGTGAAAGAGAGATACAGGTTCTTCTCATACGGAGATGCGTGCCTGTTTGTCAAGAAATAAAAGTATAAAAAAGAAAGCCGGCTCGTGCCGGCTTTTGCTATCATTCCAGTCCCGGAAAACCCAGCTGCCTCAGGGCTTCGAACAAAATAATGTTCGCGGAGTTGGCCAGGTTGAAGGAGCGGAGCCTTGTGGATGCTGACATGGGGATGCGGATGGCCTGGTCCGCGTGCTCCGCTATGAAATCACGGGGAAGGCCCCGGGTCTCGCGGCCGAAGAGGAACATGTCCTCGTCCCGGTAGGTGAAATCAGTATATCTATGGCCGCCCTTGGTGGTGGCGAGAAACAGTCGGTGCGGTTCGGTTCCGTCCGGGCCGTATTTTTTCATGAATTCGTCCAGAGAACTGTGGACCTCAAGCCTGACGTAGGGCCAGTAATCCAGGCCGGCGCGCTTCAGGGACTTGTCGTCGATGGAGAAGCCCAGAGGTTCCACCAGGTGGAGAACGGAATCTGTGGCCGCACAGGTGCGGGCAATGTTTCCGGTGTTGGGAGGGATCTCGGGTTCTACGAAGACTACATGTAATGACATTTCTGCACCTCTTTCTGAAATATACCGCCATTATATTCCAAAAGAAGCGAATAAACAAATTTTGTTTTTTTACACAAAATACTATTGACGAAGTTATTGTAAGGTGATAATATAGTCACAATTTAATAATGCTTTAAACCTGTGAGGAAGAGTAAGTAAGTTCCGATGCTTACATAAGAGAGAGCCGGGGGCGGTGAGATCCCGGCATGCGGAGGCGGGACCGAATGGACTTCTGAGGGCAAACTGAACGGACCGCGGGAGTGGTCCTGAGTAGGGGCGACGGAGACATAACTTCGTTACAAAATGAGGCATATGATGGTATGCCGGAGTGGGCGCGGAAGCGCCAAGCCGGGTGGCACCGCAGGAGTATTCATGCTCTTGTCCCAGCATTTTTTGGGATGAGAGCGTTTTTTTATCCCAAGGAAATCAACGGACCTGAAATCGAAAGGAGAACAGAAATGACACTTAAGAACAATGAGATCCCGTACAAGATCTACCTGGAAGAAGACGAAATGCCCGACAAATACTATAACGTCAGGGCGGACATGAAGAAGAAACCGGCGCCGCTTCTCAATCCGGGAACGATGGAGCCAATGACCAAGGAGGAGCTTTCGGCAGTGTTTTGCTCGGAACTGGTGGACCAGGAGCTGAACGACGATGATCCGTACATCGAGATACCTGAGGAGATCAGGCAGTTCTACAGGATGTACCGCCCATCGCCGCTGGTCAGGGCCTACTGCCTGGAGGAGCAGCTTCAGTCGCCGGCGAAGATCTACTACAAGTTCGAGGGGAACAACACCAGCGGGAGTCACAAGCTGAATTCCGCCATAACTCAGGCATATTACGCCAAGAAGCAGGGACTTAAGGGCATCACCACCGAGACGGGAGCCGGACAGTGGGGCACCGCGCTTTCCATGGCCTGTGCATATTTCGGACTTGACTGTAAAGTTTATATGGTAAAGGTATCCTATGAACAGAAACCCTTCAGAAGAGAGGTCATGAGGACCTATGGAGCAACGGTGACTCCATCCCCGTCGATGGAAACGGAGATCGGCAGGAAGATCAATCTGGAGCATCCGGGAACCACCGGCTCTCTGGGCTGCGCCATTTCGGAGGCCGTGGAGAAGGCTGTGACCTCAGAAGGCTACAGATACGTCCTGGGAAGCGTGCTTAACCAGGTTCTGCTCCATCAGTCCATAATCGGTCTTGAGACCAGAAAGGCCTTCGACAAGTACGGTATCGATCCGGACATCATCATTGGCTGCGCCGGAGGCGGTTCCAACCTGGGCGGTCTCATTTCGCCCTTTGCAGGGGAGAAACTCAGGGGAGAGAAGGACTACCGCATAATCGCAGTCGAGCCAAAATCATGTCCCAGTCTCACAAGAGGTAAGTACGTATACGATTTCTGCGACACCGGAAAGGTCTGCCCACTGGCCAAAATGTACACCCTGGGAAGCCAGTTCATTCCGTCTTCCAATCACGCCGGAGGCCTGAGATATCACGGCATGAGCCCAATTATTTCGGAGCTCTATGACCAGGGGATCATCGAGGCCAGAGCATATGAGCAGACGGAGGTATTTGAGGCTGCAGTGAGATTCGCCAGATGCGAGGGCATACTACCTGCGCCCGAGTCCAGCCATGCCATCAAGGCTGCGGTCGACGAGGCCCTTAAGTGCAGGGAGAAAGGTGAGGAAAAGACCATAGTTTTCGGTCTCACGGGAACAGGATATTTCGACCTTAAGGCATATGAACAGTTCAACGATGGTACAATGACTGACTATGTGCCCACCGATGAAGAGATCGAGGCCAGCCTGGCCAACGCACCGGGATATGCAAAATAAGAGCCAAAATGAAGTGTATTTCTTGAAAAAGTAGGTGATAAGTAGTATAATGCCACTTTGGGGAGGTGCGACAATGAAAAAAATCAACGCAGCCATCCTGGGACTGGGTGTCGTAGGAGGGGGAACATATGATATCCTCAAGACTAACAAGGCTCTGATCTCGGAACGCACAGGATGCGACATAGAGGTGAAGAGGATCTTCGGAAGAAGGCACAGGGACGACGTACCTGAAGAGCTTTTCACCCTGGACTACGAGGATATCCTGAATGACCCTGAGATCGACGTGGTGGCTGAGACCCTTGGCGGCATCGAGCCTGCGCTCAGCTTCATGGTGAGGGCCATGAACAAGGGCAAACACGTAGTCACCGCCAATAAGGCTGCGGTGGCGTCCGGCTGGGATGTTTTGAACTCCGCCTCAAGGAAAAACGGCGTACAGTTCCTCTATGAAGCTTCCGTATGCGGAGGCATGCCGGTCATTTCGGCCATAAGAGGCAACCTGAGCGCCAACAGATTCCTGGAAGTCAGGGGTATCATCAACAGCACCACAAACTACATACTCTCCAAAATGGCCAGAGAAGACAAGAGTTATGAGGAGGCTCTCAGGGACGCCCAGGTCATGGGCACCGTGGAACGGGACCCGTCTTCAGATGTGAGCGGAATGGATTCCGCAAACAAGCTCTGCATTCTCATGGCGCTTCTTTTCGGAAAACACATTCCTCCGGAGGATATCCCCAGAAAGGGGATAACGGACCTCACCAGGGAAGACATGGCTGAGGCCGGGGCCGATGATCAGGTCATAAAACTTGTAGCCCGCGCCTGGCTGGAGGATGGGGAACTAAGATGTTATGTGCGCCCCGAAAGAATAGGTAAAGACGATCCGCTGTTTCTCGTCAGCGACGAGAAGAACGCGCTGATCGTTAACTCGGACATGTCCGGGATAAACATGTTTTACGGTAACGGCGCAGGATCTCTGGTTACAGGATCCGCTGTTGCCGGAGACATACTCACAATAGCGCTCACGGGAGGAAGATAGGAATGAGCATATTTGAAGAATGGAACGAACTCTGCGGAGAACAGTCAGAAGAAAGCTTCAGCGCTTTCTGGAAGGAATATTCTGACTGCGAGACAAAAGTATACCAGCACATACTGGCGAACTATCCTAAGAAACTGGAAGGCAGATTTTCGGACCTTATGAATAAGTTTCAGGCAAGACCGGCCATATTCATGGGATTCATGGACGGCATCTCCGATTCTCTCAACGAGAAGATCGACCTTCAGGAAGTTACCGAAGATACGGAACTTTCCTTCGACATCGATTATGAGAAGCTTTACTTCAATATGCACAAGGCCGGCGCTGACTACCTGTATACCTTGAAAGAGTGGAACAACGTCTTTGACGACGATAAGCTTGCCTCCATCGAGAAGGCATATAAGCGTTCCAAGACAGTAAGGGTGGCCAGAAAGCCGGGCAGGAACGACCCGTGTCCCTGCGGAAGCGGCAAAAAATACAAGAACTGCTGCGGAAGGACAGCCTAGGAGGCAGCATATGGCTGACAAAAAGCGGACAGAGACTATACGGAACAGGCTGAATGAGATCAAGCTTCCCCGTCTCAAATTCAAAAAACTTGAGATGAACGACATCCTCCACCTGGACGAGCTTGGCGTTGACTTCAACAGAAGAATGAGCAGCTCCAAACCGGTCCCCAGGGACGGTCGTTACGAGGAGACTCACTACGAGACAGTCAAAGAGATATTCAGGTACGGAACGGAAACATTCAGAGACCGTGTCTTTATCCTGGACAAGGATAAGCCAAGAGACAAGGAGTTCAGAGAGTATACCTACGGCGACTTCAGAGAGGATGTGGAAGCCCTGGGAACTGCCCTTACCGCATGTTACATGGATAAGGGTGCGCCAATAGCCATAATCGGAGAGAACCAGTACGACTGGTACGTATCATACATGACGGCTCTCACGGGAGCCGGTATTGCTGTGCCTTTAGACAAGGAGCTTCCGGACAATGAGATCGAGATAACACTGAACCGCTCCAAAGCGGAGGTGGTGATCCTCTCTTCAAAACTTAAGGACAAGATCCTGAAACTCTTTGAAAAGGGCAGGCTTCCCTTCGTCAGGACCTACGTGATCATGAAGAGCGGAGATCTCCTTGAGGGAAACGTGGTGGGATTCGATACAGTGGTGAGAGAGGGCAAGGAGCTCATAGCAAAGGGCGATAGATCCTTCATAGACACCGAGACCGATCCGGATGAATTCAGAGCGCTTTTCTTCACATCCGGAACCACTTCCGACGCCAAGGGTGTAATGGCCAGTTCCAGGCAGCTGGCGAATAACATAAACGCTGTATCCGCTTATGTCAGGATAAATGAGAACGACAGGTTCTTCTCTGTGCTTCCTCTTCATCACACCTACGAATCCAGCATCGGATACCTTCTGGCCGTGGCATACGGAAGTTCCATCGCCGTCAATCAGGGCCTCAGATACATCTCCCAGGACCTGAAAGATACCAGACCAAGCATCCTGATCGCGGTGCCTCTTCTTATAGAGCACCTCTACGACAGTATCCAGAAGAACATCAGGAAGAGCAAAAAAGAAAAGACCGTGGATACCATGATGCACACTGCCAGAGTCCTGAAGGGCATGGGAGTGGATGTCAGAAGAAGGGTATTCAAGGAGATATACGACAGTTTGGGAGGCAATCTGGAATACATAGTGTCCGCAGCAGCGCCTCTGGATCCCAAGATCGGTCAGTGGCTTACGGATCTGGGAATAATCTTTCTTCAGGGATACGGCCTTACGGAGACCTGCCCGATCTCAGCTGTGACACCGGAATTTGACACCAGGGTAGGCTCCGCGGGAAAGACCATCATAAACGGAGAGATCAGGGTGTCCAATCCGGACGAAAACGGAGACGGGGAGCTGGTTATCTCAACAGATACCCTCATGCTGGGATATTTTGAGGATGAGACCGCCACAAAAGACGTGATCGAGGTGGATGAAAACGGCAGAAGATGGTTCTACTCAGGGGACATCGGCCATGTGGACAAGGACGGCTTCGTGTACATCACAGGCCGCATCAAGAACGTGATCGTCACCCAGAACGGCAAAAACATCTATCCGGAGGAACTGGAGCAGCTGATCATGGAAAACCAGGACTTCTCAGACTGTATGGTCTACGGCAGGGAGGTTCCGGGAGAAAAGGAACTTATCGTCACCGCCAGGGTCATTCCCAACTATGACCGTCTGAAGGAGATCTACGGCGATATTTCCGTGACTGAGATCTATAAGCTTCTTCTTCACGACATAAGAGAAGTCAACAAGAAGACCACGAATTACAAGGCTATAAAGGGCCTTGAGATAAAGGACGGAGACTACATCCGGACCAGTACCAAGAAGATCAAGAGATACAGGGAGATCAAAGAAGGAAAGATTCTTAATATTGAGGAGGCCGGGGAGACTGTATGACCAAGACCGCTCTGGTCACAGGAGCATCCAGAGGAATAGGAAGCGCCATAGCGGAAGCCCTTTGCGAAGAGGGCTATTTGGTGTGTCTGAACTACGAAAAGAGTGAAGACAGGGCCCTGGAGGGCTGCTCTCGCCTGATGGGCAGGGGATACAGGACGATGACTTACAGAGCAGATGTTTCTGACCCGGGACAGGTGAAGGACATGCTCCTCAAGGTAAAGGAGAAGCTGGGACCTGTGAGCCTTCTGGTGAACAACGCAGGGGTCTCCTGCCAGGCGCAGATCCAGGATCTGACGGACGAAATGATAGACAGGACCATAGGAGTGAACCTTAAGGGTCAGATAAATACCATTCGTTACGCTGTGCCTGACATGATTTCAAACAAGTGCGGAAACATAATCAACATTGCATCTATCTGGGGCTTGAGGGGCGCATCCTGCGAATCTCTGTACGCTGCCACCAAGGCAGGAGTCATAGGACTGACCCGTTCCCTTGCCATGGAGCTTGCCCCCTCCGGGATCAGGGTAAACTGCATCTGCCCCGGAGTGATAGACACTGACATGATGGCTGAGTATGACGACGTCACGAAGAAACAGCTTGCCTTCGATACGCCCATGGGGAGACTTGGCACACCGGAGGATGTAGCTGAGGCGGTAAGGTATTTTGCGAAAGAGGGATCGGTCTTTGTTACGGGGCAGGTCCTTACGGTGGACGGCGGATTCGCCGGTTAGAGAACAGATAGATGAGACTGGGTTACGATCTTACAATTGAACAGGTCCAGAAGCTGACCATGACTCCGGAACTTATTCAGGCCATTCAGATCCTGCAGTACAATTCTCAGGAGCTGGAGGAGTTTGTGTCCAGAGAACTGATGGAGAATCCTCTTCTGGAGCAGACAAAGCCTGAGGAGGAGCCGGGAGAGGAGCAGACACGGGACGATGACAGGGATGACATCGACTTTGAAGAGCTCAGGGAGAAGATGCTGGACGCAGGCTATGACGATGTGAGCTACGCTCAGTGGAAGGAGAAGCCTGCGGAGGATCAGCCGATCACATTCGATCAGTACACCTCAAGGGATGAGACTCTTTCAGATCATCTCATGATGCAGGTGGGTCTTTCAAACCTGAACGCCAGGGAGATGAAGATCGGAAGGTTTCTTGTGGACGCGCTGGACGACAACGGCTATCTTACTATGGAGACCGGTCAGGTGGCTGAAGTGTTCGGCACAGATGAAGAAGAGGTGGAGAAGGTCCTTAAGGTCATCCAGGGGTTCGACCCTGTGGGCATAGGCGCAAGGAGCCTCAAGGAGTGTCTTTTGATCCAGCTTGATGAGGTGGAGGATGACTTTCCCAAGGAGAGCATCAGGTTCATAATATGCAACTTCCTCAAGGAACTGGGTGACAATCACATCCAGGAGATCTCCAGAAATACCGGACTTACTCCGAAACAGGTGCAGGCTGTGGCTGACTTCATAAGGACGCTGGATCCCAAGCCGGGCAGAGCTTTTTCCTCCGGGGAGCAGCTCAAGTATGTGATACCGGATATCATCGTAGAGGAGATGGACGGAGGATTCGAACTTGTCACCAACGATGACGCAGAGCCTCATCTGATGGTGAGCCAGTACTATCTGGACATGGCCAGAGACAACAAGAACGATGAAGAAGTACAGAAGTATTTGAGCGACAAGTACAAGTCTGCTCTCTGGCTGATAAAAAGCATCGATCAGAGAAAGCAGACCATATATAACGTGGCGAAGGCTGTAATGGAACGCCAGAAGGAGTTCTTAAGAAAAGGAGAGAAATTCCTTACTCCCATGACTCTGAAGCAGATCGCGGAAGAGGTGGGCGTCCACGAGTCCACAGTAAGCCGCTCCATAAACGGTAAATATATCGAGACCCCAAGGGGAGTCTATGAACTGAGATATTTCTTCTCCTCCGGGGTGGGCAGCAAGGAGGGGATCGGAGTCTCTTCCAACTCCATAAAAAAGATGATCAGGGAGCTCATATCTGAGGAGAATCCCAGGAGTCCCATGTCCGATCAGGACATCATGGATATGCTGAACCGAAGGGACATCGAGATATCAAGGCGCACGGTGGCCAAATACCGTGAAAGCATGAACATACCGTCTTCCTCCAAAAGGAGACGTTATTGAACCATTAACGCATTATTAGCATAAGGAGTATCGATAATGAAAAAGACTGTTGAAGATGTGAAGTGGGAGGGCAAAACAGCCCTGGTGAGAGTTGATTTCAACGTTCCTTTAAAAAACGGCGTGATCACTGACGACAGGAGGATAACCGCTGCGCTTCCCACCATTGAGTACCTTGCAGGGCATGGCGCAAAGGTGGTGCTCATGTCCCACCTCGGAAGACCTGAGGGAGAGCCGAAGCCTGAATTCACTCTGAAACCGGTGGCAGACAGACTTAGTGAGCTCCTTCAGAAAGATGTGATATTCTGCCCCTCTGATATCGTGGTGGACGACAAGGTGAAGGATACTGCCAAGGCCCTTGAACCGGGGCAGGTGATGCTTCTTGAGAACGTCCGCTACCGCAGGGAAGAGACCAGGAACGGGGCGGATTTCGCAAAAGAACTGGCCTCCCTCGGAGACGTCTTCGTAAATGACGCCTTCGGAACAGCCCACAGAGCCCATGCTTCCACAGCGGGTATTGCTGACTACATCCCATGCGTTTCCGGATATCTCATCGAGAAGGAGGTCAAGTTCCTGGGTGACACCCTTGAAGATCCCGACAGACCTTTCGTGGCCATCATGGGCGGCGCTAAGGTGGGTGACAAGATCCCGGTGATCAGGAACCTGCTTAAGAAGGTGGATTACCTTCTCATCGGCGGCGGCATGACATATACCTTCTACAAGGCCCAGGGCCTTGAGACCGGCAAGTCCATAATCGATGAGGAGAACGTGGAACTTGCAGGCAAGCTTCTTGAAGAGGCCGGGATGCTGGGCGTGAAGCTGATGCTTCCCCTGGATTCCGTATGCGCCAAAGAATTTGCCAATGATGCGGAGCGCGGAGTCTTCAAAGCTGAGGCTATGCCTGCTGACATGATGGGACTGGACATCGGACCTGAGACCGTGGAAGCTTACAGGAAGGTCATCGAGACAGCTGCCACGATCGTCTGGAACGGACCTCTGGGAGTCTTCGAAATGGATAATTTCGCAGAAGGCACCAGAAAGATCGCAGAAGCCCTGGCAGAGTCCAAGGCTGTCACAGTCATCGGCGGAGGCGACTCAGCAGCGGCAGTGGAGAAATTCGGCCTTGCAGACAAGATGACCCATATTTCCACAGGAGGCGGCGCATCCCTGGAATTCCTTGAGGGAAAGGTGCTCCCGGGCGTGGCCGTGATAGAGGATAAATAGTATGTTTTGCGCCGGAATATCCGGTGAGAACGTACACGACATACATATTAAGGATAGGAGAAAAAACATGATCACAGTTGCAATCAACGGATTCGGAAGGATCGGCAGACTTGCCTTCAGAAAAGTTTTCGACGACAAAGACATCAAGATAGTTGCGATCAACGACCTGACTGAGCCCGCTATGCTGGCCCATCTTCTCAAGTACGACTCTGTGCAGGGAAAATACGCAGGGCACACGGTGACCTGGGACGACGAGTCCATAACCGTGGATGATTTCAGGATCCCGGTATACAAGGAGCCGGACGCCTCCAAACTTCCATGGAAGGAACTGGACGTGGACGTCGTCCTGGAGTGCACAGGCTTCTACACATCCAAAGCTAAATCCCAGGCGCACATCGATGCCGGCGCCAAGAAGGTCCTGATATCCGCACCGGCGGGAAACGACCTTAAGACCATCGTCTACGGGGTCAACCACGAGACCCTAACAAAGGATGACAACATCGTTTCCGGAGCATCCTGCACCACCAACTGTCTGGCCCCCATGGCCAAGATTCTCAACGAGTACAGAGAGCTCCGCACCGGATTCATGACCACCATACACGCCTACACAGGAGATCAGATGATACTGGACGGTCCCCACAGGAAGGGCGACCTGAGAAGGGCAAGGGCTGGCGCCATCAACATCGTTCCCAATTCCACAGGAGCAGCCAAGGCCATAGGCCTGGTCATCCCGGAACTGGACGGCAAGCTCATCGGATCCGCCCAGAGAGTTCCCGTACCGTCGGGCTCCATCACCATCCTCGATGCCACTCTGAAGGACATGACTGACACGGTATCCGTGGAGGGCATCAACGCCGCCATGAAGGCGAAGGCCAACGAATCCTTCGGATACACCGAGGAGGAGCTGGTATCCACAGACATCATCGGCATGGAGTACGGTTCACTTTTCGATGCGACCCAGACACTTGCACAGCAGTGCGGCACCCATATCTTCGAGGTAAGGGTAGTGGCCTGGTATGACAACGAGATGAGCTACACCTGCCAGCTGATCAGAACTCTTAAGTATCTCAAGCAGTTCTGCGACTGATGGATATATGATCTTTACTCCGGCAGTGCCCCTGCCGGAGATCGTTTGGTCTTTGGAAAGGAGGACCCCAAATGAGAATACCGCTTATAGCCGGAAACTGGAAGATGTACAAAACACCGGACGAGGCAGAGGAGTTCTGCAAAAAATTCGCGGAGCTCTATCACGGTACTGATATAAGGGCGCTTCTTCTGGTTCCCTTTACTTCCATCGCGACGGTGAAAAGATGTACGGAAGGAACGGACATCCTGGTAGGCGCACAGAATGTATATTTTGAGAAGGAAGGAGCATACACGGGAGAGATATCAGCACCCATGCTGAAGGCTCTTGCAATCGATTACTGCATAGTGGGCCACTCCGAGAGAAGGGGATATTTCGGCGAGACCGATGATATCGTGAACAGGAAGGCAAAGGCACTTCTTGAAGAGGGCATCCGCCCGGTGATCTGCGTGGGAGAATCACTTGAGATCAGGGAGGCCGGAGGGCAGAACACTCACGTTTCCTCCCAGATAAGGGCAGATTTTCAGGGGATCCCTGAGGAGGATGCCGTTAAGTGCGTAGTGGCTTATGAGCCTATCTGGGCTATCGGGACAGGAAGGACAGCCACCCCCCTGCAGGCGGGGGAGATGTGCAGTCTTATCAGAGAGGAACTGATCTCTATGTACGGAGAAGACGCGGCGGATGAGATCATCATCCAGTACGGTGGCTCCGTCAAGCCTGAGAACATCACAGACATCATGGACATGCCCGAGATCGATGGCGCGCTGGTGGGAGGAGCCTCCCTTGACCCGGTGAAATTCATGGATATCATCAATTTCTGAGCAAAAAATTCCACTTCAGCTTAAATTTGTTATTGATTTATCCACTTTATCGTAATAAACTAAATAAGTTAAATATTTAGGAGGTTCATATATGAAGATTTTTCTGATGATACTGCTTGCACTTTGCAGCATCGTTCTTATTGCCAGTGTTCTCCTGCAGTCCGGTTCCACAGCAGGACTTTCCGGATCTATTGCAGGAGGCGCAGAACAGCTTCTCGGTAAGAAAAAGAGCAAGGGTTACGAGGCGATCCTGGAGAAGATCACATCTATCGGTGCGGTCCTTTTCATCGTGCTTTCCCTCGTTATCGTTACTCTGTTTGAATAATTAGGAGGTTAAGAAACTATGACTCAGTTTTTTCCTGTCATTGCGGCAGCGATTGGTCTTGTTGTAGCTTTTTGTCTGGCTTCATGGATCAGAAAAGCGCCCACTGGAACAGAAAGGATGACCGAGATCTCCGGATTCATCAGAGAAGGAGCATTCGCATTTCTTAAGAGGGAGTACAGGACGATGGTCATCGTCATCGTGGCTCTTTTCGTCATCATCGGCTTATTCATCAGCTGGACGACTGCGGCCCTCTATGTATGCGGCGCACTTCTTTCGGTACTTGCCGGATTCTTCGGTATGAACGTTGCCACCATGGGTAACGTGAGGACAGCCAACGCAGCAAGAGAAAGCGGCATGCCAAAGGCACTCAAGGTAGCCTTCAGGTCAGGCGCTGTAATGGGACTCTGCGTATCCGGCCTCGGACTTCTGGGACTTGGATTGGTCATCGTCGCACTGGATCTTGCTACTGTTATGGAATGTGTAACAGGCTTCGGACTCGGAGCTTCTTCCATGGCTCTGTTCGGACGTGTAGGCGGCGGTATCTATACCAAGGCTGCTGACGTGGGAGCTGACCTGGTAGGTAAGGTTGAGGCCGGCATCCCCGAGGATGACCCCAGAAACCCGGCAGTCATCGCCGACAACGTAGGAGACAACGTAGGCGACGTTGCGGGAATGGGTTCCGACCTGTTCGAATCCTATGTGGGTTCCATCATCTCCGCCATCACGCTTGCAGCTGTAGCAGTCAAGACATCTGCCGCCACAGCCACATTCAGCGTTGAAACCGCAGCTCTTTTCCCGCTTCTGATCTCAGCCATCGGCATCTGCGCTTCCGTTATCGGCATCATGCTGGTCAGAGGGAGAGACGGAGGAAACCCGGCAGCTGCTCTTAACGCAGGCACATACGTAAGCGGCGCCATCGTGGTGGTGGCAGTGATCTTCCTTTCCAAGTACATGCTGGGAGATTACACATATGCATGCGCCATCTGCGCAGGTCTCATATGCGGCATCCTGATCGGAAAAATAACTGAGGTATATACATCCGGAGACTATAAGCATGTAAAGAAGATCGCTGACCAGTCACAGACAGGTCCCGCGACCACCATCATCTCCGGTTTGAGTGTTGGAATGCTTTCCACCTTATGGCCCATCATCCTGATCTCTGTGGCTGTATTCGTAGCTTACAGATTCGCGGGAGTTTACGGTATCGCACTTTCAGCCGTAGGAATGCTTTCCACAACAGGTATGACAGTAGCTGTTGACGCTTACGGCCCCGTTTCGGACAACGCAGGCGGTATCGCCGAGATGTCCGAGCTTCCCGAGGAAGTAAGGAATATCACAGATAAGCTTGATGCTGTAGGAAACACCACAGCCGCCATCGGCAAGGGATTCGCCATCGGATCCGCTGCTCTCACAGCTCTTGCCCTTCTGGTATCTTTTGCGGAAGTGTCCCAGATCTCAGCCATCGACCTTCTTGACCCCATCGCAGTGATCGGTCTTTTCATCGGAGCAATGCTTCCGTTCCTGTTCTCTGCAATGACCATGAGTTCAGTAGGCAAGGCTGCCAACCAGATGATCGAGGAAGTAAGAAGCCAGTTCAGAGGCGACCCCGGCATCATGGAAGGAACATCCAAACCCAACTACAAGAAGTGCGTGGACATCTCCACACAGGCCGCTCTTAAGGAAATGATCCTTCCCGCAGTGCTCGCGATCGTTGCGCCTCTTGCGGTAGGTATCCTTCTCGGTGCTGAGGCTCTCGGCGGAATGCTGGCCGGCGCCATCGCAGCCGGCGTGCTTCTCGCCATAATGATGTCCAACGCAGGCGGTGCCTGGGACAACGCCAAGAAGTACGTTGAAGAAGGACATTTCGGAGGCAAGGGTTCAGAGACTCATGCGGCTGCCGTTATCGGCGACACCGTAGGCGACCCCTTCAAGGATACATCCGGACCTTCCATCAACATCCTCATCAAGCTGATGACCATCGTAGCAGTAGTGTTCGCGCCTCTGTTCGTATCAGTAGGCGGACTGCTGGTATTCTGATCGACCTTAAGCAGTCGGAATTATGATGAATTTCCCCCTGACAGGATATGCATGTCAGGGGGTTTTGCTGTATGACGGGCATGCCGCCAATCTGTGGTGAAAGTCCACAAGGGGCGTAGCCAACAACGAACCCCCATAGCGACTCCCAAGGTTCAAATCGT
>CAJOKT010000006.1 GCA_905235115.1 uncultured Peptostreptococcaceae bacterium
CCAGATCGCAGAGATCCAGCACAACAACCTGGCAATGGCAGCATGATCAAAGATTATGCCTAAAGGAATTTACACACAAATTTGGACTTGACTAAAAAACTGATTCTGTACAGTAATCCTCACTTTGCATTTACTGTATGATTTCAAAAACCTTGTTTTGTACAGTAAAATGCCCTATTTCCTACTGTACAGTTTCAAAAAATCAATTCTGTACAGTAAAAGCCCTTGCAGGCATGCTGCGCAGATGGGTTGGGCCGTCTCATTCTCTGACGATATCACTGAATACCGCGCACGTGACCCGGGCCAGGTCTTCGGGATCCAGCTCGATGGACACGCCGATCCTGCCGCCGGACACCAGCATCCTGTCCAGAAGGACCGCGCTTTCATCGATGACAGTGGGAAAAGGCTTCTTCATGCCGATAGGGCTCACCCCGCCCCGGACGTAGCCGGTGAGTGCTGTGATGTCCTTGAGGTGGACCATCTCCACGGATTTTTCGCCTACGGCGGAGGCGGCCTTCTTGAGGTCCACCTCCTGCTCCACCGGGATCACCATGACGCAGTGCCCGCCGGACCTGCCCTTCAGGACCAGGGTTTTGTAGGACATCTCCAGGGGTTTGCCCAGGGCCTTGGTACTCTCGATGCCGTCTATGAATTTTTTACAGTCGTACCGGAACTCCTGATACTGAATGCCTGCGGTTTCCAGAATGCGCATGGCGTTGGTCTTTTTCTCTTTAGACATGGTGTCCTCCAATTCATCACAGTAATTATATCACTGATCGCATCATTAAGTGAAGGGGCGGAACCCCGGATTGAAGCGGTTTCCGCAGCGCCGGTGTTATGGTGCCTGCAAAGTACAAAGCACTTCGTACCTTTTGCCCTGGAGCGCAGCGGCCGCTTAGAACCTGAGCTCTGACCGAGCGAGAGCGGCCGTAGAAAGCCGGAGTTCCGCCCATCCCACTGTACAAAAACAATTTTTTGTGTTAAAATCGGTGCATTAAAACAAAAGACTTCCTGATTCGGAGGAAAAAATGAAGGACCTTACAGGCTTAAATGACATAAACGGGCTGACGGAGCTCATCCTGGGAGACTATGGCGAGGAGCGGGCCATCGACAAGATGGACGTGTTCTCCCTTCCGTCCAAGCGCAAGACCGAGAAGATCGTGGACGAACTGTTCGAGGTGATCTACCCGGGATACTACCACAAGAGCAGTCTCAAGATATACAATCCAAGGCACACCCTGGCTGCCCTGGTGGAGGATATCGCATACAACCTGAAAAAGCAGGTGACCATAGTGCTGGGAAATACCGGTGATGACGACGTAGAGGCCGCTTCCGAGGCAGAAGCCATGGCCGAGGACATAACCGCGGAATTCCTCCGCAGCATCCCCGCTGTCAGGGCGAAGCTGGAAAAAGACGTGGATGCCTTCTACGAGGGGGACCCCGCCGCAGAGGACAGGGCGGAGATCATCACGTCCTATCCCGGGCTTTATGCGGTGACGGTCTACAGGCTGGCCCACGAACTGGCCAAACTGAACGTGCCGATACTTCCCAGGATCATGACTGAGTATGCTCACGCCCAAACTGGCGTGGACATCCATCCAGGCGCGGAGATCGGCGAGTACTTCTTCATCGACCACGGCACCGGCGTGGTAATAGGCGAGACAACCATCATCGGCGATCACGTCAAGATCTATCAGGGCGTGACCCTGGGCGGCCTGTCCACCTCCGGCGGCCAGGACCTCAGGGGCTGCAGGCGCCATCCCACCATCGAGGACAACGTGACCATCTACTCCGGCGCCTCCATCCTGGGCGGCGAAACCATCATCGGCCATGACTCGGTGATCGGCGGCAGCGCCTTCATAACCAAGTCGGTACCGCCCTACACCAGGATCAACGTGCGCAACCAGGAGCAGACCATGGTGTCGAAGCCAAAGGATATCTGATAGAATGCGTGTGTCGTGCGACAAAAAACTACAAAAAGCACCCCCTGCGGGGGCGCTTTTAAACAGTGCTATATCAAAACTGCAGGGCGAGGCGCAGGCCTGCCGGGACGCTTACAGCTGGAAATTATTTTTTGAAATCCAGCCGTAAACTCGTGCCGCGCGGTCACTTTCCTTACAGGTCGTCATCCCTGAAGGGATCATCCTCGGTGCTGTCCACGTGATCGCTTACGAACTTCAGGGCTTTGCCCAGCTTGCCCATGCTGCCCAGCGCGGCATCCAGTTCCGCTTTTTTCTGTGCTTCCTCAGCTTTCTGCCTGGCGTCTGCTTCTTTTGCGGCGCTTACCAGATTTTTCAAAAAACCCATATATTTCCTCCTTATATATCACTTTTTCTCAAGACTTACGTAGATCCTGTTCCGGGAACTCTCGTCCAGGGTGAGGCCATTGATGTCTGAAACGAATTCCTTCAGGTACTTGTATTTTTTGCCGCCCTTACGGTTATAATAGCGGACGTCGAAGGTGCGGAAGGTCTTGTTCAGTTCCTGACCGATCTCGCCCAGGTCGGTGGGACGGGATTTGTCGTCGTTGTCCATGATGATCTCTTTGATGCGCTTCTCAAGCATCTTCTTACTGGGAAGGTTGCCGTCCTTGGGTTTTTTGCTGTCCCGGACCTTGGTGGTCTGGGTAGCGCGGGCAGCGGCTTTCTTGGCCTTGGCTTCCGCAGCCAGCTCGGCGGCACGCTCTTCCTCGGCCTGGCGGGCCAGCACGTCGATGTAGACGAACTTGTCGTAGGCGTTCTCCAGTGCCTCGGTGGCCTTGTCGGACTCGCCCATGCCGATGACCATCTTGCCGGCTTCGGTGAGGCGGCGGGCAAGGGATGTGAAGTCCGAGTCGGTGGACACTATGCAGAAGCCGTCAACGGTGCCGCCGTAGAGGATGTCCATGGCGTCTATGATCAGGGCGGAGTCGGAGGCATTCTTGCCTCTGGTGTTGTTCAGGAGCATCACCGGCTTCAGGGAGTTCTTGTTGATCTCTGCCTCCCACTTGGTCCTGACGATGCGGTCCCAGCTGCCGTAGATCCTCTTGTAAGAGCAGGTGCCGTAGTTTGCCACCTCGTCGATAATGTAGTCAGCGTACTGGGCGCTGATGTTTTCCGCGTCTATTAAAAGGGCGATCCTTGTTTCGTCACTCATGTATGTTTTTCTCCTGTTGTTGTTGGCTCGATGCCACATTTAGATTATATCTTCAGGACCTTTTCTTTTCAACGGCTACTTTTTCTTTCCGAAAATGATCCGGAGAGAATCCAGTATGTTCTGGTGTTTCACATCGGTGGGCACGAAGCCCACGGTCCGGAAGGCGAACTGCATGATGGGGCCTGACAGGAAGGCACAGATGATGGTCCCGATGCCCACCGGTCCGCCCAAAAGCCATCCGATCAGGGTGACCAGCGACAGCAGCACGATGCTGACCCCGCCGATGGGGAAGCGGCCGGCGTGTCTCTTGAGACCCACCAGGAGGGTATCTCTGGGGCCGCAGCCCAGGGAAGCCCACATGTAGCCGTACTGGGTGTAGCCCATGATGAAGAGGCCGATGATCATCATTACAATGCTGCCCGCCAGGGTCACGGGCACGGGCACCACGTTTATCCAGTTAAAAAAGTCCACTGCCTTGCCCACCACCAGGGTATCTATGATCATGGCGATACCGATGGGCTACCTAAGGAGGATGTCGATCCCCAGGATGATGAACCCCACGGTGATGGAGGCGCTGCCGTAAAGGATGCCAAGGGTCCCGGACAGACCGATGTTGAGCACGTCCCACGGGCCCACGCCTATGGCGGCGTGGATGGTGAGGTAGACCCCAAGTCCGTTGAAGAAAATGCTGACGGCTGCGATCAGCATGCCCCGAAAGATCTCGCGGGATGTGGAATTTTGGGGAAATGCAGGCAGTAAGTTTTTCATGATTTTTGGTCCGTTTCCGTCATTATATCACAGGCACCGTCCCATTGTACAAAAAAATCGCCCGCCTGCCCCCAAAACCCCGCCCAATATGATAAAATCAAACCGAAAACTACGAAAGGACCCGAAATGGACAGAGAAGCCACGGAAAACAGAATGATCTTCCACGTTGACGTGAACAGCGCCTTTCTGTCCTGGTCGGCGGTGCGCAGGCTCAAGGAGGACCCGTGCGCTCTGGACCTCAGGACTGTGCCCTCCGCCGTGGGCGGAGACGTGGCCACCCGCCACGGCATTATAACCGCCAGGTCAATCCCCGCAAAGAAGTACGGCGTCCAGACGGGAGAGCCGGTCACTCAGGCTCTGAAGAAATGTCCCGGCCTGATTCTGGTCCCTTCGGAATTCGACACCTACAGAGAGTATTCCCGCAGGTTCATGGATATTTTGCGCAGTTATTCCCGGCTGGTGGAGCCTGCCTCCATAGACGAGGCCTTCGTGGACATGACCGAGTTCGTACGGGAGATGCCCGGGACCGGGCAGGGTGATCCCGCAGATCCGGCGGTCCGCGAGGCCGCTGTGAAGGCGGCAGACCTGATCAGGGACAACGTCCGGCGCGCCCTGGGGTTCACGGTCAACGTAGGGATTTCCACCAACAGGCTCCTGGCAAAGATGGCCTCGGACTTCAAAAAGCCCGACCTGACCCATGAGCTCTGGCCTGACCAGATAGAGCAAAAAATGTGGCCCCTGCCCATTGGCGAGCTCTTCGGCTGCGGCCCCAAGACCGCAGCGAGACTGGAGAGCATGGGTATAAAGACCATTGGGGACGCTGCGGCGATGGATCCCACCATACTCAGGGTGCTCCTGGGGGAGAACTCCGGAGCGTACATCCATCAGGCTGCCAACGGCGCGGGGAGCACTACGGTCCGGGTGGAACGGGAAGCAGCCAAGAGCTACTCCAACGAGACCACTACCGCAGAGGACATCACCACAGACAACTACGAAGCTCAGGCGCCGGCCATCATAAGGAAGCTTTCAGACAAGGTGTCCGCACGCCTCAGGAAGGACTCCGTCAAGGGTCTCACCGTCACGGTCACGGTGAAGACCTCGGATTTCAGACGCCACTCCAGGCAGACCAGGCTGGAAAGGGCCACCGATGATGGAGACGAGATATTCCGTAACTCCATGAAGCTCCTTAAGGTCCTCATGTTCGGCGAGGGCGGGGAGCAGGGACTGTACAGGGAGCAGTCCGGCATCAGGCTCCTTGGGGTCGGCGTCAGCAGCCTTACCCACGGGGAGGAAGAGGAGAGCCAGCTGACCCTGGAAGATATCGCCAGGGTCAGTGAACCGGCGGAAAAGGCGGACCCGAAGCTGGATGATCTCCTTGAATCCATAAACAAAAAATTTGGCTCCGGCACCATCCGCCGGGGTGGGAGGTAAGATATTTTGCGGGAGGAAAAGTCCAAAACTTCAGACGCAGCGTCAGAGACTCAGGCGGAGCAGGCCCCCGAGAAGGAGATGATCCGCGACTTCACCAGGGGTCGGGTCACCGGCATGCTGGTGAGATTTGCCATGCCGCTTTTCCTGGCCAACATGCTGCAGATAGTCTACAACGTGGTGGACATGGTGATCGTGGGTCACGTCATCGGCAAGGCCGGGCTCAGCGCCGTGTCCATCGGAGGCGACCTGAACCACCTCCTGACATTCCTTGCCATGGGATTCACCAACGCGGGCACCATCATAATCGCTCAGTACATAGGCGCGGGCCAGAGGAGGGAGGTAGGAAGGTTTATCGGGACCTTCGCGGTGAGCATGACCCTGGGCTCGGTGATCATGACGGTGATCTCTGCACTTCTGCACCTCAAGATCCTGGAGTGGATGAACACTCCGCCCGAAGCCTTCGAGGATGCCAGACTCTACTGTCTCACCTGCATATTCGGTCTTTTTTTCATATATGGATACAACGCGGTCAGCGGCATACTCCGGGGCATGGGAGATTCCATTCATCCCTTCATATTCATCGCCATGGCAGCGGCCTTAAACGTTGCTCTTGACTTATGGTTCGTCATCGGCCTGGGACTCAGAGCCTTCGGCGCCGCCCTGGCTACGGTCATCAGCCAGGGGACGGTGTTTATCATTGCCGTGGTGTTCCTCATGAGGAACCGCAGCCGTCTGGGCTTCGACATCGACAGGAGCTGCTTCAGGATAGACAGGCAGCTGTTCATCACCTTCTTCAGGCTGGGCCTGCCCATGGCCCTGAAGAGCACTTCGGTGTCCATATCCAAGATGTTCGTGAACTCCTTCATAAACTCCTTCGGCGTTACAGTATCGGCGGTGACCGGCATCGGGTCGAAGCTCAGCAATATAGTGAACCAGTGCGCCAACTCCTTCAACACCGCAGGAGCATCCATGATAGGACAAAACATCGGCGCTGAGAAGTACGACAGGGTGCCTCAGATCATGATATCCGTATTTAAGATCATGATCTGCATCTCACTTGGTCTGGCTCTGGTGATCTTCCTTTTCCCGGAGGGGTTTTTCGGAATATTCACCTCCGACCCGGAGGTCATCGCCTGCTCCATGGAGTACCTGCCCATAGCCATCGTGATCGTCATAGGCTCGGCGTTTCGGGCACCCTCCAACGCCCTTTCAAACGGTACGGGGAATTACGCCATCAACCTGACCATAGCCATTCTGGATGCCTTCGTGGTGAGAATGGGCCTGGCATACTTCCTGGGACAGGTAATGGGAATGGGATACATGGGCTTCTGGCTGGGAGATGCCCTTGCGGGCTACACACCCTTCATCATAGTCATTCCCTTCTACCTGAGCGGCAGGTGGAAGACCAATAAATATGTGATCAAAAGATCCGCCTGAGAGAGCGGCAGAGAAAGGAATAAAGCCATGGAAAAGATAATAATCGGGATCTTGATAGCAGCTGCGGTGGCAGCCATCATACTGATACTTATAACAGCAAAGAGGAACAGAGACCTGAAGGATTCCGGGGTCGAGACCGATGCGGTGGTGACCAGGATATGGGAAAACACCTCCACAGATCCGGATACCTTGGTGACCACTACTGACTATGTGTATTTTGTGACATACAGGACCGATGACGGGGACACCGTGGAGGCCAGGCTTGCCAGCGGCAAGAGCGTGGAGACCTATAAGGATCAGGAGTTCTGGTACGGGGACCTCCATGAAGGAAGTGTTGTGAGGATCAAGTATCTCCCTTCAAAACCCAAATACGTAATACGCATCATGGATGGCGTGGAATAAAATAACGCTGACCTTCGGGTCAGCGCTCTTTATGTGTAAGTCATCCCTGCTGCTCACTGAACAGCGCGGTGGACAGGTATCTGTCTCCGGAGTCGGGGAGAAGCACTACGATGCATTTGCCGGCGTTTTCCGGGCGGGAGGCCAGGATCTGCCCAGCTTTTAGGGCCGCGCCTGAAGAGATCCCAACCAGGATGCCTTCGGTCACTGCGAAACGCCTGCCTTCCTGGAAGGCGTCTTCGTTTTCGATGGCGATTACTTCATCGTAGATGCCGGTATCCAGCACGTCCGGAACGAAGCCTGCTCCGATGCCCTGGATCTTGTGGGAGCCGGGCGTTCCCTTGGAAAGCACGGGAGAGGCGGCAGGCTCCACTGCCACGATCTTGACAGCAGGGTTTTGCTCCTTAAGATAGTGCCCCACACCGGTCACCGTTCCGCCGGTACCTACGCCCGCGACGAAGATATCCACCTTGCCGCCTGTCTGTTCCCAGATCTCGGGGCCGGTGGTCCTGTAGTGGATCTCCGGGTTGGCTGGGTTCACGAACTGGCCAAGGATCACGGAATCCGGGATCTCCTGATTCAGTTCCTCGGCTTTTGCAATGGCGCCTTTCATGCCTTTTGCGCCTTCGGTGAGGACCAGCTCCGCGCCGTAGGCGGCCAGGAGTTTGCGACGCTCCACGCTCATGGTCTCCGGAAGGGTGAAAATGGC
The DNA here is from genome assembly GCA_905235115.1 of uncultured Peptostreptococcaceae bacterium. Classification (GTDB taxonomy): domain Bacteria; phylum Bacillota; class Clostridia; order Peptostreptococcales; family Anaerovoracaceae; genus RUG754. The sequence goes on from CAJOKT010000006.1 coordinate 7,880, forward strand.
TCTGTAGCCCCGGGACGCGGCCACTGCTGCAAGACCGATGCCGGTGTTGCCGCTGGTGGGCTCGATTATTGTGGCGCCGGGCTTCAGGATGCCTTTCTGCTCCGCGTCAAGGATCATGGCACAGGCGATCCTGTCCTTCACGGAGCCTGCGGGGTTCAGGTACTCCAGTTTAGCAAGGAGAGCCTCCTCTCCGAGACCGACTTCCCTGCTGTATCTTGATGCCTTAAAAAGCGGTGTCTGTCCAATAAGGTCAATGAGTTGTTCTTTGATAGCTGACATAATAAGCCTCCTTTTGTTTAACCTATCTGTTTGGTAGGTAGTATAGGACAATGATCAAGGTATGTCAACATTTTTTTGCGCAAAAAATCATATTTATCCCTTGACTGGGTAGGTAAAAGGTTGTATATTCTATTTGCCTACCAGATAGTAGGGTAAATAGAACCAATAATTGATCAGAGGCCGGCATTTGACGGCCTCGGAAAAGAGGAAAAAGACAATGATATATGCTGATAACGCGGCAACCACCAAGATGAGCCGGACAGCCATCGAGGCAATGCTGCCATACATGAGCGAGAACTACGGCAACCCGTCCAGCCTCTACTCCTTCGGCCAGAAGGCCAAGGAGGCCCTGGAAGAGGCCAGGGAGAAGGTGGCGAAGTGCCTGAACTGCAACCCCTGGGAGATCACATTCACATCCGGCGGAAGCGAGGCGGACAATCAGGCGATCTTATCCGCCGCCAGATCCGGAGAGAAAAAAGGAAAAAAACATATAATATCCACCGCATTCGAGCATCACGCTGTGCTCCACACACTGGAGAAGCTTGAAAAGGAAGGCTTCGAGGTGACGCTTCTGGACGTGCACAGCACGGGCATCATCGACCCGGAACAGGTGGCAGAGGCCATCCGCGAGGATACCTGCCTGGTGACCATAATGTACGCCAACAACGAGATCGGCACCATCCAGCCCATAGCTGAGATCGGAAAGATCTGCAGAGAAAAGGGCGTGGTCTTCCACACCGACGCGGTGCAGGCGGCAGGACACATTAAGATAGACGTACAGGAACAAAACATCGACATGCTCTCCCTTTCGGCCCACAAGTTCCACGGGCCCAAGGGCATCGGAGTGCTCTACGCAAGACGCGGCATAGTGCTCCACAGTCTCATCAACGGTGGAGCCCAGGAGAGGGGCAAGCGCGCCGGAACAGAGAACATTCCCGCCATCGTGGCCATGGCCGCGGCTCTCACCGAGGCCTGCGACCACATGGAGGAGAACGCCTTAAGAATGACGGCCCTGAGAGACCGCCTGATGGACGGACTGGACAAGATCCCCTACGGCGAACTGAACGGAAGCCGTGAGCATCGTCTTCCCGGCAATGTGAACTACTGCTTCGAGGGGATCGAAGGCGAGTCCATGCTGCTCCTTCTGGACGACAAGGGCATATGCGCATCATCGGGAAGCGCCTGCACTTCAGGGTCGCTGGATCCCAGCCACGTGCTGCTGGCCATAGGAAGGCCCCATGAAGTGGCCCATGGTTCTCTCAGGCTGACCATCGGAGAGGACACCACGGAGGAAGACGTGGATCAGATCATCCATGCGGTCACGGATGTGGTGACATATCTCAGGAACATGTCGCCCTTCTGGAGAGACCTGGTAACAGGCAAGAGGACCCACGTTTTCAGCGAATAGGTACGGATCAAGAGGAGGAAAATACAATGGCTTTATACAGTGACAAGGTAATGGATCATTTCCGCAACCCCAGGAACGTGGGCGTCATCGAGAACGCTGACGGTGTGGGCGAGGCCGGCAACCCGGTGTGCGGAGACATCATGAAGATATATCTCAAAATAGACGACGACGTGATCTCTGACGTGAAGTTCGAGACCTTCGGCTGCGGCAGCGCCATAGCTTCCAGCTCCATGGCCACCGAGCTCATCAAGGGAAAGCCCGTTGAAGAGGCAGCGGCCCTGACCAACAAGGCTGTGACGGAGGCTCTTGACGGCCTTCCCATCCACAAGCTACACTGCTCCGTGCTGGCCGAAGAGGCCATCAAGCTGGCGCTTAAGGATTACTACGACAAAAACGGCATCCCCTACGATCCCGAAGAATTCAAGGGACTGGTGGACTGCGCCAGCTGTGCCGAGAACCACTGAGAGTGAGCCGCAGGTGTTTTGCGGCAGGAAAGCAGGCTGATCGCGATCCGCCTACTGATATGGCAGATCGACGCCTAAGGAAGGTGACATAAATGATGGTATCGACCAGAGGACGCTACGCGCTGCGCGTGATGGTGGATCTCGCAGAAAACAGCAAAGACGGATACATCCCCATGAGGGAGGTGGCTGCCCGCCAGGATATTTCACTCAAGTACCTGGAGCGCATCCTGCCTCTTCTTGTAGCGCAAAACATGATAGAAGGGGTCCACGGCAAGGGCGGCGGATACCGTCTGTCAAGAGATCCCTCGGAGTACACGGTGGGTGAGATCCTGAGAGTGACCGAAGGAGACATCGCTCCCGTAGCCTGCCTGGAGTGCGACGCTCGGGAATGCGACCGCACAGACGACTGCAGGACCCTTCCCATGTGGAGCGAGCTGAATAACCGGATCACCGGCTATCTGGATAACGTCACAATAGCGGATCTGATGAAAGTATAGGAAGAAGAGCACCACTTTGGCGGTGCTCTTTTATGATACCGCGTTGTTACATTGACACGAAAATCGCAAGGATGTATAATACTTACAGGTTATAAGCCAAACAAGTACATATTGCAGAAACAAACAATATATCGGGAGGAGAAAGATGAGAAGATATATGAGCAGGATCGCACTTTTGTTATCCGTCCTTATGCTGCAGTTCCTGGCGCCTTACGACGTAATGGCACTGGATTCCTCCGCACAGAAAGAAGAGCCCGTGCAGAACGAACAGCCGGCGACTGAACTCACCGGTCATGAGGATGAAGTCGAATTCACTCCTGAAATATCCGCATTGCTTGGTTCTTTGAATGACACAGAGGAGGAGCAGGGAGAACATCCCGGGCTCCTTTTTGAATTGTCTGACAAAAGATGTGAAGTGGATTCCAAGCACTTCATGGGAGACGACAGGACATTCACAGCAGTGAAGTATCCCTTCTCCGTACATTACCGGTTGTCAGAAGATGGTGAATACATTGACATAGACAACCGCCTGTATGAAAAGGCTGCTGAAACGGAAGAAGAGATACTTCTCACAAGAGCACTCGCAGGAGAAGAACAGACATCATATATCTCATACTTCCCCGCATCATCACCCGTAAAGGCAGCGATATCTCCTGACACAGAGGGAAGATATCTGGCAGCCATAGAGAATGACGGGCACATCCTCTCCTGGAACTATGAAGAAGTACATGAAGGTCTGTACATGGAAGTTACAGAAGGGAGAAATGAGCAGGAAGAGGAACCTTTGGAAACAGATCCTGAAGTACCGGTAGATGATCATTCACTGTAATATTTGCTCACAGTCCAGTATCAGTCGTACCATTATGATGCCAGAAAGATTCTTAACCTGGGTGTGATTCCCCTTACTGAAGACTTAACCATTACGTTAGGATGGGAGAAGCAGGCGGATGAATATGCTATGTGTCATCAATTTTCTGCGAGAGGGAATGGAAAAAACAGTAAGTACCTTTCTCCAAATGAGCATATGGAGGTAATTTTCGATAGTGAAGGGAAAATCATAATGGATCCTAGAGACATTGGAACATATAATTTCTTTCCAACGGATCATACTTTAAAAGGCGACTTATTGCATTTTCGTTATGATATTCTACCTTGGATTATTTTTGGTAACGATGACTCAGACCCCGGACCTGTAATAAACTATGTGATAAAGATATTTAGTTAATGCTACCTTTCTGGAGACTTGCATTATGAAAGATGTAAACACTGACCATAAACACAATATTAGATTGATAATCATCATTTTCTTTGTGATAATTGTTTTATTATGTGGCATTATCAGAGGAGTTAATGTTTGGTATTCATATCGGCTAAAACAGGCTATTTGGGATGATAACATCTTTGCAGTTCGGGAGATAATAGAGAGATGCCCAAGTTATGTCAATTATTACCCAGGCTTTCTTCCTATTTCTGTGTATAGTGCATTTGAGTTTTCAACGACATATCCGCTTATTGTTGCAGTTGAAAAGGATAATTTCGACATAATTAAGCTTTTGGTAGAATCGGGGGCGGATGTAAATTGCAACGATGGTAGCACGCCTCTAAGGATCGCTTATTTTCTCAAACCCGTCCATTGGTACAAAGTCTCATGTTATTTGATCGAAAATGGAGCGGATATCAATTATATCGGGGTTCTAGATCATGGTACAACACCAGTTCTTGAAGACATTGTTTCCAGACGCAGCTACAATGATACTATAGGCGAGGTTAATGCAGCATTTAATTATGCTTTTGATCATTGTGATCATACACGGGTGGATTGGCCCAGAGTGCTTTCATATGCAGTATCATATCGCAGATTTGAAATAACAAAAAAATACTGTCATCTGGTGTTTGCGACGTAAATGAAAAATATGGGGATTCAACTGCATTAATGGCCGCAACAGGAAAGACAAAGCATAGTAGTGTAAAAGATCCTGATTTGGTTAAGTTATTGTTGGATTATGGGGCCGATGTTTCTATACAGGATGACGAGGGCTACACGGCGTACGACTACGCTGTGAAAAATGATTTTAAAGAAGCTGTTGAGATGTTGAATGATGGCTAATTATATGTCTATGAAAAAGATGACTGGCATATTATTACATCAGTGATGAACGAAACGTCATAAAGTTTGTTTTGAAGCATACTTAGTTCCTGGTTCATAATTTTGCATCGTATACTTTAGTGGTGGTTCCGAGGACGGTAGTCCGAGGAACAAGAAGCCGCCGGCTATGCCGTGAACTGTTTTTCCGTGAAAAAAGTAGGCATGCTTTTTTTGCATGTCTAATTTCATCTTACAAGTTCACATGGGTTTACATGTCTTCTTTTAGTTTATCAGTTCATGCTGAACCAGTTTTTTTTTCGATGTGAACACCGACCCCCATGAGCGGGATCTTTGGCATAGCGGACTTTGCTTAATGAGAAAAGGGTCATTTCCTTTTGAAACAGCCCAACATAAGGTGCATTGGAATGGGGGCTTGTATATCGATATGGAAATTATTAAATATTATAGTTTGCTTTCGACTTTGTAGATAATGAACAAAAAATCAAGAGAAAAGTTGCTTGGATATATATGAGTCATATAATATAATAATAAAAAACGTAACATATGAGGACAAGCCTATGACAGACATCAAATACGAGAGAAGGACCAAGGAAGACCGCCCGGTGGTGGCCATCTGCTACGACTTCGACAAAACTTTATCCCCAGATGACATGCAGGCTCAGGGCTACATCCAGTCCGTGGGCCACGACGTCAGCGAGTTCTGGGAACTGACGGGATGGCTTTCATCCGAGAATGAGATGGACCAGAACCTGGCCTACATGCGGCTCATGCTGCAGGAGGCGGAGGGGAAACTTCTTTTCACCAGGAAGACCCTGGAGGATTACGGCTCCCGGGTGGAGCTTTTCCCGGGAGTGGAGACCTGGTTCGAGCGTACCAGAGAATACGGCCGTGAGAAGGGCGTCATCGTTGAGCACTACATAATCTCATCCGGCCTCAAGGAGATGATCGAGGGCACATCCGTGGCCAGAGCGGGGGCCTTCGAGAAGATCTACGCCAGCTCTTTCTACTACAATGACCGCGGCGTGGCGGAGTGGCCCGCACAGGTGGTGAACTTCACCAACAAGACCCAGTTCCTTTTCAGGATCGAGAAGGGGACTCTGGACGTGAACGACCCGGCGGTCAACGACTATTTCCAGCCGGGAGACATCCGCGTGCCCTTCAGGAACATGGTCTACATAGGCGACAGCGCCACTGACATCCCCTGCATGAAGCTGGTCAACGCCTACGGCGGATACTCCATCGGGGTCTACCATGACCGAACAGGTGGAAGGGCCAAGGTGCACCAGATGATGAGGGACGACAGGATTGGATATTTTGCGCCGGCCAACTATGAAGAGGGATCGGAACTGGACAGTTTGATAAAAGACATAATCGACCGGACGGCTCTCAACGAGAGACTTGTGGACGCGAGCCTGAGGTGTTTAAAGGAAGCGGAGGAATGATGATGAACGAAGCTATTGAGAACATGCTGACCAGAAGAAGCGTCAGGAAGTACAGGGACCAGCACGTGCCCAGAGAAGTGATCGACAGGATCGTGGAGGCGGGGCTCTACGCGGCCAGCGGCAAGAACATGCAGACTCCCATAATCATCGCCATCACCAACAAGGAGCTCAGGGACAGGCTGTCCGAGGCCAACCGTCTGGTGGGCGGATGGGATGAGGGATTCGACCCGTTCTACGGCGCGCCGGACCTGCTGCTGGTGCTTGCGGACAAGTCGTCGCCAAACCACGTGTACGACGGCGCCTGCACCATGCAGAATCTGATGAACGCCGCTCACGCCGAGGGGCTCGGAAGCTGCTGGATCAACAGGGCAAGGGAAGAGTTCGAGCAGCCGGAGTGGAAGGAGTGGCTGGCAGGCCTCGGGATCGAGGGCGATTACGAGGGCATCGGCCACTGCATCATCGGCTACCCCGACGGGCCCGAGCCCAAGGCTCCCGGGAGAAAACCCAACAGATATTACTTCGTCGAATAAGGAGGAAAACGTATGTTATTCGACCTGATCAAGGAATTCAATGATACACAGGCGCTGATAAAAGAGGATCCGGAGCTTGCTGCGCTCACCGAGGAGACCACCAGAAAGTCCTGGATGTACCGCCAGGGCTTCCAGGCTGAGAACAGGACCGTGAAGAACGAGGAGTTCAACATCACGGTCACCGACAGGAGCACCTTCGAGGAGGCCGCCCTCCACGTGGGCGAGGGCAGGATCTGTGTGCTGAACTTCGCCAACGCATATAACCCGGGCGGCGGAGTGGAACGCGGTGCAAGAGCTCAGGAGGAGGACCTCTGCAGGACAAGCAACCTCTACAACGCCATAACCCGCCACTACTTCATGGAGAACTACTACGGCTGGAACCGCAAAAATACCGGGGACCTGGGCACGGACAATCTGATCTACAGCCCCGGGGTCACGGTGTTCAAGAACGAAAACTACAGCCTGAAAGCCCGTGAGGACTGGTTCAGGACTGACGTGATCACCTGCGCCGCCCCGCAGCTGCACCCCGAGAAGACCCGGCCGGTGCCCAGGGGCCAGCTGGTCGAGGCCTTCGATTCCAGGATCATGAACATACTGGAGACTGCCATTGAGAACGACGCGGATGTGTTGATCCTCGGAGCTTTTGGCTGCGGCGCCTTCAACAATCCGCCCGCGCTGGTTTCGGATTGCTTCAGGTACGTTCTCCTGGAGCAGGACTACGCAAAATACTTCAGGAGCGTGATCTTCGCAGTGAAGAAGGGCTCCTGGATCAACCGCAACTACGAGATATTCAGCAAGGTGCTGCAGGAGTAGATGTGATCTTCTGCCAGGCGACCCTATTTGAAGCCAATTGGGCCACAACCTATCGTGATGGTTAAATGTGGCCCAGTATTTTGAGATAATAGTGGGCTACATTTAGGGATTATATGGGAGTGTAGCCCAATGATTTGAGAAGGAATTGGGCCACAAATCAGCACAATAGAGGAATAAGGCCCAAATATTTTGCAAAAATGTGGGCCACAAAACATTGTTTCAAATGACTGCGGCCCAATTGAACGAATTCTGTTTGAGCCATAAGTCAAGACATATAAATAACAGGAGGAACTGTATGAAATTAGTAGTAGTAGGCGGAGTGGCCGGCGGAGCTTCCGCTGCCGCCAGGGTGCGCAGGCTGGACGCCAAGGCCGAGATCGTCATGTTTGAGAGAGGTGAACACGTTTCGTTTTCCAACTGCGCTCTTCCCTATCATCTGGGGAACGTGGTCCCCAGGCAGGAGAGCCTGGTGCTGATGTCGCCGGGGGCTTTTAAGCGTTCCCACGACATCGAAGCCCGCATCATGAGCGAAGTGGTGAAGATCAACCGGGACAGGAAGACCGTCACCGTAAGTGATCTGATGTCCGGGGAGACCTACGAGGAGAGCTACGACAAGCTGGTCCTTGCTCCCGGAGCCAGACCCATCATGCCAAAGAGCATCGAGGGGATCGACAGGGACAACGTGTTCAGCATCAGGAACGTCACCGACATCGCCAGGGTCAAGGCCTGCATCGACAGACCCGAGGTGGAGAACGTTGTGGTGGTAGGCGGCGGATTCATCGGTATTGAGACCGCTGAGAACGTGGTGAAGGCGGGGAAGAAGGTGGCCCTCATCGAAGGGCTTGATCAGATAATGGCGCCCTTCGATTACGATATGGTCCAGATCCTCCACAAAGAACTGGATGACAACGGCATAGACCTCCATCTTTCAAGTACGGTGACCGCCATAGGCGATGGATCCGTAACGGCAGTCAGGACCGGAGCAGACGGTGAGAGGGAGGAATTCAAGGTCCCCGCGGACTGCGTCATAATGTCCATAGGGGTTGCTCCCGAGACCGGCCTGGCAAAAGACGCCGGCCTGGAGATCGGTGAGACCGGCGGCATCAGGGTGAATCACAACTTCCAGACTTCGGACCCTGATATATACGCTGTGGGAGACGCCATCGAGATATTCAACATGCTGACCCACAAGCCGGGACGCCTGGCCCTGGCCGGGCCCGCCCAGTGGGAGGCCAGAGCGGCAGCGGATCACATGTACGGAATAACCAACACATATAAGGGATTCATCGGGTCATCCTGCGTCAGGGTCTTCGGACAGAACGCAGCATCCACCGGCCTCAACGAAAAGACCGCGGCCAAGGCGGGCTACAGCTTCGACTCCGTCATGATCTTCCCCAACGACAAGGTGGGAATGATGCCCGACAGCCACTACATGGCCTTCAAGCTGATCTTCGAGGTGCCCACGGGCAAGATCCTTGGCGCTCAGGCCATTGGCCGCGGCGAAGCAGACAAGAGGATCGACGTCATCGCGGCAATGATCACCATGGGAGCCACCCTTGAGGACCTGAAGACTCTGGAACTATGCTACTCCCCGGTCTTCAGCACCGCAAAAGATGTGGTCAACTTCGGTGCTTTGGTGGCTCTGAATGTTCTGAATGACAAGTTCAGACAGGTACATGTATCCGATGTCAGGGGCCTGGTGGAGTCCGGCGCCTGCATCGTGGACGTCCGCGAGGAGAGCGAGTACGCCGCAGGTCATATCAAGGGCGCGCACAACATTCCGCTGAGCCAGCTGAGGGGTCGCCTGGACGAGATCCCGAGGGACGTGCCGGTCTATGTTCACTGCCGTTCCAGCCAGAGATCCTACTACGCTCTCTGCTGTCTTAAGGGAAATGGCTTCGATAACATCGTGAACATCAGCGGATCCTTCCTGGGCATCAGTCTGTATGAGTATTTCAACGACAAGACTCAGGGAAGGGAACCCATCGTGACACAGTACAACTTCAACTAAACTATAATGTGCGAAAACTCCGCCGGAGGGCGGAGTTTTTGTGGTTTTGGGGCGGATGTTTTGCGGCTGAAAAAATATGTCAACATGATCTGCGTCTTATTTTCAAAAGATGGTTTTCAGCCGTAAGCTCCGGTCTGCGCGGCAGGATGCCGCGGGCGGGCACTATTCTTTCTTCAGCTTCAGTATCACGATCTCCATCCCTACGCCTCTTAGACTGAAACTCAGGTGGGCGCTGTCGTTGTAGGCGATGGTTCCCGTTTCGCTTTTGAGATCGCCGGTTATGATCCGCTGGAAGATGGACCGTGAATCCCGGTCCATGTCGGGAAAGCCCATTTTGCCGGTAAGACCGAACAGGGAAGAGGAGTCGCTTATGAGACATCTTGAAATGTAGTAGGTCCCGGAGGTCACCGGGAAACTGAGGCTGGCCTCCAGCTCATCCATGCATCCGGAGATGGCGTCGTAGGCCTGATATACAGTGGAGCTGGTCTCCATGAGACGCTCGGACTTTGAGTCATAGTTCATGACGAGTGCCATGTAGGTGGGGCAGACCCTGTCCAGCTTCATGACTGCGTGGTTGGGACCGAGAGACATGAGCTTGCCATCCATCAGTGACAGAAACTGGTAACCGTGATACAGGGTCTTTTTGATGCATGCCGATGCCAGACAGCCCGGCTGTCCCTTGAATATAACATTGGGATCTCCCTGGTCTCTCAGACGGACCCTGATCTCTCCGTTTATGCCGAAGAGATAGTCTTTGACGGCCTGGATGGGGGCCATGCAGGTGTCGTTACCGTAGTGGGGCACCCGCTCACGGGCGGGCCATGAGGCATGGGATGCGGTAACGGTATAACCGTTATTCCTGAGAAGAGCGGCGAGCCCTGTGTCTTCCTTCTCCAGATCCTCCGGGATGATGACTGTGACATCCGCGTCTCCGAAGAGCTCTCTAAGTGCCATCGGCAGGGAGTTTCCAAGAAATTCGTAGTCTTCGCCGGTGATGCTCACCGAAAAGGAAGGACTGAGGCTTGTGGCAGTCTCCCCGCTGCCGGAGATATCCAGATCAAGCCTGGATCTGCTGATCCTGGAGCTTGAAACGTCCTGGGATGTGATCATGGAAAGGGCGTCCTCGGTAAGAGAAATGGCCCTGCTGAGCGGCACGTCCTTCATGCTTCCCGGATGGTCGGGCCCCAATATGAGAGGTCTGCAGAGGACTCTGTGCTCCTCCGGGGAGTGGCCGAACCACTGCTCAAAATATTTTTTGTAGTAGGCAGTGGTGGAGAAGCCTGATTCTTTGGCGATAGCGCTGATCTTTTTATCTGTCTCAAGAAGCATGATCTCGGAACGCTCGGCTCTTGCGAAACAGAGAAAGTCCCGGAAGCTCATGCCCGTATACTCATGGATCAGGTGTGACAGATAGAAGGGAGACAGATGCTCCGCCTCGGACAGGTTCTGAAGGGTGATCTTTTCCGAATAGTTGGCGTATATGTAGTCTATGATGCGGCTGATCCGGTCGATGGTTATCTGGTTGCTGGATTCGAAGCCCACCACCACCTTGTCGGAAAGTGAGAACAGGTTGAAGTACTTGTTCAGATATTTGATCAGCTCGTTCATCTGATAGATGCACTGCTTCTTGTAGTCGAAATTCTTCTTCAGGTAGTCGTGAAGTATGGTCAGATAGAAGCGTCTCAGGGTATCGAACTTCTCGTCGTGAGGAACCTTGGAGTAGGTCCTGTAGCTGGAGTGAGACAGCTTGGGGAAGAACTGGGTAAAGAAGCTGTTGCTGATCTTTATGGAGCAGATCACGTTTTCTCCGGTATCGGAGCTTATGGAATGCACCTCATGACCGTTGTTGCAGAACAGATCGCCCTCGTGAAGATCATAGGTGCAGTATCCGCTTCTGAGAACCACCTGGCCCTCCAGCACGTAGACCAGCTCGATGTCCTGGTGGTAGTGCAGAGGGTAGTCCTTTACCTGCATGACACGTATCTGAAGCGGAAAGTCGTTTGAGTAGGAAGTTTTTTCAAGAAGCATGTCGTTCTCCTATATTCTGCCCGGGCCGCAAAACCTTCCCGCGCCGGCTGACTGAATGCCTGGGGGGCGGCTTTTGTAGTCTGTAAAATTGATTATTTTGCTATACACAGAATACCACGAATGGGCCTCTTAAGCAACAAAATAACGTTTTCTGACAATTTTTCCGTTGAGAAGGATAACGGTATGAAATACAATATTATCGGAACAGAATGACCAAAATCACTGTGATGGGAATAAACATGCAGAATATAGATGCAGCAAAAGATAATCTGACGGCGCTTATCGGAGGGATCCAGAAGTTTTCCACCGAGGACGGGCCGGGGATCAGGACCACGGTCTTCCTTAAGGGCTGTCCGCTGAACTGCAGGTGGTGCCACAATCCGGAGCTGATCAGCTTCGATCAGCAGCTGATCAGGATGCCCAACAGCTGCATCCACTGCGGCTACTGCATCGGGGTGTGTCCCAGGGGAGCAATATCAGCGGACGAAAACGGTCAGATCGTGATCGACTGGAAGCTTTGCGACAACTGTTTAAAATGCGCGGACAACTGCACCGCCAACGCTCTCAAGGCTGTGGCTCAGCGGATGACCGCTGAAGAGGTAATGGACAAGGTGGGGCAGGATGAGACCTTCTACGACAACACCGGCGGCGGCATGACCGTGTCCGGAGGTGAACCTCTGGCTCAGGCCGCCTTTGCGGAGAAGCTGATAGAACTGGCCGGGGAGAAGGGTATCAGGGTGTGCCTGGACACCTCCGGCCTGGGAAGGACAGAGGATCTCATAAGGATTGCCTCCCACGGCAATCTGGAGTACGTGCTCTTTGACATGAAGTCCATAGATCCTGAAGTCCACAAAGAGTTTACCGGCGTGGACAACGGACCGATCCTGGAGAACCTCAGGACCCTGGCGGCAGATCCTGTGCTCAGGGAAAAGATCTGGATGCGCATGCCTCTGATCCACGGGGTAAACGATACCGACGGCATCGTTGAACGCACTGCGGAATTCTACAGGGAGAACGGGATGAAACGTGTCACCCTTCTTCCTTATCATACATTGGGCGCCTCAAAGAAGCGCAACATCGGAGGGGAGCCGGTAGAGTTCGAACCGCCCTCAGATGAAAGAGTAGAGGAGATCGGCCGGATCTTCAGAGAGAAAGCCGGAATGTACGTGGAGGTCCTGGGCAAGGTGTGATCCGGTGCGGATGTTTTGCACGGGAACTCAGGGCAAGGACATGAAAGGAGCAATTCATATGAGAAGTCCTAAAGAACGAATAGAAGCAGTATTTCCCGAGATCAGGGAGATCGCTCATTATATCCATGAGCACCCGGAACTGGGCAATCAGGAGTTCGAAGCCTGTTCCAGACTCACCGGGCTTCTTGAGAAGCACGGCTTCACCGTCGAAAAAGGAGTCTGCGGACTGGAGACCGCCTTCATCGCATCCTACAAGGGCGAGAAGCCGGGGCCGGTCATCGGATTCCCTGCGGAGTACGATGCTCTTCGCGGACTGGGCCACGCCTGCGGTCACAATCTGATCGGCACCCTGGCCTGCCTGACCGCCATCGCCATGAAGGACGCGGTGGATGAGTACGGCGGCGAGGTGAGAGTAATAGGGTCCCCGGCGGAGGAGACCATGGGCGCCAAGTGCATACTGGCAGAGAACGGCTACTACGACGATCTTGCCTGCGCCATCATGGGACATCCCTTCGGCACCCACGCTGCCAGCGGTATGATGGCTGCTCTGGATTCCCAGAGATTCGAGTTCTTCGGCAAGTCTGCCCATACGGGCACAGCTCCCTGGGACGGAGTGAATGCCTTGAACGCTGTCATCGAGACCTTCAACGGCATCAATGCTCTGAGACAGCACGTTACTCCTGATGCCAGAGTATCAGGCATCATCCCCAACGGCGGCACTGTCGGGAATGCAGTTCCGGACTACGCCAGCTGCGATTTCTATATAAGGGCCAACACATCCAGGTATGTCCACGGGTTCAGCGAGAAGATCAAGAACTGTGCGAGGGGTGCCGCTCTGGCCACGGGATGCGAGGTGAAGATCACCAACTTCGAGGGATATTACGATGACCTTCACACCAACGAGACCTTAAGCGCCAGATCCATGGCCCACTTCAGAGAAGCCGCTCCCGATGCTGTGATCAGGGAAGTGGACTTCGGCGGTTCATCGGACATCGGAAACGTGAGCTACCGCTGCCCCACCATCCACCAGCTCTGGGATGTTACGGGAGACCCGGCCATAGGCATCCACACCAATGAGTTCTGCGCAGCGGCAGATACGGATTACGCTTATGAGCAGATGAAGCTGGTGGCTGAGGCGTTCGTCATGACCGGAGAGGATGCCCTGACCCAGCCGGAGTTCGTGGAAGCCATGAGGAAGGAATTCGTGGAGACCACGGCTATGTAACAGTTTATTAATTACAGTTCATATATACGGAATGATCGTATCAAATAAATGTTTTGACAGGAGGCAAAAAATGGACTTTCAGGACAGAGTAGCTATCATCACGGGAGCGGCCGGCGGGATCGGATCGGCCTGCGTCAAAAAATTCTACGACGGAGGAGCCAAGGTGGCTCTTTTGGACATCAAAGAAGAGCTTTGCGAGAAGACAGTTGAGAAACTGGGACTGGACAATGACAGAGTTCTCTGCCTGGCAGGCGACCTTGCCGATGAGGCTCAGGTCAAGGGTCTGGTGGAAAAGGTCCTGGAGCACTTCGGCACCATTGATATTCTCGTAAATACCGCAGGAATACAGGGTCCCACAGCCAGGATCGAGGAATATAAATATGAAGACATGAAGAAGATCATGAACATCAACTTCTTCGGAACACTTCTCATGATGCACTACACACTTCCTGTAATGCAGGCCAAGGGCAAGGGGGCCATCGTGAACTTCGGCTCCTGCTCCGGAATGTTCGGATACACCTTCGAGGTGGCCTACGGCGCATCCAAGGCTGCCATCATCGAGATCACCAAGACGGCTGCCGCCGAAAACGGCGTGAACGGCGTAAGGATCAACTCCATCTCACCGGGCTGGGTAGACACCGGAATGTACAGAGAGGTCATGGAGTCCTACAAGGGCAACGGCTTCGACGATCCCACGGACAACATCGTTCTCGGACCCATGGAGCGTCCCGCGACACCCATGGAGATGGCAAACTGCGTGGCATTCCTGTGCTCAGACGAAGCAAGCTTCGTAAACGGGACCAACTTCGTGGCTGACGGCGGAAAGACCATCTGCTAGTTAATATCTCAGGAAGGACATTGAGGAGGGAAAACATGAAAGATTACTATGCTCTTCCGGCTGAGGAAAAAGAGGCTCTCGTACAGAAGGCCTACGATGAAGCCCACAAGACCGAAACTTTATACGGAAACTGCATGCAGAGCGTGCTTAACGGACTGTATCTCACCTTCCCTGATATGGGGATCACGCCTGAGATGATCAAGGCAGGCTTCGGCCTGGCCGGCGGCTGCGGCTGCTGCCTGGAGGGGACCTGTGGCGCCCTGAACGCTGTGGCGTTCTGCATCAGCCTTTTCGACGGAAGACCGGTTACAGACTGGAGCGGAACTTACGATCCGGTGCACGCCAGGATCCGGGAGTTCGTTGAGATCTTCAGGGAGAGATACGAAGGGATCCTCTGCAGCCAGGTGCTGACCCACAACATGGGCGCGGTCTATGACTGGAAGACTCCCGAGGGCCTCAAGGCCTACAACGACCACGACGGCACACCCCACGATGCAGAGGTGGTGGGCTACTGCGCATCTTACGTTGCGAGGATGATCGTAAACGGAGAACTGAAGTAAGCAAAAGATAATGCAAAATATCCGGCAGGGGGGACAGAAATGTCCCCCTTGCATATTTTTGTGCAAAAGTGCAGGTTATTTGATATAATGAACGGGAAATACATACAAATCAGGAGGCATGTCTTGAAAGAACTTACATTTGAACAGCTAAACAGATTCAGGGAAGGCTTCGAGTCCGATCCTCACGCCAGAGCGGCCAACGCTGCCATGGCAAAGACGGAGCTGGCTGATCTGGCGTATCTTCCCATGAAGGCCGCCCGACTCATGGGTGATTTCACTGTGGAGGTGAAGACGAAGGGTATCACCGCCCAGGAAAAGTCCGGCAGGTGCTGGATGTTCGCGGCCATGAATATTTTGCGTGAAGTGGCTGCGGAAAAGCTCGGGGTGGAGCAGTTCGAGTTTTCCGAGAACTACCTCGCCTTTTACGATAAACTGGAAAAGACCAACAACTTCCTTGAGATGATCATAGAGAGTGCCGGGGAGAAGCTGGATTCTCACATCATGGAACATCTTCTGAACTTCGGATTCGGGGACGGCGGCTACTGGGAACAGGCTGTGGGGCTTATCAGGAAGTACGGCCTTGTGCCCAAGTACGTCATGCCGGAATCCTACCAGAGCTCCCACACGGATAAGTTCATGACGCTTCTGAACAATACGGTCAGAAGATATGCCGCGGAGCTTAGGAACATGAAGGCGGAGGGATCGGACCGGGATGCCCTTGAGGAGGCAAAGGAACAGATGATGGCCGCGGTCTACAAGGCCGAGTGCATCGTGTTCGGAGAGCCGGTGAACAATTTCGACTTCGAGTACAGGGACAAGGACGGGGGCTATCACGCGGACTACGGTCTGACTCCCGGGGAATTCTACGACAAATATGTCGGGGAGGATCTGGACAGGTTCGTAACGGTAATGAACGCCCCCACGGAAAAGATGGAGACAGGCAAGTACTATGTCTTCCACAACATGTGCTGCCAGGCGGGCATGGACCTGCATGCGCTGAATCTTACCGCTGAAGAGATGGAAGAGCTTGCCTTGGCGCAGCTTAAGGACGGAGTACCCGTATGGTTCGGCTGTGACTCCGGAGCCTTCGGCGACCGCAAAGCCGGTGTCTGGGATCCGGACAGCTTCGCATATTCCGAGCTTCTGGGCGGCCTGGACTGGAACATGGAAAAGAAGGAAAGGCTGGATTACAAACAGTCAGGCGCCACTCACGCCATGATCCTGGTGGGGGTAAACCTGGACAGAGACGGCTGTCCTGACCGCTGGAAGATCGAGAACAGCTGGGGCAAGGAAGTCGGCAGGGAGGGCTACTTCGTCGCCAGCGAGAAGTACTTCAGAGAATACGTTTACGAAGTCATAATCGACAGAAAATATCTAGATGACGAGCAGAGGGCGCTGCTTGAAACTGAACCCATAAGGCTGGAACCCTGGGAGGCCTGAGAGCAGAGAAACGCCTCGCTGCTTCGAAATAAGGAAAGAAATGGACAAGAAAGAAAGAGAAAAAAGTCTCCGGGAAGCCCTGGTGGCACAGGCCGAAAGATTTGCCGCGGAAGCCATAGCCTTAAGCGATTCCATGGCTGATGAACCGGAGGTGAGCGCACAGGAATTCAAAAGTTCACAGAAGATCGTGGACGTGCTCAGGAAGCACGGCATCGAGACCGAGTATCCCTTCCACGGATTTCCCACCGCCTTCAAGGGGGTCATCAATCCAGATAAGGAGAACAGAATGTGTATCCTGACTGAGTACGACGCCCTGCGCGGTCTGGGCCACGCCTGCGGCCACTGTGCCAGCGGAAGCGCCAGCGTGCTCACTGCCCTGGCCCTGAACGAGCTCAGGGATCAGCTGGATTTCGGCGTGGACATCCTGGGGACCCCAGACGAGGAGTTCCTGGGAGACAAGGCCATGATGGCGGAGGACGGAGTGTTCGACAACTATGACTTCGCGGTCATGGTGCACATGAACTACTTCACCTCAGCCTCCATGGAGTGCAGCGCCATAGACGGCTTCGTGTTCAAGTGGCACGGTGAGTCCGCCCACGCGGCCCTGGCGCCCTGGGAGGGCAGGAACGCCCTGAACGGCGCCAGACTTTTCCTGGACGCTGTGGACATGATGAGACAGCAGATGAAGCCTGATGTGCGTCTCCAGTACAATATCAACAAGGGAGGAGACGCTGCCAATATCATTCCGGATTATGCGGAGGCGGAATTCTATGCCAGAGCCCCCTACCGCAAAGATCTGAACCCCATTACAGCATGGGCCCTGGAGGCGGGAAAGGCCGCCGGCGTCATGTCCCGTACGGAGTTTGAAGTGTTCTCGGGTCCGCCATACCATGACCTGCACGTGACTCCCGCGCAAAAAACTGTCGTAGAGAGCTGCATGGACGCCCTGGGCATAGACTACGTGGATCCTCCGAAGGGGGTGCTTGCGTCCTCGGACGTGGGAAACGTCAGCTACAGGTGTCCGGCCTTCCAGCCCACCATGTCCATCGGAAAGCCCTACAAGATCCACACTCCCGAATTCGCCGGCGAGATGAAGAAAGACAACGTTCACAGCGCCCTGCTCAGCTCCGCCAACCTGATGCTGGCCCTGGCGGCCAGACTTTACACCGATGATGAGGCGATGGAGGCAGTGAAGAGGGAGAACATTGCCATGAGAGAAGCGGCTGAACTATGACGGGATCTGAATTCGATTTTGAATACACGGTGAAGCGCTCCGAAAGACGCAGCTCTGCCATTCAGATCACGGATGACGGGAAGGTGCTGGTGAGAGTGCCGCGCTTTACGACGGACCGCGCTGTGAGGGATCTGCTCCGGGCCAAAAGATCCTGGATCGAGAAGCACCTGGCAAAGATACGCGAGAGCAGATCCATCCTGGAGGGCAGGTTTTTTGAGGAAAAGGACCTTGCCGAGCTCAAAAAAAGGGCGAAGAAGGACATTCCTCCCAGGGTGGAGCATTACGCCGCCCTCATGGGCCTGACCTACGGCGGGATCTCCATCAGGGCCCAGCGGACCCGTTGGGGAAGCTGCTCCGCCAAGGGCAACCTGAACTTCAACTGCCTTCTGGTGCTGCTTCCGGACGAAGTGAGAGATTACGTGGTGGTCCACGAACTGGCCCATCTGAAGGAGATGAACCATTCGCCCCGCTTCTGGGCTGAGGTGGAGAAGATCATACCGGACTACCGGGTCCGGCGCGCCCGGCTCAGAGAACTGGGAAGACCGCTTATTTCAATGATAAGATAGGAGAACGAACATGAAAAAGATCAAAGGCTGCATCGATCCCGAATGCATAGCAAAGAAAAAGAAACTGGTCTACGCCGCGGACGACTATTACTGCTCCAAGTGCGGAGAGCCCATCTTCTACGTGTGCCGCTGGTGCCGCAAGCCCCTGAAAGAAGGGGACGGTGCATTTTGCGCTGACTGCCAGGCCAGGATGGACGCCCGCAGGCAGCAGGCGAAGGATACTGCCCTCAAGACGGGATCCACGGTAAAGAACGCCGCCACCAAAGCCTTTGGCTTCGTTACCGAGAACGGCAGGAAATTCTATGAGGCCGCCATCCTGGGCGCTGAGGAGGAGGAAGACGTGCCGGAGTACAGCCCTGACGAGGGCGAGGAGTAGATGATCCGGATAGCCTGTTTCGGTGACAGCAACACATACGGATACGACCCGCGCATGGGAAGCTTCGGCCGCTACCCGGACAGCGTGCGCTGGACCGGGCGTCTTAACGCGCTCGCGGGGGTGAGCGTCAGAAACCACGGCATAAACGGAGCGGAGATCCCTCTGAACGGGGTTTATGTTTCGGAGGTGTACCAGGTGGAAAAACCTGATGTGATCATCCTCATGTTCGGCTCCAACGATGTGCTGGAGAGAGTGCTCTGTGCCGAAAGGACCGGAACGGGCGGGGAGCCGGGGGAGGCAGCCTCAAGGGTGGCTGCCAGGATGGAAAGGTATGTTTCGAACATCCTGGATCTTCTGGGTGGTTCCGGTGGACCTGAGATCATACTGATCGCTCCGCCAGCCATGAGTCCGGGCACCTGGACGGATCCCGCTGTAATAAGCGAAATGAAAAGGCTGGCACCGCTGTACAGGGAGATCGCGAAGTCTTTTGAACTGCGTTTCCTGGACGCCTCTTCCTGGCCGCTGGAACTCTGCTTCGACGGGGTGCATCTGACGGAAGAGGGGCACAGGGTGTTTTACGAAAAGATAAAGGTCGCCCTGGCGCAAAGCACAGCATAATTATTTGGTATTATAGCAAAAAAATCACAAAAATCCTTAGTTAGGGTCAACAGTTTCTGTTATAATACAGGGTGTATAGAAGGCATTTTGTGGGAAAGTGCCGATTTTTGGGTAAAAGGAAAGGTCAACATGGTCGCAAAAGACATTCTCAAAGATCTGGTAGCCATCAACACCATAGCGGACAAATGCAACCGCGAGTTCATGGATTACCTTGAGGATTTTTATACGAAACTGGGTTTCGGTGTCGAAAGGATGACCAATGAGAAGACAGGCAAGCAGGACCTCATCGCAAGCTACGGCGATGAACCGGCCATAGGTTTTCTGGGTCACTCCGACACGGTGGACATCACTGAGGGCTGGACGACGGATCCCCACGTTCTCACGGACAAGGGAGACGGTATGCTCTACGGACTGGGTGCCTGCGATATGAAGGGCGGCACAGCCTGCTTCATGGCTGCCATTGCCAATACCGACCTGAAGTCCCTCAAAAAGGGCATCCGCACATATCATACCTACGATGAAGAAATAATGTTCGAAGGCGTCTGGGACCTGGTCCACGCCGGGACCAAATTCCCGCCCCACGTGGTGGTGGCCGAGCCTACGGACTTCAAGCCTGCGGTGGGATCCAAGGGGCTTTTGGAGATCATATTCACCTTCCATGGAACCACGACCCACTCCAGCACTCCCATAGAGGGCAGGAGCTCCAACAAGAACGCGGTAAGGTTTCTGAACAAAATGATGGACTTCGAGATGGAGCTCAGGAAGCATCCCAGCGACTTCTTCGGTATCCCGTATCCCACCATGAACATCGGCATAATCAGGGGCGGCACATCCATCAACAAGGTCCCCGCCGAGACCACGGTCTACCTGGATTTCAGGATCTGTGATTCTGAGAGGGAATATCCCATCATCAGGAAATTCATCGACGATGCGCTGGAGGGCGTGGATGCATCCTACGAGATCATAAATGACATCCCTTCATTCGTTAACAGAAGTTCGCTGGTGAAGGTCTATGAGGAAAAGACCGGAACCCTCGGCACTCCTTTCTTCGGGATCACGGAAGGCTCCTTCTTCGAGGGTGACCGCATCATCATCGGACCCGGCCCCGTGACCGCTCACGAGGCTAACGAGCATGTATCCATCAAGTCCCTTGAGGATACGCAGAAGTTATACGAAGAGATGATAGAACTGCTCTGCAGATAGTGTTTTGCGGAACCGGGAAGGCGGCGAGGCCTTCCGCACTGTACCTTGACAATCAAACTTACGGTATTTATAGCTTATGGCTTTAAATATATTATTTATATGATTCGTTGCATTACTCAAATTGAATGTTATCTGAAAGGAGGAAAATTTAATGAGTAAAGGCCCAAAAGTGGGTGAAAAGAAGAAATTAAATCTCCCACACGTATTTATTATTTTATTCGCCATTATCGTTATTTGTACGATTCTTACCTGGATCATTCCCGCTGGTTCATATGACTATATGGAGAATTCCCAGGGCAGAAATGTTGCCGTGGCTGGCACATATCACACCGTTGACGACGTAAGTCCGGTAGGACCCTTCAGGATGTTCGAGCTGGTTTACGAAGGCATGGTGAATGCTGCTGATATCTCATTCTTAGTATTCATCACATACGCTTCCGTATTCTTCATCATCAAGTCCGGATGCTTCAACGGAGCAGTTGCTGTTCTCCTTAAGATATTCAAGGGCAACAGCTCACTTATCACCATCCCCATCTTCCTCGTCCTTATCGGTATGGGTTCTTCCACGATCGGTATGTTCGAAGAGTGGCTGCCGTTCATTCCCGTATTCGCTGCAGTTTATGTAGGAATGGGATATGACGCACTGGTAGGTGTCTGCACCATCGCTTTCGGTGCTGCCTGCGGATATGCAGGAGCAATGATGAACCCGTTCACAGTCGGCGTAGCACAGGGCATTGCGGAGATTCCGTACATGTCCGGCACAGGCTTCCGTCTTTTATGCCACCTTGTAATGATCGTAATTGCTTCCGTCATCCTTCTTCGCTATGCCGCGAAGGTCAAGGCTGACCCGACAGCTTCCTATCTGTATGGAACAGAGATCGGTGAGGCTTCTGCGGAGCAGCAGGCTGACGTTGAAAACATGAAATTCGGTTGGCAGGAGAAGCTGGTTCTTCTTGACCTGGTAGTCACCATCGCTCTGGTAGTCGTCGGCGTTATCAAGTGGGGGTGGTACTTCTCCCAGATCTGCGCTATCTTCCTGATCATGGCCATCATCTGCGCCATCATCATGAAATGGAACCTCAAGAAGATCGGAGATACCTTCGTCGAAGGATTCCAGGATGCTACGACCGCAGCCATCATGATCGGTATTGCCCGTGGCGTCAAGCTCGTCCTTACAGAGGGCGGCATCATCGACACCGTAGTATACGGACTTACACTTCCGCTTTCACACCTGCCTGAATGGCTCAGCGCTATCTTCATGGTAATCTTCCAGACACTGCTGAACTTCTTCATCCCGTCAGGTTCCGGCCAGGCTGCCGTTTCAATGCCTATCATGGCTCCCATGGCAGACCTTCTTGGAATCACAAGAGATGTTGCTGTTCTTGCATACCAGTTTGGTGACGGATTATCCAACGTTATCTGGCCCACAGCATTCGCTGCTGTTGTTGCCGGTCTCGGTGGCGTTCCTCTTGACAAGTATTGGAAGCTTGCCTTCAAGATCTTCTTCGCTCTGCTCGCTGCACAGTGCGTGCTGATCGTTATCGCTGTACTTACAGGATTCGGTGCTGGTTATTGATATCTCTAGCAGATAAAACACCAATTGAACGACGAATCATAACTGAAAAAGACCGGTTCGAAAGAACCGGTCTTTTGGTTTTTTTGCGCGGTGAGCTGATTAATTCGCGGACTACAGCCTCTCTATTAGGGCGTCCACATCCTCCTCCCTGGTGGCCCAGCTGGTGCAGAGCCTCATTACGATGTGGTCCTCATCATAGGTGTCATCCATTTCGATTTCAAGCCACTGGCTCATCGCCTTTTCCTGCTCGTTGGAGATGACCACGAACTGCTGGTTGGTGGGAGAGTCGTTGTAGAAGACGTATCCCTTTTCCCTGCAGGCGTTTTTGATCTTCATGGCCATGTCGATGGCGTGACGGCCGATCTGGAGATACAGGTCATCCTTGAAAAGCTCATCGAACTGGATGCCCAAAAGCCTGCCCTTGGCAAGGACTGCGCCGTGCTGCTTGGCTATCATGAACATGTGAGGGACTCTCCCGGGATCCCGGACCACAACAGCCTCGCCGAAGAGGGCGCCGCACTTGGTGCCGCCGATGTAGAACACGTCGGTGAGCCTGGCCAGATCCTTCAGGGTCACGTCGTTCTCGGACGAACCCAGAGCGTAGGCCAGTCTGGCTCCGTCCACGTAGAGGGCCAGATCGTACTCGTCGCAGACCCGGCGGATGGCCGTCAGCTCCTCCAGAGAATAGATGGTGCCGTACTCGGTGGGCTGGGAGATGTAAACCATGCCGGGCATGACCATGTGGTCCTTGCTTGCATCCTTGTAGTAAAGCCAGCAGTATTCGCGGATCTGATCGGCGCTCAGCTTGTAGTTCTCGCCGGGAAGGGCCAGGACCTTGTGGCCGCTGTGCTCGATGGCGCCGGCTTCGTGCCTGGCGATATGGCCGTTGGTGGGAGCGATGACTCCCTGATAGGGCTGAAGGAAGGATGCGATGACCACGTCGTTGGTCTGGGTGCCGCCGACCAGCAGCATGACCTCGGAATCCGGCGCATCGCAGGCCTCGCGGATGCGGGCCCTGGCACTCTCGGTGTATGGGTCGTCGCCGTATCCCACGGTCTTATCCATATTGGTCTCCTGGAGACGCTTTAAAATGTTGGGGTGTGCCCCCTCCATGTAATCGCAGTTAAAATATATCATGTTATTCCTCCTTTATACGAAACTCGTAACACACTGTCATTATATCAAAAAAACAGCGCAAAATACTCATTCATAAAAATATTTTATGCGCGAGCTCCGGAATATGAAAATTGAAAAGGGCAGCATGGGAGCTGCCCTTTGAAATGAAAGCGTTTTGCGCTAACTGCTGTAGCTGATGAGACCGCCTGTGAGAGCATCCATGAAATCAATGGAGTCTTTAAGGTCGTTCACCATCCACCGGCCGTCTGTCTTGGTGAGGCCTACGGTGATGGAGATCTGCAGGTCCTTGTCGGCTTTTTTGATGATGTCCTCGTAGATTCCGGCGATGATGTTGTTCATCTCAGTCTGGAACTCATCGGAGGTCATGCCGCCCTGCTGGAGGGCAGATGCTCTTGCGATGAGCTCAGTCATGACCTTTTCGAGGATCTCCCCCATGTTGTAGGTGAGGAAGACCACGTCAACAGTGGCAGTCTTCCCGTCTGCGCTGATCATCTCGTTGCTCAGGGTGTAGTCAAAGTTCAGGGCTTCCTTCAGCATCCTGGTCACCACATCGGCGGTGGACGAGTCAGAGCCCTCGTTCAGGTCTTCAAGAGAGCCCATGTCGCCTGCGTAGTACTTCTGCGCGGTTTCGAAATCCATGGCCTGAATGGCTTTCAGCATGCTGTCCAGAGCCATGGAGGGGGTGGGCTCCGGTTCCACTGACTCATCCGGGGCGGACTTGGAGCCGCAGGAAGCCAGGGTGAAGGCCATGATCAGTATGAGGCACAAAGCGATTATTCTCTTGGTTGTTTTCATTTCTCTAATCTCCTTTGATCGTCCAAAATATCCTATGCGCCCATGAGTCTCAGGCACGAGAACACTTCCATGGTGATGGCCAGCTTGATCAGTCTCTCATCCGGATCGAAGAGATTGCTGTGTATGTCGTGGATCTCCTCTGAACCGGGTCTGGTGCTTCCCAGATGGAAGTAGCAGCCCTTCACGGCGCTGGTGAAGTATGCGAAGTCGTCGGAGCTGAAGCTGGGGGCGTTATCGTTCACGATGTTTTCAGGTCCCGCCAGGTCTTCCGCAACGGTGCGGATCACCTCGGAAACCTCCGGGTCGTTGAAGAGGACGGGGTAAAGTTCCCCGATCACCGTCTCTGCGGTACAGCCGTATCCTTCTGCTACGGAACTGACGAGGCGGCGCATCTCATCCTCGATGATCTCGAGGGACTCGTTGTCCAGGGTCCTGATGGTTCCCACCATCTCGCAATGATCGGGCACCTGGTTGGTGGTGGATCCGCCTCTTATGGCGCCCACCGTCAGCACTGCTCCGCTGGCGGGATCCAGTTTCCTGGTGATTATGGTCTGAAGGGCCAGGACTATGTCGCAGGCGCAGGGGATGGGGTCGATGCCCAGATTGGGGTGAGCTCCGTGAGAGGCTTTGCCGTGGACCGTGATCTTGAAATCAGTGCAGGAGGCGTTCATGACTCCCGGGAAAAACCTGATCTTGCCATACTCCCTGGATGGATCCACGTGGAAGGCGAAGATGCTCTCCACCGCGGGATCCTGCATGACGCCCTCCGCGATCATGGGCGCCGCTCCTCCGGTACCCTCCTCGTTGGGCTGGAAGATGAACTTCACCGAGCGCGGCAGGCGGCCGCCCCGGTCGGCGTATTTTTTGAGCACCATGGCCGTGCCCAGAAGGGCGGCCGTGTGCATGTCATGACCGCAGGCGTGCATGATGCCCGGGTTTTGCGACTTGAAGGGAGTGTCGGTCTCCTCGGTCACCGGCAGAGCGTCTATGTCGGCCCTGATGGCGATGGCGCGGGTGGGGTCATCACCGTAGATGGTGCCCAGCACTCCGTGCCCCGGGGGCATGATCATCGATGCCATCGCCGCGATGGCGGCGGGATCCATGCTTTCGATGTCCAGACCGGACAGGTCGATTGTGCCCAGTACTTCCTCGCCCATTCCCATGTCCTTGAGCATGTCTTTTGCGATGGCGGAGGTGAGAACGGCCTTGATGTACTCGGGGTCGGGCAGGACGGGTTTCCCCAGACCTTCGCGGGTCTCGATGCCCAGTTCCTTAAGGGCGGCGGCGATGACGCCGGATGTCCTGACCTCCTGGCCGGAAAGCTCCGGGTGCATGTGGAGATCGCGGCGGATCTCCACGGCTTTGGCGGCAGCCTCCTCTATGAGGGGCAGAAGAATCTCTTTATCTGCTAACATTTCGGTCTCCTTTGGGGTTTAAAGGGAGGCTATTTAAGGTTGATGACTGCGCCGGATCCTCTGTCGAAGAAAATGCTTTTGCTGGTCACTGACAGGGGGATGCCGTAGCAGACTGCCGTATCGTCGGAGATGAAGCCCAGCTTGAGGGCGGCCTTGCCGGCGGTGTACATGACTCGGTTGTCGATCCTCATGTCGGCCGCCAGGGATACCGCGCTTCCCACCGCGATGCCCAGGTCGGACACAGTGATCACGCATCTGGCGCCTGCATTGCGGCACTCGGCGCAGTTCTCGAAACCGCAGATACCGCAGTTGGACATGCCGAAGCAGGTTCCGGTGCAGCCGATGATGACCACAGCCTGGGCGTTGTCCACATTGCCTGCATCGCGGGCAAAGTTGGGCATGCCGTAGGCTTCGGAGAGGGCCAGCATCTTGTCCCTGAGCTTGTCTTTTTCTTCACCTGTGATCACGGACGTGCGGATGGTGTCCTTGCCGCTCCCTTTGGGGGCGGTGAGGGCTGCGGCGGCCATCATGTCAGCGACCTGAAGGATGGCGGCCTCCTTGGATTGTTCCATGTTTCTGATCATTTTAGTCACCTCGCTGCGCAAAACATGCGCCTTCTATTTCCAGAGATCCGCGGGATAGAGGCCGGATTCTTTGAGGGAGTTCAGGGAAGCGGATACGCTCTCCTTGTCCTCCTTGTAGGTCACCCCGTACCAGCGGTCGTGGGACTTGAGCATCCTGACTGAAGCCTTGCCGGCCTTCACCAGCTTATCGACGCACTCGGGCAGGAGATATTCACCCTTTAAGGGATTGTTCTCAAGGGCATTCTCCAGGAAAGCCGGGAAGGCTGCCTTGATCTCGTCCATCATAGCCGGGGTGAAACCCCAGAAGTTCATGGACACGGGGGTGCCCTCGGCTACGGCGTGGAGTTCGCCGGCCTCGTCCCGGAAGACGATGTCGCCGTCCTGCCTCATGATCTTGGTCCTCTCAACTATGTCGGAAAGGAAGCCGTCCTCGGTCTCGGTGCAGACGCCGCGTGATACTGAGCCATTGTCAGTCAGGGTGTTTTCCACCTTGTATCCCACCATGGAGAAGGGGTAGGGCGTCCCGCAGAGATCGGCCTCGGTCAGGAACCGGGCCATGACCCGGAAGGCCTCCGGACCGTAGTAGTCGTCGGAGTTGATGACCGCGAAGTTCTCGCGGACCTTGTCCGCAGCCGACATCACCGCGTGAGCGGTGCCCCAGGGCTTGGTGCGCTCATCGGGGACCGCGAAGCCATCGGGGATGTTGTGGAGATCCTGATAGGCGTATTCTATGTCAATATGGCGGCCGGCCCGGTCGTCGATCAGGGCCCTGAAATCCGCCTCGTTTTCCTTCTTGATGATGATCACTGCCTTCCCGAATCCGGCGCGGAGCGCGTCAAAAAGCGAGAAGTCCAGTATTATGTCCCTGCCGGAGATCTTATCGATCTGCTTCAGACCTCCGTAGCGGGAGCCCATTCCCGCAGCCATTATCACCAGGGTCGGTTTGTTCATGTTGTATATCCTCCTTCAGCGGCGTTTGGCGGAACTTCAGCCGTCCCCGCCGCGCAAAAAATTATATCAGAATTGATTTTGAGCCGCTACGCTCCGCGGCCCGCCGCGTGCACTGCTTCCCGGGGACATCGGCCGGCGCTTACCGCACCCTGAACTTCACTCCGATGTCCTCTTCGGCGATCCGCCTGCAGGGCTCGATGTCCTGATAAGGGATGGAGCCGGAGACCACGGACATGGTCACGTCCGGGATGCATTTTTTGGCCCGCCTTGTGAAGTCCAGCATGGCATCGTAGGCGCCGATGCCGAACCTGGGGTGGCAGAGGGCAAGGTACTCCTCCGGGCCTTTTGCGTTGAGGCTCACGGAGATGCGGTCCAGCACCTGACTCAGTTCAGGCAGGGTGTCACGGCCGTTGATCAGGTCGGAGAGCCCGTTGGTGTTGAGCCTGACCCTGATAGAGGGGCACCTTGCCTTCGCGTATTTTGCGGTGGCAATGAGCTCCTCCAGCCTCTCGGTGGGCTCGCCGTAGCCGCAGAACACCAGCTCATCGAAGCGGTCCAGTTCCCACTGATCCATAAGCTCCAGGATCTCCTCTATGGAGGGCTCGCGCCTGAGCCACAGGGAGTCCGCGCCGCCAAGGGAATCCACCATGTAGCGGATGCAGAACTCGCACCTGTCGGGGCACTTGTTGGTGATATTGGCGTAAAGCCCGCCGCCGTATTCGTAAAAAACGTCTCCGATATATTCCATGTCTGGCCTCTATTCCATGACGGCAGCCACTTCGTCCAAAAGATCCATGATGGGAAGGTGCTGAGGACAGGCCCCCTCGCACTGGCCGCACTTGATGCAGTCTGATGCCCTGACTTTCCTGAAGCGTCTCTGATAGATGCCCCTGTACTTATCCAGGTCACCGTAGATCTTGTAGTTGTTCATGACATTGAAGATCCTGGGTATATCGATCTCCATGGGGCAGCCCGGGGCGCAGTACCTGCAGGCGGTGCAGGGTATGCGGTCCACGTCGAGAAGGACCTCCAGAGCCCGCGCGATCACGTCCTTTTCCCTGTCATCCAGGGGCTTGAAATCCCGCATGTATGAGAGGTTGTCATCCATCTGTCCGATGCTGGACATGCCGCTCAAGACCACGCTCACGTTGGGTAGAGACGCGGCATAGCGCACTGCCCAGGAAGCGGTGGAAGCGTCGGGATCAGCCTCCCTGAACACCTTCGTCACTCTGTCCGGCATGCTGGCCAGAAGACCGCCCCTTACAGGCTCCATGACGATCACGGGTTTGTCGTGTTTGACACAGACCTCGTAGCAGGCCCGGGACTGGATATCGGGATCCTCCCAGTCCAGGTAATTGATCTGAAGCTGCACGAACTCCGTCTCCGGGTGATCCGTGAGGATCTTGTCCAGCAGATCCGCTTTATCGTGGAAGGAGAGGCCGGCATGCTTCACAAGACCTTTTGCCTTGGCGTCCCAGACAAAATCCCAGATGCCGTAGTCTTCATATTTATTTATGTTGTCCTCTCCCAGAGCGTGCAAAAGATAGAAGTCGAAATATCCCGCACCGGTCCTCTCCAGACTGGTCCTGAGCTCGGCCTTAGCTTCCTCTTCGGTCTTGGCGGCGAAGTCAGAGGCGTTGAGTTTGGATGCCAGATAATAAGACTCTCTGGGATATCTGTCGCAAAGAGCCTCTTTAGTGGCCGCCTCAGAGCCCGTGTAAACGAAGGCGGTATCGAAATATTTGCCGCCTGAAGCGATGAACTTATCCACCATTACCTTGAACTGTTCAACGTCGATGGGATCCTTCTCTTTCCCCTCGCCCAGCCTTGGCAGCCTCATGAGCCCGAAGCCCAGCTTCAGTCCGTCCTTTATCAAGTGTTCCATATTTGATCCTCCTTAGGTCATCACCCTTTTTCCAAAGTAATTTTAGCATATATGGGCCGTCAAGCCAAAGGTATTTTACGTGAGGTGAGCACACTTTGGGAACGTCTGAGCAGCAGAGGCATCCTGCCGGCTCGTCCGCTGCGAAAAACCGCTGATTCCCGTGCAAAGTCAAGTAGTAGGTTAGAATCTTCACAGAATCTTCACATTGCGTTAGGCAGACTTAACATATTGATCTCTTCCAGGTACAATTCCTCGGAAGACTTATAGCCGAACATGGGTCGGGGATATCGGTTGATCCATGCCTCGACCTTGGCTATATCCTCTTCCGTTACATGGGTAAAGTCTGTTCCTTTTGGGTAGAACCTGCGGATCATTCTGTTTTGATTTTCGTTAGAACCACGCTCCCATGCAGAGTAAGGATGACAGTAGTAATTGTTTTCGACAGGCATATCTTCCGGGGATGCAAACTCAGAGCCGTTGTCAGTGGTGATAGACTTGTACACTTTCTCAAACCCATCTGAGAGTCTCTCACGAAGCCGTAGGACGGAGAAAATGACCTCGTCAGAGGTTTTACCGTTCATGAGGAAAACTCGCTCAAAACGTGTCTTTCTTTCAGTCAGCACCAGAAGTGTCTTTCTTGTGCCTTTCTTCCCCTCGACACAGTCCATCTCCCAGTGACCGAACTCCTCTCGGCTGTTGATATGGTCCGGGCGAGTCTCAATGGATTTTCCAAAAGGTGCTCTCCTGGGTCTTACTTCGTGGTAGCCTTTCTTCTTGCTGCCTTTGTAGGGCAGGTCTTTATTGGTCAGGTGAAGGAACAACCCCATGTCAATATAGCGGTACAGGGTGGTCTTGGAGACAGTGGTCTTAAACTGCAGACCATCCTTCTTTATTTGTGCAAGTGCTGCTTCGGGGCTGTACTTCTCATATGCGATCTTGTTTTCAAGATAGCTGGCAAGCTCGTAATCGTTCCCAATCTTGAGGTCTCCGCCCTTGGCTCTCAGATGTGCCTGGTACTTGTCCTCTGCGATCTCAGGGGCATAGGCTTTGGAGTATGTCCAGTCGGAGTTCTTCCTGATATACATTCCTCTTTTCAACTCGTTGTAGACCGTGGCTCTGGAGCATCCTATCTGTTCTGCCATCCATGCCACGGGCTTCTTGGCTTTTAACCAGGCTTCGATTTGAAGTCGGTTTGTGTAGGTTAGATGCTTGTATCCTTTCATCTCTCTTTCTCCTTTCTTCTCCAACAGAGACAATAAAAAAAGACGGGGATCATTCCCCATCTTCAGACTGTTTCTTCTTCTCTCGGTATCTTCGGACATATTCCCGGTTCCTGGCTTTCGCTTCTACAGGGTGGGCTTCTGCCCATTTCCTCTTCCTCTCCTGCCTCGTCGGATCACCTTGATGGGCTTCGAGGTATTTCTGCCATCGTTCCTTTGCTGTCATTGCCATTAGATTCGCTCCTTTGTTATGGGGAAATAATGATTATCTCTGTTGTTGCTTACAATAGCATACTACCTATCGTTGTTCCTGTCAAGGGCTTTCTCTTTCTTTTCTCTTTTAGTATTTTCTCTTTTCTTACTCTTTCTAAAAGAATAACTATATATATTATTATATATTATTAGTTAATCTATCAATCATTATATTATATTGATTTACGACAACCAACTGTCAACCAAGTGACAACCAATTGGCAACCAATTGGCAACCAAGGCTGAAAACCCTTGATTTTCAAGGCTTTTCGGCACTTTTACAGGCTCTCTTTTTAAGGGGGAGTCTATTTTTATTTTCAACTTTGGTATGCTTTCTATATGGCACAGAGAAGGATAGATTGGGAAGCAATCAAAACTGAATATGTGACCACGGATGTCACCCAGAGAGAACTCATTAAGAAGTATCACCTCAATACCAGATATGTGACCAAACACAGTAAAAATGAGGAATGGGTAAGGCTTCGCAAAGAGTATAAGTCTAAAATGGCTTCTAAAGTGATTGCAAAATCCGCTAATAAGAGAGCCAACGAGCTTGCCAAGGTCCTGGATGCGTCTTTGTCTATAAGGGATCGCATCTATGATGCTATGGGCGATCCGCAACAGTTTAACAGATACCTGGTGACTTCCGGCTCAAAAGGCGGAGAGTTTGAGACTACAGAGGAGATATTCCAAAAGGTCGATACAAAGGCTATCCGGGAGATGACACAGGCTCTAAAAGCCATTGAGGGGCTTATAAGATCGCTTGGTGGGATTCCTACAGAGGCAGAAGCCCAGAGACTCCAGCTTGAGCGTGAGAAGTTTGAACTTGAGAAGGAGAAGTGGGAGAAAGAAAAAACTGAAGCAAGCTCTGCACACGAGGTAAGGATCACCTTTGACACAGATGATTTAGAAGGATGGACGGAATGATTCAGGAACTGCGATTGGGGATGCCGTCGGAAAAGCAGAAACTCTTTCTTATGGACAAACATAAGTATGTGGGATTTGGCGGTGCTCGTGGCGGCGGCAAGTCTTGGGCGATCCGTACTAAAGCAATCGGGCTTGCGTATCGGTATCCCGGTATAAGGATCACTATCATCAGACGGACATACCCTGAGCTTCGTGAAAACCATATACTCCCACTATGTGAGACTCTTCATGTGAGGGATACCGATCCCAGGAAGAGACTTGCCAAGTACAATGACTCAAAGAAGGATATCATATTCCCCAATGGATCGAGGATCATATTCAGGTATTGTGAGAATGATAAGGATGCAGAAGGATTCCAGGGGTATGAGACGGACGTGATGTTTGTAGACGAGAGTACCCATCAGACAGAAGACAGGATGAAGAAACTCAATGCAACTGTCCGTGGAGTCAATGATTTTCCCAAGAGAATCTACTATACCTTCAATCCCGGTGGAGTTGGTCATGCGTGGGTAAAAAGGCTCTTCATCGACAGGAAGTTCAATGCGAATGAGAACCCCGATGACTACAACTTCATTCAGTCCCTGGTGACAGACAACAAGGTGCTGATGGACACGAACCCCGACTACATCAAGCAGCTGGAAGCTCTTCCCCCGAAGATCAGGGAAGCATGGCTGTATGGCAGGTGGGATATCTTTGAAGGTCAGGTGTTTGAGGAATGGAGAGATGACCCGGAGCACTATGTGGACAGGAAGTGGACTCACGTCATTCAGCCATTTGAGATACCATCAGACTGGCGGATATACAGAGGCTTTGACTGGGGATATTCCAAACCCTTTGCAGTCTCTTGGTATGCGGTGGATCACAAGGGCACGGTGTATAACTTCCAGGAGTTTTATGGCTGTACATCCACTCCCAATGAGGGTGTGAAGTATGAGCCAAAGAAGATAGCTGATGCCATTCACGAGATAGAGTCTACGGACATCAATCTCAAGGGGAGACAGATCATAGGCATAGCTGACCCGGCTATATTTGACGAGCAGAGAGGCGAGTCTATCGCACAGATGATGGAGCGGGAAGGGGTCTACTTTGAACCGGGTGACCACACAAGGCTGGCAGGCAAGATGCAATGCCACTACAGGCTTGCATTTGATGATAAGGGTATACCGAAGTTCTACTGCTTCTCAAATTGCAAGCACTTTATCAGGACGATTCCTCTCCTGCTCTATGACGAGAAGAAGGTTGAAGACATAGACACATCGCTTGAGGATCACATTTATGATGAGTGGCGGTATGTCTTAATGGAGAACCCGATCAATCCACCTGTACGCAAGAAAGAGGTTAAGGATATACGAGACGATCCGCTTGACCTTTGGAGAGATAAAGCAAAAGACAGTCTCGGAGCATATGACTTTATTACTTACTAACTAACAAGAGGGAGAACAATGGCAAGGAAGAAGAAAGCAGAGGAAGAGTCTCTGCGGAAGGCCCCTCCTGAGACTCTCAAAGAGCCTCAGGACGAGGAAAATGCAAAGGTCGATGACAAGACCGAAAAGCCACAAAGATTTGGTGAAGCAAAGTATGGAGGAAGGGTTGGAGTCATTGATGCGGATACCGTCAATGATGCAATGACCATCCTGGAAAAGTACAGGGAAGCGAAAGTCCCTCTTGAGGAGAGGATCAAGGAAGACCAGGACTACTTCCGTGTGAGATACGCAGACTTCAGGAAGAAGAGATCGGGCGGATATGAGCAGCCGGAAACAACTTCGGCATGGCTCTTTAACTCGGTAGTCAACAAACACGCAGATGCTATGGATAATATCCCCACATCGGTGATACTTCCAAGAGAGGAGTCCGACCAAAAGGCTGCGGAGAGTCTGTCGAAGATCGTGCCTCTTATCCTGGACAAGTGCAGTTTTGAGTCTAAATACTCAAAGAACTGGTATGACAAGCTCGTCACAGGCGGAGCGATCTATAAGGTCTTCTGGGACAATACGATGGTGAATGGTTTGGGTGACATCAATGTTCAGTGCACCGATGCCCTTAATCTCTATTGGACGCCGGGGATCGAAGACATTCAGGACGCAGACAATCTCTTCCATGTTGAGTACGTCAAGAAGAAGTCTATCATCCAGCAGTATCCGTTCATGAAGGACAGACTTGGAGAGAGTGGAGTATGGGCACAGGCGGAATATAATTCCGAAGTGCAGAACAGAGAACATTCGGACGAGCAGATTGTAGTGGACTGGTGGTACAAGAAGATGGAAGGTACCAGGACCGTGGTGCATCTCTGCAAGTTCTGTTGCGGTGAAGTGTTGTGGGCATCAGAGAACACGGACGAATACAAGGAGAGAGGGTACTTTGACCATGGGCATTATCCGTTCGTATTCGACCCGATGTTCCCCATAAAGGGATCTCCCTATGGATTTGGCTATGTGGACATCATGCGTTCTCCCCAGTATGTCATAGACAAGCTGGATGCGAACATCACAAAGAATGCCACCATGACAGCCAAGCCCCGGTGGTTCAAGAAGAAGAACTGCAATGTGGATATAGAGCAGTTCGCAGATTGGGACTGTGACTTTGTTGATGTTGATGGCGGTCAGCTTGATGACACCAACATCAAACAGATTCAGATGAACTATCTTCCGACCTTTGTGGCTACGCATTGGGAGAACAAGATCAATGAGCTGAAGGAGACATCCGGCAACCGTGACTTCTCCCAAGGTTCAACATCACAGGGAGTCACGGCGGCATCAGCCATTGCCGCATTACAAGAGGCAGGATCAAAACTCTCCAGAGACATGATCAAGAGTTCGTACAGAGCCTACAAGGATATAGTCATCTTGGTGGTTGAACTTGTAAGGCAGTTCTACACAGAGGACAGATACTTCCGTATCGAGGGAGATAACTCCGAGACGGAGTATATCAAGTTCAACAACTCATCCATAGCCCCTCAGCCGCAGGAATACTTCAACGGCTATGGTATGGAGATCGGGGAGAGAACTCCTGAATTTGACTTCAATGTGATCGCACAGAAGATGTCACCGTTCCAGAGGGAATCGCAGAACCAGCTTGCGATCCAACTCTTCCAGATGGGAGTGTTCAATCCACAGATGGCTGACCAGGTCCTGCCGTTCCTTGAGATGATGCAGTTCGAGGGCGTAGAACAGATCAGAAAGAAAGTGTCCGAGAATGCAAAGATGTATCAGCAGCTTATGCAGTTGGCACAACTTGCCACCCAAATGGCACAACAGCTTGATGGTGCGGCGGTTCTTGCAGGGCAGGCGGGTGGATACACTCAGCAGATACTCGCCATCTTGGGGCAGGGAGATCCGGGAGCAATGCCGTCCATGGGATCAGTGTCTGAAGCCCCGACCCTTGACGGACTCCCGGCTACGGAGTCAACAGTTACAGCCAAAGCAAGACAGAGAGCAGCGGAGAGTACGACACCCAAATGATTGAGATAAAACACGAAGAGGAATGGAGCGGCACAGACTGCACACACACGATCAGGATAAAAGGGCACTCAGGATATGCTCCCCTAATGGAAGATATCGTATGTGCGGGGGTATCCACGCTTGCCTACACGCTTATAGCAAGGCTGAAGGATATCAAGGCATGGGACTTTGATATGAAAGATAAGCAAGATGGTATGACAATATCCTGCGTATGCACCAATTATGACCGGGATATCAACGAGGCTATCAACTTCGCCATGACGGGTTTCAAGTTGCTTGGGAGTCATTATCCAAAGAATGTTAAGGTGGTGTGAAAAGGGGGGAGTCGCAATAATTTTCTGATTGTGCGACTATATATCCATGGGGAAATGATGACAGTCTTTTTTCATTTCAAAACACTCCTTTCTTTCACTAAACTGATGGGGGCAGGGTGTTGTCACACCCTCACCCGGCGATTGCTCGTGGGTAAGCCACTGGATATATAACAAGACTCGTAGGAAAGACTACAGGAAGGAGAGCAGAGGATGCTTGACACAATGCACCTACTCCGTCTTCAGGCTTTTGCAGAAGGCTTTGACAGTGCGGGCGGAGATGGTGGAGACGGCAGTAATGACAACACTGGTCTCGCCAGCCAGACTGCGGACAGGAACGATGAGGATGACCTCTTTGAGTATGAAGAGGAAGCCCCAAAACCCGGAAAGCAGGAGAGTTCAACCGAGGGAACTTCGGATGATGACGATTATCAGAAGTTCAGAGAGAAGTACAAGGACAGGATAGGAGAGGACATACAGTCCGCTATTCAGAGGAGATTCAAGAATCAGGAGTCATTTGAGAATGACTACAACGATCTCGTGAACGGACTCGCACCACTATTCTACAAGTACGGAATCGATTCTTCGGATGTCACTGGACTCTTGGATGCACTGTCAAAGGATGACAGCCTACTCGAAGATGTGGCTTATGACAGGGGGTTGACCCCCGAAGCCGCAAAGGAACAGATCTTCAACCAGCAGGAACTCTCTCGCATGAAGAGGGAGATCCAGGCATACGAAACGGAGAAGATGGAACAACAGGCGAGGAAAGATGCCTACGATACCTACAACAAGTGGGTAGCAGAAGCGGATGCCCTCAAGAAGTTATACCCATCTTTCGACCTTGCAACGGAGCTTGAAAGCGAAGACTTCCGAAACGACCTTGTGTCGGGGAAATCACTTCAGAAAGTATATGAGGCAGCACATCTGTCGGAGATACTCCAGGGAGCGATCCAGACCGCCTATGGCAAGGGACAGGAAGTATACGCCAACAACATTCGGGCAAGAGGTATGCGTCCTGCGGAGAATGGCACGAGAACAGGGACTGTCAATGTCAAAAAGAGTGCAAAAGACCTGACTGACAAGGACATCGATGCCATATTAAGGCGGGCAAAACAAGGCGAGATAATCAGCTTTGACTAAATGAGATGTTCCTTTGATGTCGGTAAAACTACAAAGGAGCATAACACAATGATTTACGATTTTAATTTACAGAGGTTCAGCAACACGCAGACCACTCTGATGAATGGTCAGAGCCCTTACACCAATGACCTTTCCCCTGAAATGAAGACCTTCTATGACAAGGTTCTTCTGAAGTTTGCGAGACCGAACCTCGTGCATGACCAGTTTGCACAGATCAAGAACATTCCGAAGAATGGTGGCAAGACCATCGAGTTCAGGAAGTATACTCAGCTTGCAAAGCAGCTCACCCCTCTCACAGAAGGCGTGACACCTAACGGACAGAATCTGAACGTCACCACACTGACAGCAACTGTGAATCAGTATGGCGGATACATCGAACTCTCCGACGTTCTGCTTCTGACCGCAATCGACAACAACCTGACAGAAGCCATCGAACTTCTCGGTGACCAGGCTGGAAGAACGCTTGACACCATCACAAGGGAAGTCCTTGTGGGCGGGACAAACGTAATCTATGGAAGCGGCAATACAGTCACCGCAAGGACTGCTTTAACCTCAAACATGAAACTGACAGTAGGAGATATCAAACTCGCCGTCAGAAAACTGAAGGTCAACCTTGCGAAGAAGATCGACGGATACTATGTGGCTATCATCCACCCGGATGTCGCTTATGACATTATGAATGATCCCGAGTGGGTCTCCGCATCCGAGTATGCAGGATCAACACAGATCTTCGAGGGTGAGATCGGTAAGCTGTACGGCGTAAGATTCATCGAGACCACAGAAGCCAAGATTTGGGCGAACGCAGGAGACGATGACATTTCCGTATATGCGACTCTTGTCATGGGTAAGAATGCCTATGGTACTACATCCGTTGAGGGTGGTGGACTTGAAACCATCGTCAAGCAGCTTGGAAGTGCCGGAACAGCAGACCCCCTGAACCAGAGAGCTACCGCAGGATGGAAAGCCATTAAGACTGCGGAGATCCTCGCAGGCGAGTATCTCGTAAGAATCGAATCTGCTTCCACATTCTCAAGCGATGACCAGGATGCCGCAAACTAATCTGTCAGACTGAGTCCTTTATCAAGAAAGGAAACAGTAATGGCTACAACAAAAGCAAAAGCAACGGCAGTTTCTCCTGAAGAGAAGCCCGAAAAGGTCGAGAAGACCTACAAGGAAATGACTACTGAGGAGAAGAACGCATACAACGCTCAGCCTGTAGAAATCGAACTGTTCTATGACGGTGACAGATACGCAGACGATGTCTATGTCAGCGTCGGCAACAGAAGTTGGCTGATCAAGAGGGGCGTAAAGGTAACAGTGCCGAGATACGTTGCTCTGGTCTTGAGAGACAGCGAGATGCAGAAACGTGCGGCGGCTCTCAATGAGAGACAGCTTCAGGACGAGTTTGAGGCTGTCAGCAAGAGATTCGGACTGTAATAGGTGGCAATTCCTTAACACGAATGGGAAGCAGGGCAATAGCCTTTGCTTCCCATTACTCTTATTTGAAGGAGAATATACGCAATGAACAAAAAAGTATTATCTGCTGTCATTCAACTGAAGCAGAACAACAACAAGATATTGAGAGGCGTAGTCCAGAACGACACCGGAGTGATCCTTGACATCCGTGTGATGGACGGGCTCACGCCTTTTGATTTCTCCGGGTACGGCATAGTGACCATCAAGGTAACAAAGCCCGATGAAACGATATACATCAATTCCAACGGGAGCGACCTTGTGGATACCATAGACTCAAAGAACGGCAGATTCAAGTTTGGAATACCTGCGAGTCTTACGGCACAGCCCGGGATGCACTTCGTCAATATTGGCTTCGGTGAGTCATCCAACACATACTTTCAGACAGTATCCTTCAACTACTTCGTGGGAGAGGATGCCACCATAGATGACGAGACCATCAGAGGAAGCGACGAGTTTCCCATCCTGACCAACCTTATAGCCCAGTTCTCCGATATGGCACAGACCATAGCAGAATGGGAACAGCAGGAGATGGAGAGACAGAACCACGAGAGCTACAGAGAACAAAGATGGGATGACTGGGAAGCAATGCTTCTGGGTCTTATGGAAGAAGCGAGACAGGCGAAGGCTATGTATAACCTTGTGATTCAGGCCATCATCAACTCAGGCGTAACTCTTCCTATACAGGTGGATACGTCAGACCTTGTCCTTCAGGATGATCTTGACGATTATGCCACTAAGGACTACGTGGATGATGCAATCGACGACCTCGACCTTCCGCAAGTGGTCATCCAGACTACGGCACCCACCAATGTCGATAAGATATGGATAGACATATCCGGAGAATCGCCTGTCATCAAGTTCTACAGCAACAACGCTTGGCAGACAGCTAACGTGGCGGTGTTCGCATAAGGAAGAGAGGTACGCCGATGATCATATTAGTTACAGACAGAACCCAACACAGTGCGGTGCTTAACGCTAATGCACTCGTATGGTCTGGCTCTGGTAGCAGCACAGGCAGGGCAGGCGAGAGAGAAACCTTCAACTTCATTATGTGGGAGTGGAAGGAAGTGACAGCAACCAACTGGATACGCATAGAAGAGAAGGTGGCAGGCAAACCGAGCTCCTTAAGCTACAGGCTGTCAGACCTGTCCCCCAACAGAACCTATCAGTACAGAGTCACACAGACGTCCAACGGCAGACTGGAAGTAAAGACAGGGACGTTTGACACGCTTACATCTGAAGGAGAGCTGATAGTCACCAATGTATCGTCATCCACCATAGGCGTGGCTTTTGTGGACTATAACTCCGCATCATATACGAGAGTTGCCAAGTTTACCTACGGAAGGAAGCCTACGGAGACCGAGCCGAAGCCTGAGACAGGCGAAGCCGGTCAGGTGATCATCCCTCCCAACTCGACAGCCGGTGTGGATGTATCTTCCGTCATCACGGGACTCAGGAACGAGCAGACTTATGTCATCACGCTGACTATTTACAAAGTGACGTATCACAATCAGCAGACGATACAGACTGTGATAGACAGATATACAGTTGAAGCAACCACAAGAATAGCTGACAACGAGCATCCTGAAGTGGTCATAGAGGCTATCAGGAAGAGGTATGACTCTTCTGACCTTATGATCGACCTCTATACGGACTATCCCGGAACGTATCGTTTCGTGGTGAACATCTGCGATGATGCAGATAATATGTATTGGCGTACACTTATACTCCCACCTATGGAGAAGAGGCTGATAATAGAAAACAGTCTTACTGAGTTCCGCCAGGCATCCTTCATCCGTCCGGGCCAGTATGCATACGACCAGAGAGATTATATCGACATCAAGGCAGGCATCATCGTCGAGTCTGCCACAGAAGACATTGAGAGCCGTGGCTACACCTGGACTATAGGGAATGCAAAGGATATGCGACTCGCTCATACGGACGAGATCGACGGAGTCACTATTTACGGAGAGACAGAGCCCGTGACCTTGGACTTTGATGAGACACCTATACTTGACTACCAGACGGATGACCCCTGCGGAGTGCTTGCATCAGACGTGATGAACCTTGCATACATCCTTAGTCAGAAGTGGGATACAAGGTACAGAGACTGGACTGCGGAGCAGTGGACGGAGTGGCTCAGCCGAGGAAACAACGGCTACAACACGACCCTCAGAAGGGATATAGAGGATGAAGGCGAGACTCTTGAGTCTATGATGGTCAAGATGGCTCAGTGGCGTGAGGATATCTACAGGGCACTGGGTGACGCAGCCCCCGGAAGACCCGTATCGGTGTCTGACTACTCACTGGTAAAAGGCATCGAGAATCTTGCTCAGGAAATAACCCGTGCAAGAGGCGAGGCACATATAGACGTGGACCTTGACGCAGATCCGGGCGAGGCGGTGGAAGCATCATACTTCAACAAGCTGTCTGTATACGTCAAATACGTCAGATAGGGGGAAGAAGAATGTTAGTAAAAGAAGCGATAGCAAAAGTCAAGGAGCGGAAGCCCAACGCCTATTCAGACGAGGCCCTGCTCGACTATATCAACGAGTGCGAGGCTATGATCCAGAGAGAACTGTATCTTGAGACCCCGGAAGAGATCATCCAGTATGAGTACCCTGACGGACTTGAAGAGGAATTGATACTTCCCAGTCCCTACAGTATGGTGTACGTGACATACGCCATCATGATGATTCAGTACAATCAGGAAGAGATAGCGGCGTACAACAATTCCAACGAGATGTTTGCCGCACAGCTTGAAGAGGCTCAGAAGTACTACAACAGGCAGAACGAGAACAGACGCACAGTCTATGTCACGAACTGGTTCGCATAAGGGGGTGGAGAAATGATATTTCCACAGTTAAAACTTGAGAGCAATCCCTCTGAAAGCAGAATCATTCAATTCAAGGGCTACGATGTGCGGAACACGATTGACGATGGCTCGATGCGTCAGATGCGGAACATGTCCACGGACGAGTATCCAAACCTTGCACCGAGAAAAAAGAGGGGCACGTACTCCAGAGCCTACACCAATCCCCGTGTGATAATGCAGAGGATGGGAAAACTCGCAGTCATTACGGATGACGCATTTTGGTACGATGGGATAAAGAGGATCTCGCTCGATCCGGACATCACCGAGGAACGGAGAATGGTGGCCATCAATACCAGGATAGTCATCTTCCCGGACAAAGTTTGGTTTGACATAAACAAAGGGGATACTCCATCAGATAGCTGGGGATACCTTGAGAATACTGTGAACATCACAGACATCGCAGTCCACAGAAACCCCGTCACCTATGAGGCTGAGATAACCATCACTCCCGCTACGGGTGAGGACCTCACAGGATTTTTGAAGGGGGACGCCATCAGTATTTCAGGGCTTACCACAGTAGGTGCGGATGGCTATGACAACAACCTTGAGAACGCCATAATCGAGAACATCGACTACGACAACAACAAGATATGGATAGCAGAAGGATGGGTGCACTATCCCACGGAAGACGCTTCTGACTGGACAGAGAGCGGAACATTCACAATGTTCCGGAAGGTGCCGGACCTTGAGTATGTGCTTGAGTACAACAACAGACTCTACGGAACGGCAGGGAACACCATTTACGCATCAAAGCTCGGCGACCCCACCAACTGGTACTTCTATTCGACAGGGACTGCAGATGCATCCTATGCGGTGGAAGTCAGTACGGACGGAGAGTTTACCGGGATAGCACCACTGCCCAACCAGATAGTTTTCTTCAAGGAAAACTGCATCCACAAGCTGTACGGATACAAGCCATCCAACTATCAGCTTATAACCACGCAGAACGTATCCGGCCTTGAGAAGGGCTCTGAGAAGTCCGTAGAGCTCGTTAACAGTACACTGTACTACAAATCCCGGGAAGGGATTATGGTGTATACCGGTGACTCTCCCGTGCTGATATCGCCCCAGTTCGGCAACGACAGATACTATGAGGCCGTAGCAGGCACGGACAAGTCAAAGTACTACGTCTCTATGAAGAAGCGTGGCGACGATTCACGGCACTTCTTCGTCTATGACATATCAAAGGAGATGTGGTGCGAAGAGGACCACACCAACGCCAACAGCTTCGCATATATCGATGACCTGCTCCTGTACGTGGATAACACCACGATGGATATAAAAGAGACAGTAGGCAGGGATAATCTCGAAGAGGATGAAGTGGAATGGTATGCCCGGTTCGGTGACTATGATGAGTTCATAGAGAACAAGAAGGTGTACTCAAAGATGCAAATGCGTCTCAAGATGGCAGAGCAGACACAGGCTCAGGTGTGGATCTCCGTGGACGGCGGAGCGTGGGAAAGCGTATGCCACGTTGAGACAGTAGACGAGCGGGTCGTGGAGCTTCCCATCATCCCGAGAAGATGCGACAAGTTTGCCATCCTCATCACGGGCAAGGGGAATGTAAAGATTGAATCTCTGACAAGAGTGGTCAGGGAAGGAACGTCACGATGATTAAACTTGAACTTCCACAACTTGATATACGCAATCTGCCTGAGGAAGAGAAAGCCGAAGCGGTCAACAAGAGGCTGAACACCATAGCAACCAACATTGAGATCATGCTTGACTCCATTGAGGACGGCGAGGGCATTGAAATAGACACCTCAAAGTTCCTGACAAGTGCGGATGTGTCCGGCAAGGCTAACAACTCTGAAGTAGTACATAAGTCCGGGACGGAAACGATCACCGGGGAGAAGACATTCACCCAGCCCATCAACGGGACATCCTCTCTCACACAGGCGATCCCGTATGGAGAAGTGGACTCCACTTCGACAAATACAGCCTATACCGCAACCATTGAGGGCATCACGGAACTGAAGGACGGAACTGCGATGTTCCTGAAGAACGGAGTGGTCACATCTTCGAGTGGGTTCACCATCAACGTCAACGGACTTGGAGCGAAGCCCGTATATAACAACCTTGCCACTGGCTATGAGGGCACTAACCCCACAAGGGACACCACCATTTTCAATATAGCATACACGATGCTTTTCATCTATAGCGAGGATTTAGTGGACGGCGGATGTTGGATATGCTACCGAGGATATGATGCCAATACGAATACTATCGGTTATCAGCTGAGGACAAACTCCAAGTCTCTGCCTATGAGCAACGTCACATATCGGTACAGGCTGTTCTTCACCTCGGCAGACGGGACACACTTCGTGCCCTCTACTACGAGCACAAGCACCAATGCCACATCTTTAAGAGACGTGTGCCAGACACCTATTGATCCATTTGGAGACATTGTGTACTACAGCACCACGGCAAGTGTAGCGGCTGAGGCAAGACCAAGCACGGCATATCTTTGGATGCAATACGCATTGACACTTGGGTATGCGTTCAACAGGACAGGGGCGGCACTCACGCTGACAAGCTGGAAGCCAGTGTATATCAAGTGTGCACCTCAGGCAAACGGATCGGCAATCATAGATGCAGACACACCTTATGTGCAGGATTTGCCAAGCACAGAGGATGGCAAGATATACATCTTCCTCGGCATTGCATATTCTGCCACGGCAATAGAACTTGAGGCACATCATCCTGTCTACTGTTACAAAGACGGGGCGATCCGACCGTGGACAAATGTACCCATAGACACGGAACTTTCCTCGACATCATCAAATCCGCTTTCCAACAGTGCTATCCACGCCGAGCTATCGGCACTGGCAACGAGGCTGGAATTAAGGTCTCCTGCAGTGTACTTTGACACCACGGCAAACTGGAATGCACAGACTAACCTTGTGGGCGAAGAAAATGCAATCTACGTCTACACGGATTATCAGCAAAAGGATGGCGATAACATAGCGGGCGTCAAGATAGGCGATGGCAATGCGTATCTGCTTGATAACCCATTCCTGGACACGATCTACTATGACCATATCCAGGACACAGACATTCACATAACAGCTGCGGAACGGGCATTCTGGAACAACAAAGACCGTTGTTACTACTCGTTAACCGATGCAGAAACACTTGTATTTACTAAAAACTGATAAGGAGATCAAAAATGGCAGACATTAGTAAAATCACATTACCTTCGGGGACTACTTATGACATTAAGGACGCAACTGCAAGGCAGAGCATCGAAGACATCATAAGTGCCGGGCTGGAATACGTAGTTGTGACGGAACTTCCGACCGCATCTGCGGAAACCATGGGAAAGATATATCTTGTTGCACATTCCCAC
The DNA here is from genome assembly GCA_905235115.1 of uncultured Peptostreptococcaceae bacterium. Taxonomy (GTDB): domain Bacteria; phylum Bacillota; class Clostridia; order Peptostreptococcales; family Anaerovoracaceae; genus RUG754. Next base: position 52,063 of record CAJOKT010000006.1, read on the forward strand.
GGAACGGACGACATA
>CAJOKT010000007.1 GCA_905235115.1 uncultured Peptostreptococcaceae bacterium
TGCCCGGGCACCGGCCCGGGCATTCCCATATCATAAGTAATTACACTTCCGCATTCGCGTCCCACACCTTCTTAGCCACGAATGCCACCGCGACGGTCATCACGCCGATGACAGCCTCGGTGATCCAGATGCTCCCCACGCTCTGGGATACTATGTACATTATACAATCAACACAGGCATGCAGGCCGATGGCCAGCGGGAACAGCACGATGCGGCTCTGGTCTTTTGCGGCGAACCATACCAGGACGGACAGCGAGACCTGAAGGGCTATGGCGAATACCCTTTCCACTGCGCCGGCGAGGAAGGTCGCGGGCGCTGAATCCGTCAATGCCGCCAGCGCCTGATTCACTGACTCCGCGGACTCTGCTGGAAGTGACTCCAGCATGGCTGCGATCGCTCCGGAGTTGATCATTAAGGCCAGCACCAGGTTGGTTATCATGGCGATGCCCACCAGCACGATGGATTCCAGGCCGCCGTGGCCCGCTCCGTACATCAGTGCGTTGACGTCGTTATCCTGGTACTTTTTGAGCACCGTCCTGAAGGCTGCGAATCTGCCGGTCTCTTCGAAGAGTCCGGCCATCAGGCCGCCGTACAGTCCGTAGATCACCACGCTGTTCTGGATGGCGTTTCCGACAGCGGAAGTGAACACTATGTTGTGCACGATGGACTCCAGGACCAATGCGAACAGGAACATCACGGCGCATCCCACGAAGAACGGGGCCACCGCGGCTCCGCGTTTCCTGCAGTATATGAAAAGTGCGATGGGCAGTCCGATGGCGATTATGGCCGAAACCAATATCATCACCATGGAGAGTGCCGAAACATTTGCTGTGATCATGATGTTGACCTCCCGGTTTCCTTAAGCTGATTCTACTTTAGACCTTCCATAAAGTGGAAGGTCAAGTGGTTTTTTGCACTATTTCGCTAAATTTCCGAAACTTCCCCCACGATCTCTATCCCTATGTCCACGTTGACCTTTTCCTTCATGGCAACATCTGCCAGGCCTCTGAAGTGACCCAGCTTGAATTCGCCGATGGACACGGTCAGGTCGGATCTCACGAATGTGGTCCCGAGGCCCGTATCGCCGTTCAGGCCGCTGTTTATGTCGCAGGCGATCACGAATGTCCCCGCCTCGCCCGCGGCGTTTATGGCCTCGATCATATCTTTTGCGGTGCCTCTGACCTCTCCGGAGAATCCTGTCCCCAGGATGCAGTCCACGATCACTGAGTATCCGGAAAGGTCCATGCCTTCTTCATAGATGAAGGTCTTCACCACCCGGTCCTTCACCAGGTCGTAGTAGTACCTGCCGTCCTCGGAGAACTTTTCGTCCACCAGGGCTATGTCCACCCGGATCATGCGGTCCAGCAATTTGCCTGCAGCCACATAGCCGTCTCCGGCGTTGTTGCCCTTGCCGCAGGCCATGAGCACCGGCGGCTTCCAGCCGTCCCAGGCTTCCACAAGGCCGCGTCCCGCCCGGTACATCAGCTCCTTGGACGGCACCAGATTATCTATGGTGTATTTATCTGAGATCCGCATGGTCTCCACGCTTACAGCTCTCGCCATTTCTTCCTCCTTATCTCATGCTCTCCCCGATGGACCAGCCGTATTTAAAGCAAAAAATCAGTATCTCCATCAGTATGGTCAGCATGCCGTATCCGAACAAAACACCCGTGCTTAGTCTCCTCAGGTTAGTGCTCTCATGGTGCCCCAGGTTTTGCCAAAGCCCGTCTATGATCATGGGGATCATGAGGACCGTGGGCACCAGGAACCCCGGTCTCACAAAGAAGATGGCAATGATTGCGATCACCATCCCAATTATCTCCCCTTCGCACCTGGCGCACACCGGCATCTGCAGTCCTTTTACGAAAAAAGAGCGGTCTGCCCTCTGGTGGCAGCCGCAAAAAACCGGCAGCCACCTGTAGCAGGCTCTGATCGCTCTGTTGTTTCCCTGATGCAGGTCTTTCATATATTGATACCCATTTCTTCCAGGAATGGGATCTTAACACCGAAGTAATACATGCTGGTCCCCAGTCCAAGTATGGTGGACAGCAGCATGAGTACCGCATAGATGATCACGGCTGCCAAGGCACCGATCCCTGCGCTTTTTGCGCTCTTTGGCTTGGTGTCACGCCACACCAGGAACAGTATCAGTCCCACGATGGGGAAGCAGCATCCCAGGATCCCCCAGCCTGCGGAACCTGAATCGTAGCCGGTATTATATGTGTACCCTGTATCGTTCCGGTATGTCTGTCTGGGGCCTGCCGTTCCGTATCCATCTGCCCCTGTGCTGCCGCCGGCAGCTCCGTTTCCTCCGGCTGTCTCATATCTTCCGTAATAATTTGAATCCCTGTTCTCTGCGTGCTCGCGGCCGGCTGCCCTGTCACGTTCTTCCACATAAGCTCCGCAGCTTGGACATATCTTATCCGTAGATCTCAGCTGACTTCCACAGTATCTGCAATACATTTCCGTCTTCCTCTCCCCTGACATCAGACCACCTTTTCTATGGTCTCTCTCAACTCATCTATGTCTTTTATGCAGTTCACTTCCTGACGGATGGCTGCTGCGCCTTCCCTTCCCTTCAGGTACCAGCCGATGTGTTTTCTCATCTCCAGCACCGCGATGCGTTCACCCTTGAACTCCGCTTCGTCATTTAAGTGTCTCAGCATGACCTCCATGAGCTCTCTTGATGTGGGTCTCTCGTCGGTCCCTGTGAATATCCAGGGGTTGCCCAGGGCCCCTCGGCCCACCAGGACCACATCGCATCCGGTCTCATCCATCATGCGTACTCCGTCGGAATAGGTGAACACGTCTCCGTTTCCTGCTACAGGCACTCTGACCGCGTCCTTCACTGCCCGGATCACTGACCAGTCTGCACGTCCCGAGTAGAAATGTTCCCTGGTCCTGCCGTGTACCGCGATCCCGGATGCTCCCGCAGCCTCGCAGGCCCGGGCCACCTCCACGCAGTTTATGTGATCCATGTCCCAGCCTGCTCTGATCTTCACCGTTACCGGCTTGGAACTCACCTTCACCAGTTCATCCACGATCCTGAAACAAAGATCAGGGTCCTTCATCAGGTAGGATCCTTCATGATTTCCCACGATCTTCGGCACGGGGCATCCCATGTTCACGTCCAGGAAAGCGTTTGGCTTCTCATCCAGATGTCTTGCGGCATATGCCATTATGTCGGGTTCGTGGCCGAATATCTGGAACCCCACCGGACCTTCTCCGGGCAGGATCTCAAGGAGCTTGGCGGACTTCCTGTCCCCGTAATAAAGCCCCTTTGCGGATACCATTTCGGAGCAGGTGCAGGCTGCTCCCATCTCAAAGCATATCCTTCTGAAAGGGGCGTCAGATATTCCGGCCAGTGGTGCGAGCGCAAACTGCCCTGTCATTATTTCTTGTTCTCCATTCTCCTTAAAGCAAGAGCGATGGTAAGGCCGGGGATCACTCTGTTGCCTGTAAGCTCTGCTCCCAGGATCTCGTTTATCTTCTTCAGCCTGTACTGGACCGTGTTGGTGTGGACCTCCAGGAATTCGGAGGTCTTGACGGAGTTCATGCCTGCGTCCAGCACGAAGGTCTCCAGGGTGGTCAGGAGCTGCTTGGCCTTGTTGGAGCCTTCTTTTCTGAAGGGTTCCAGAAGGTCGGTGAAGATCTTCTTCATCTGACCTCCGTTGACCTGGATGTAGATGCAGTTCATCACGAGCACCATCTCGTATTTGCTGAAAACTCTCTTGTAGGGGAATACCCTCTCCACAAAAGGTCCGGTCTCGGTGATCAGTCTCATGCCGTCCACGGCACCTTCCACTCCGTCGATCCCGGTGACGTGGAAAAACCTGGCTTTCTTGTCTTCCTTCAGTTTGTCAAAGAGCTTGATGCATTGCTCTATGCCGTTATCGGGCTCCTTAGCCTCAAATGTTTTGCCCTTTAAAATCAGTCCGTGGGTACCGTTTTCCTCATCTATCTTGATGAGGCTCAGGCTGCTGTTCTTCTCGAATTCAGTGTATGCCTTCTCTACCGTCCCCTGGTCGAATCCTTTGATGCAGAAAACGCTCAGGATGTCCTGAGGCTCGATATCCGCCTCGTCCCGGAGGGAATATGCCAGGGACTTATTGCCTCTGATGAGGGCGCGTACGAACTCGGCCTTGGCATCTCGCTCAGGCTTGTACTTCCACATCCCCATGGAAAGCTGGATGATGTCGCCCAGCATGTTGATCTCTTCGTTGGAATACCTGCCTTCATTGTCAACGATCAGGAGATAGTACTTGCCGGACTCCAGCATCACCGTTCCCCAGTACGTCTTGAGACCGCCGATGTCCACCATGCGATAGGTGTCGGTGGTGCCGTAAGCCAGTTCTCTTCCGACGCGGATGGCCTCGTCCACGGTGATCTGATGTCTTGTCTCTACCGTGATCAGCGGGTTGAAGTCGTCGGACAGGAGCACCACCTGAAAATCGTTGGATACCGCCGTCTCCTCCAGAGCCTGCACGAAGCTGGAATACTTTTCAAAATTGAGCAAATAAGTGATGGTGTTGTTGATGACTTTAGTTTTCATTTTCTACTCCTTTTCTCTGAAATCACTGTCATCATCCTCGAGGGCTGCGGCCGCTTCGGCGCTTAGCCTTTCTGCCTTGGCTTTCTCCTCCAGGATCTTCTCAGTCTCCTCTGCCTCCTGCTGATTCTTCTTTCTCTTCTCCTGGTCCAGCCTGTCTCTTTCTTCCTTGAGTTCCTCAGGTGTAGACTTTCCTTCAAACAGATCTTCGAACTGCTGGCCGTCTATGGTCTCAAGGAGGAGCAGCGCCTGGGCCACTCTCTCAAGTTTGTCGTCGTTTTCCGTAAGAAGCCTCTCTGCGAGAGCCGTGGCATCATTTATTATCTTGCGGATCTCCTCATCGATCTTCGCGGCGGTCTCCTCGGAGTATGCCTTATGTGTGGCAAGCTCGGCGCCAAGGAAGACCTCTCCGTCTCCGCCGTAGTTCACGTTGCCCAGTGCGGAGCTGAATCCGTACTTGGTGACCATGTCGGTGGCGATGGATGTGGCCTGCTTGATGTCGCCTGAGGCTCCGATGGAGATGTCGTCCAGTTTAAGCTTCTCTGCGGATCTTCCTCCCATGCTGACCACCACATGGTTGAACATCTCCTGTTTGGTCTCGAAAACATTGTCGTCCTCGGGGAGATACATGGTGTATCCTCCTGCCATTCCTCTGGGGATGATGGTGACCTCGTGGACTTCCATGTGATTGGGAAGGGAACGGGATACCACTGCGTGGCCCGCTTCGTGATAAGCGGTGAGTCTCTTTTCCTCGTCAGAGACCACCTTGGATTTTTTCTGGGGACCCATCTGCACCTTGCGGATGGCTTCCTCTATCTCTTCCATCCTGATGTAGCGGCCGTTTCTTCTGGCCGTGATCAGGGCGGCTTCGTTCAGCACGTTCTCCAGGTCGGCGGGGGTGAATCCCATGGTGCGCCTTGCCAGGATCTCGGGAGTAACGTCGGGATCCATCGGCTTGTTCCTGGAGTGGATCTTTATGATGGCCTCCCTGCCCTTTACGTCGGGAAGGCCGATAACGATCTGACGGTCGAACCTGCCCGGTCTGAGAAGAGCCGGGTCAAGGACGTCAGGCCTGTTGGTGGCAGCTATGACGATGATCCCGGAGTTCTCCTCGAATCCGTCCATCTCCACCAGAAGCTGGTTAAGGGTCTGCTCCCTCTCATCGTGGCCGCCCCCGATGCCGGAACCTCTCTTGCGGCCCACGGCGTCGATCTCGTCGATGAACACGATGCAGGGCGCGTTCTTCTTTGCGTCGTTGAAAAGGTCCCTGACACGGGAAGCTCCCACGCCTACGAACATCTCAACGAAGTCTGAACCGGATATGGTGAAGAATGGCACGTTGGCCTCGCCTGCCGCAGCCCTGGAAATATATGTCTTACCTGTTCCCGGAGGGCCTACCAGAAGGATGCCCTTGGGGATCCTTGCCCCTACCTCGCGATACTTGCCGGGATGCTTCAGGAAGTCCACGATCTCCATGAGTTCGATCTTTTCCTCTTCAAGTCCCGCCACATCGTCGAAGGTGGTCTTCTCGCCCTTCACCTGGTGCGCCCTGGATTTTGCGAACTGGAAAGCCTTGCCGTTTCCGGCCCCGTTCATCATAAAATACAAGAGGAATATCATGGCCCCTATCATGATGACGTTGGGGATCAGGCTGAACCAGAACGAACCGGTCTCAGGCTTGGTTCCCGAATACACCAGCTTTCCCTCTTTTGCCATGGGGAAGAAGTACTCCTCATCCAGTATGGCTATCTCATATGATGAAGGAACGTAACAGTATACATATGTTGAATCATCTATCTTGCCGGTGACCATGGTGTTGTTGACGACCACCTCTTTGATCATATCCCGCTCAAGGTAGCTTATGAACTTGCTCAGTTCCACTTCAGTCTGCGTGACCGATGCCTCACGGCCGTTTCCCCCGTTTCCGAAGAAAAACGCCACGCCGAAAACTATAGCAAACAGAAGAAGATAGACTACAACGTTTCTTGAAAAACCTTTCAATTTGTTTCTCCTTTATGGTGTTTTTTGTATTTTAACACAATTTTTTGTAATTTTCAACTAGGGGGTCTTTGTCTCCTCCGGCGCAAAAAACACGAGCTCGTGTTTATCTCTCATGACCCTGAATCCCCCGGGAAGCTGAGTGTAGGCTCCGCCGTGCTTCACGGCGTCCTTCACACGGTCGATGGCAGCCAGGTGTTTCCTGGTCACATCTTCCGTCAGGCCCTTGTCGCTTAAGGCCGCCATATAGACCCGGCTCCTTAAGGCGGGCATCATGTCTCTGAGCTTCAGGATGTCCAGCCTGCCCTCTCCGGTCTTTGCGTCCTCGTAAGCTTCACGGGCCATGCGGTGCAGGAACTCCTTGTCCTCACCCGCAAGCTCCGCCAGTCTGGCCAGCGTCTCCGTCACATTGGGGTTGAAGTTCTCCTCAAGGAAGGGAATCAGTTCAAGCCTGATCTTGTTTCTGGTATACACCGCCTCTTCATTGGTCAGGTCTCTTCTGGGCTCCAGTTTTTTCTCATCTATATATGCCTCGATCTCCCGTCTTGAAACATCGAGAAGAGGTCTTACTACGCTGAAGCCGCTTTCATCGTCCCGAACAGGAGCTATCCCTGCAAGCCCGTCGGGGCCTGTGCCCCTGAGAAGCCTGAAGAGCAGAGTCTCAGCCTGATCGTTCATGTTTTGGGCGACCAGTATCTTCACCTGCTCTTTGGTGCAGCTGAAGGTGTCTCTCACTTCTTCCGCTACGGTCCGGAAAGACCTGTAGCGCACCATGCGCCCGGCTTCCTCGGACGTGACCTTCAGTTCCTTTGCCAGGGCGACGCAGTCCACAGTGAAGACACGAAGCGGGTATACGCCCTCCTCTTCTTCAGCCAGTTTCCTGCAGAATTCCTCACAATATGCCTGATCTTCCTCGGCGGCTCCCGGCCTCATCTTGTGATTGATGTGGACAGGGTGCAGGGTGAAGTTCAGCCCGAACCTGCCGGAGGTCTTCCGGTTGTCCCTGAGGATCTCAAGGAGAGAATAAAAAAGTGCGAGAGAATCCGGCCCGCCCGAAAAGCCCAGTACCAGATGGTCTCCGTCCCTGAACAGATCCTTTTCTTTAATTGTTGTGAGGATCTTTTTCTTGAGTTCCATATCTACCTGATCAGGAAAAAGTTTTTTGCGTTTTCCATGGTCCTGAGGGCCGCCTCCTCATAGGATATCCCCTTTATCTCCGCCACCTTCCGGGCCACATACTCCACGTAGGGGCTCTTGTTGCGCCTGCCTCTGAAGGGTACGGGAGTTAGGTACGGAGCATCGGTCTCGATGAGTATGTACTCAAGGGGGACCGTCTCCACCACCTCAACGGTCTTTCGGTTGTTTTTGTAGGTCAGCGGTCCGTCCACCCCGAAGACCGCGCCGAGCTTCATGTATTCTCTGGCGAACTCGGCGGATCCGGAATAGCAGTGGATGTCCACGTGAGGGCTGTGGTCCGGGAAAAGAGCCTTTCTCTCCCGAGAGAATGCCCACTCCTCCACCAGAATGTCCATGGTCTCCCGGTCAGCCTCCCTGGAGTGGACCACGATGGGCATGCCTATCCGGTTGGCAAGCTGTATCTGTCTTCTGAACCAGTACCTCTGGTCGTCTCTCGGCGAAAGGTCATAGTGGTAGTCCAGGCCGATCTCTCCTATGGCCACCACCTTTTCCTGCTTCGCCAGTTCCCTGAGTTCCAGAAGGTCTTCCTCTGTCATGGACCTGGAGTCGTGGGGATGCACCCCCACCGCCGCATAGCAAAACCCCAGTTCCGCAGCGTGTTCCGCAGCCATTCTGGAGCTGGGCATATCAAATCCTGCGTCCACCGCATACCTGACAGGAGAAGCCTGTATCTCACAAATGAGCTCCAGGCGCTCCTCCTCGGTATAGTCTTCGTTGTTTATGTGTGTGTGCGAATCGAAAAGTATCTTTTCCATTCCTGTTCTAGTTTACGGATGTGCCGTCCTCGGAATCGGTGGTCACGGTGTAAAGTTTGCCATCTTCTCCCGCGTAAAGGATCATTCCGCAGGACTCCAGGCCTCTCAGCGTCCTGGGCTTCAGGTTGGCGACTACCACCACCTTCTTTCCCAGCATCTCTTCGGGTGTGAAGCTCTCCGCAACGCCGGAGATCACCTGACGCACCTCGGTTCCCATCTTCACCTGAAATACCAGAAGCTTGTCAGCCTTGGGGTGCTTTTCAGCCTTGATGATGGTGCCCACTCTAAGATCGATCTTGTCGAAGTCATCGAACTCGATGGGGTCCTTGAGTTTGAGGGGAACGGAGTTCAGGATGGCCTTTTCCACGGGATCCGTCACGGATCCCATTGCCTTCTTTCTGTCTGTCTCCTCAGCGATCTCGTTGAGTTCCGCCAGTTCCTTATCGATGTCAAGTCTGGGGAAAAGCGCGCTGCCGCGCCTGACCTGTTCGCCGTTCATCATGAAGAACTCCCCTGCGTCATCCCACCGGACATCGGCGCAACAAAGTCCCAGCTGCTTCCTGATCTCATCGGATGAGGTGTGCATGAAGGGATAGATCAGCACGGACACTATCCTCAGGGTCTCTGCCAGATGGTTCATGACGGTTTCAAGTTCGGCCTTCCTGGTCTCATCTTTTGCCAGTATCCAGGGGGTCTTCTCGTCGATATACTTGTTGGCTCTCCTCACCACCTGCCAGATGGATTCCAGAGCCATGTTGAAGGAGAACTGATCCATCTCATGCTCCACCTTTTCACGGCAGGATGTGGCCATATCTTCCAGCTCCTGATCGATGTCATCGTGGGTCTGTGATGCGGGGACGTAACCTCCGCAGTATTTTTCTATCATGGAAACGGTCCTGGAAAGAAGATTTCCAAGGTCGTTTGCAAGGTCATAATTTATCCTCTTGAGAAGCACCTCGTTGGTAAAGTTTCCGTCCTGTCCGAAGGTGTACTCTCTTAAGAGAAAATACTTGAGGGCGTCGATGCCGTAGCGCTGGATCAGGATCACAGGATCCACCACGTCCTTGCCTTTAAGGGCCTTGGACTTGGAGACCTTCTCTCCGCCCAGCAGCAGCCATCCGTGTCCCAGCACCTTCCTGGGAAGGGGAAGACCTGCTGACATCAGCATCGCGGGCCAGAGCACCGCATGGAATCTTACGATCTCCTTACCCACCAGATGAACGTCTGCAGGCCAGTACTTCACGTACTGCTCTGTGTCATCCGGTCCGCCGAGGGCCGTGACGTAGTTGGAAAGAGCGTCCACCCAGACATACATCACGTGCTTTGGATCGTTTGGTACGGGGATCCCCCAGTCGAAGGTGCATCTTGAGATGCAGGTGTCCTCCAGACCTTTCTCTATGAATCCCCTCATCTCGTTCCTTCTGGTCTCGGGCTCCAGGAACTCGGGATGCTCGTCATAAAGCTTTAGCACCTTGTCCGCATAGGCTGAAAGTCTGAAGAAATACGCGTCCTCGGACATCTTCTTCACGGGGCGCCCGCAGTCGGGGCAGTTGCCGTTCACAAGCTGCTTTTCCGTCCAGTATGACTCGCAGTCTCTGCAGTAAAGTCCCTCGTACTTGCCAAGATAGATGTCGCCGTTATCGTACATCCTCTGCCAGATCTTTTGCGCCTGCTTCATGTGTCTGGGCTCCGTGGTCCTGATGAAATCGTCATAGGAGATCTCCATGGTCTTCCACAGATCCTTGATGCCCGCTACGACTTCGTCCACGTAGGCCTGGGGGCTCACACCCTTCTCGTCGGCCTTGGCCTGGATCTTCTGACCGTGCTCGTCGGTCCCGGTCAGGAAGTGAACGTCGTAGCCCTGAAGGCGCTTGAAGCGGGCCATGGCGTCGGCCATGACCGTGCAGTATGTGTGCCCAATGTGCAGGTTCGAGCTGGGATAATATATAGGTGTAGTGATGTAATATGTTCCTTTCTCCTGCATCTTATTCCTCGTCCTCCTTCTCGGTGGCTTCCGGGAATAAGGTGCTCATGATCATGTTGGTCCCGGCTACCAGCGCCACGCCGGCTGCCAGACCCAGGGCCAGAAGCCCGGTGATTGCTTTCCCTACGTTATTCGGTGTGATGTTCTCGCCTTCGGCCATAGTTCTTCCTACTTTCATGCTATGCCTCCTCTATGTATTTTCTTTTTTCAACGTAATCGGCTATGAGCTCCGCCGCCTCCTGCTCGGTGATGTAGCTGGAATTGATGCAGAGGTTGTAATTTTTCACGTCTCCGTACTTGTATTCAGTGTGATAGTTGTAGTAGTTGGCTCTGGCCTTGTCCACGGCCAGCACAGCGTTTTTTGCGCCGTCCGGATCTTCGCCGTATTCCGTTACGGCCCGCCTTATCCTGTCCTCCAGGTCACCATAGATGAAAACATTGGTGACCCCGGGCTTGTCCTTTAAGACATAGTCCGCGCAGCGCCCGATGATGACGCCTTCCTCGGAGGAACCGATCTCCTGGATCACCCTGTACTGGGCCAGGAAAAGTCTGTCGTTCACAGACAGGTCCTTGTTGACCCCGCCTGCCCCCTCGGTGAAGCTCAAGGCTGATGCGAGACTGTATGCGAAGCCTGACCTGGCCTTCATCTCGGCCCCCTCCACCACCTCTCTGGAGTAGCCGCTTTCCTCAACGGCCATGTCGATTATTTCCTTGTCATAAAACGGTACGTGGAGGATCTCCGCAAGGAGTTTGCCTATGGTGCGTCCGCCTGAGCCGTACTGTCTTGATATGGTCACTAATTTTTTCATCACGCGCCTCCTGCTGCTGAAGACTGTTTTTACGGTCGATGCACAAACTTCTTCAATATATTATTTTATCCCAATACCCCTCCATATTCAAGTATAAACTGAGCGAATACCTTGTGGACCCGACCCCTCCTGTGCTATAATGATGATGCAAAAAACTGCAGCCCCCCGGGCTGCGTAAGCGATAAAAGAGGACACTGAAATGACAGAACTTAAGAAACCACTGAACAAATATTTTGATCACACTCTTCTGAAGCCTGAAGCCACCAATGAGCAGATCGACATGCTTTGTGCCGAGGCCAGAGAGCACGACTTTTTCTCTGTCTGCGTCAACACATGCTATGTGGCAAGATGCTATGACAACTTAAAGGGCTCCGACGTCAAGGTTGCAGCCGTAGTCGGCTTTCCTCTTGGCGCATGCCTCACCGAGGCCAAGGCTTACGAGACCAGGGAAGCCTTCATGAACGGTGCTTCCGAAGTGGACATGGTGCTGAACGTGGGCAAGTTCAAGTCCGGAGACTACGACTATATTAGGGACGACATCAAAGCCGTGGTCCAGGCTGCGTCCATGTTCAACGGCATCGTGAAGGTGATCCTTGAGACCTGCCTCCTCACAAAGGAAGAGATCGCGGAGGCCTGCAAGCTCTCTCTTGAAGGCGGCGCCCAGTTTGTAAAGACCTCCACCGGCTTCTCCACAGGCGGCGCCACCGCCGAAGATGTGGCCATCATGCGCGGGACCGTGGGATCGAGAGCCCAGGTAAAAGCTTCCGGCGGCATCAGAGACCTTAAGACTTGCCTTGAGATGATCGAAGCCGGGGCAGACCGCATCGGCGCATCAGCATCAGTGAAGATAATGGAGGAATTTGAGAATGAGCACTAAGACCAAATATCTTCTTCAGGGACTGTTCTTCTTCATACTGGCAGCCTTATGCCTCTATGCCCGGCTCACGGGCCAGGCGACATGGATCCGGAGATTCACCATTGTGGGCACGGTTCTGTCCGCCGTGATCGGGATCATCTACATAAAGAACGCGTTTAAGAAGTAGCCGTTCCGCAAAATATCCGCCCCGCGCCGCGCGCGGGGCTTCCTTATGGTCTGAAGCGCCGGCCGGGCCGGCGCTTTTGCATTGCGTCAGGCGGGCAGCGGAACTCCTTCTTAATGGCCTTTATCCCAGATCAAGGACTATGCGTTTTAGGATCACACTTTTGCCTTGCTAGGTATCCTGCAGCAGGGGCTGCGCATTGTGGGATCACACTTTTACCTTGCTCGGTATCCTGCAGCAGGGGCTGCGCATTGTGGGATCACACTTTTTGCCTTGCTAGGTATCCTGCAGCAGGGGCTGCGCATTGTGGGATCACACTTTTTGCCTTGCTCGGTATCCTGCAGCAAGGGCTGCGCATTTTAGGATAAGTTTTCTGCAAAAAAATTTATCCTATAGCAGGGGTTACGTGTTTTAGGATAACAATTAGGGGAAAAAACAGTATCCTGGAAGTTGGGCTACCCATTCCAGGATAATTATTTGGATTTATTCGTTATCCTGCAGCAAGGGCTGCGCATTTCAGGATCACTGTCCCGCAGGATCACTGTCCCGCAGGATCACTGTCCCGCAGGATCACTGTCCCACAGCATCCCGGCCCACGCAAAAAGCGGCCGGTCCGGGCCGGCCGCTTCAGCATTGCGGTATTTAACCGAAAAGGTATGTTTTCCTGGGGTCTTCAAGGGCTTCCTTATCGAAGTGCATCTCCATATCCCAGTCCTTGACCTCGGTGTGGAGATACTTGTGGGACATTTCCGAAAGAGGTGCGCCGAGGAAGTCCTGATAGAGCTCAATGACCGTAGGATTCTCGTGGGAGAATCTGATATCATTGACGTCGTCCAGAGAGTAGAGGATGCCGGCTCTCTCTGAAGCCTTTTCCTCACCGTCTCTGAAGGGCTGTCCGCCGCCGCCTACGCAGCCGCCCGGGCAGGCCATGACCTCGACGAAATCGTAGTGTTCCTCACCGGAGTTGATTGCTTCCACCAGCCTGCGGACGTTGCCCAGACCGGACACGATGGCTACGTTCAGTTCCTGTCCCGCAAGATTGAAAGTGGCCTCTCTCCATCCTCCGGAGCCTCTGACCTGTGAAAATGCGTCGGGATCCGGGTTGGAACCGGTTGCCAGATAGTATGCGCTTCTGAGAGCCGCCTCCATTACGCCGCCTGTGGACCCGAAGATCACGCCGGCGCCGGAGCCCTCTCCGAACACCTTGTCGAAAGGCATATCTTCCAGTTCGTAGGGTTCGATTCCGTCGGAACGGATGATGCGGTCGATCTCTCTCGTGGTGAGCACCAGGTCAACGTCAGTGCCGTGACCTGAATCCTGTTCCTCCACCAGAGTTCTCTCGTATTTTTTGCAGGTGCAAGGCATGACAGAAACGGAGTATATCTTGTCGGGATCGATTCCGAGGCGCTTGGCCATGTAGGTCTTGGCCATGGTGCCGAACATCTGCTGAGGTGATTTGGCCGTTGAAAGATTGGGCAAAAGATCCGGTGACTGTGTCTTTGCATATCTCACCCAGGCCGGGCAGCAGGATGTGAACATAGGCCACTGGTATTTATCCCTGTTGTTCAGCCTGTGGAGGAATTCGGATCCTTCCTCCATGATGGTCAGGTCGGCGCTGAGTGTGGTGTCGAACACGTAGTCCACGCCGATCCTCTTAAGGGCGCAGACCAGTTTTCCCAGAGTTGCTTCCTTTACACCCAGTCCGATCTGTTCGCCCCAAGCGGTCCTTACCGCGGGAGCGATCTGCAGAAGGACGATCTTCTCCGGGTCTGCGATAGCTCTCTGGAGCCTGAGACGGTCGTCGCATTCTCTCAAAGCTCCCACCGGGCAGTGAGTTACGCACTGGCCGCAGAGTGTGCAGTCGCTCAGGTCGATCCTCTTGTTGTCTCTTACACCGATGGTAGTCCTGTAGCCTGTGCCCAGGATTGTCCAGACGCCCATGCCCTGGACCTTGTCGCAGATCTGAACGCATCTCATGCACTTGATGCACTTGGAGGCGTCTCTTACGATGGGAAGTTCTCTGGACCAGTTCATCTTTTCAGCTGTGTTGCTGTAGTCCGGGATCAAAAGACCCAGGTCATTGGCCAGACTCTGCAGAGTGCAGTTTCCTGACTTTAAGCAGTACGGGCAGTTGGCCTTGTGGTCGGAGAGGATCAGCTCCACATTGATCCTTCTGGCCCAGCGTACCCTGGGACTGTTGGTCCTGATGACCATGCCCTCCACCACCTGTGTGTTGCATGCGGTGGCAAGCTTGTCGATGCCCTCTACCTCTACCACGCAAACACGGCATGCTCCGATGTCATTCACGTCCTTCAGATAGCAGAGATGGGGGATCTTGATGCCGACTTCATCGGCAGCCTGCATTATTGTAGTGCCATCAGGCACGGCGATCTTCTGACCGTCTATGGTTAAATTTACCACTGTTCATACCTCCCTCCTCTGAAGGCACCGTAACCGTGATAGTCACAGCGCAGACATCTTGAGCACTCCTGCATGGCTTCTTCGAAGCTCTTGGGTTCCTCGACCTCGTCGAAGTCCTTGTCGCGCTCTCTTGCGAATCTTTCCTTAAGTTCGACTCTTCCTGTGGGAATGTCGTCCTTGTGGTCGGGAAGAGGTATCTCTATATCCACTGACATCTGGTGGTTGTACCCCAGATATGTGTCGATGTTGGCTGCTGCTACTTTGCCTGCAGCGATGGCGTTGATGACCGTGGAAGGTCCTGTCACGCAGTCTCCTCCGGCGAACACGCCCTTGATCTGGCTGATCATGGCGTTGTCCCCTGCCAGAATGTTTCCTCTGGATACGGGAACTCCGAACTCCTCGAACATCTGAGAATCCGTAGCCTGTCCTACCGCTGAGATTATTATGTCGCAGGGGATCCTGACCTCGGGCTTGTCAGCTCTGAGAGGTGCAGGTCTTCCGGACTTGTCCATGGGACCTACCATCTGGGGCTGAGCAATGAGGGCCTTGACGTGGCCTTCCTTATCGGTCTCGATCCTGGCGGGTGCCAGCATCTGGACAAGCTCGCAGCCCTCTGCGATGGCTCCTGCCACCTCTGCAGGAAGAGCAGTCATATCCTGCTGCCTCCTTCTGTAGACGATGGTCACTTCGGAAGCTCCAAGTCTCTTGGATGTTCTTGCAACGTCCATGGCCACGTTTCCTCCGCCGATGATGGCGACAGACTTGTCCTTGAAGTCGGGAAGCTTGTTGTCTCCTATGCCTCTCAGCATCTCAACTGCGGGGATAACTCCCTTGGACATCTCTCCCTCGATGCCCAGCATCTTTGCGCCGTGGGAACCGATGGCAATATATACTGCGTCGAATTCTTCCTTGATCTTCTTCATGAAGTCGATATCGCTTATGTCGCAGTTTGTCTCCACCTCAACACCTGCTGAAAGTATGGCGTTGATGTCCCAGTCCAGCCTGGTCCTGGGGAGTCTGTAATTGGGGATGCCGTATCTCAGCATGCCGCCCAGCTGCTCTCTCTTCTCGAAGATCTTGGGCTTGTGTCCCATGACTGCCAGGTAGTAGGCAGCGGTAAGGCCCGAGGGGCCTCCACCGATGATGGCGACCTTCTTTCCGGTATCGTCCATTTTCTCGTGAATGGGAACGACCTCCGAGCAGTTGTCAGCTGCGAATCTCTTGATGCCTCTGATGTTGATGGGAGCATCGATGAGATTTCTCCTGCACCTCATCTCGCAGGGGTGCTCGCAGATCAGAGCGCAGACTGTGGGGAACGGGTTATCCTTCCTGATGAGCTTGATGGCGTCGTCGTACCTCTGGTGCTTCACGAGAGCCACATAGCCGGGGATGTCCACGTTGGCAGGGCATGTCCTCATGCAGGGTACAGGCTGTGAAGCCTCTCTGATCTTGGGGCTGCAGGTATTATACTTGATATGATATTCGTAGTCTTCTCTGAATTCCTTCAGTCCTCTGAGCACCATCTTGGCAGCCTCGGTGCCTATGGCGCAGTCAGCAGTCTCCGCGATGGTCTTCGCGGTCCTCTCCAGGATCGCCAGGTCATAGATGTCGCATGTTTCATCAAGATCCAGTATTCGGTTCAACATGAGCTGCATCTGGCCTAAGCCTACTCTGCAGGGAACGCATTTCCCGCAGGACTGGGAGTGGGACAGCATCAGAAATGACGCCGTGAGACTTACCGGGCACTGGCCAACGGGACTGGCGACGATTCTTCTCTCCAGATCGCTGTAGATGCCGGCGACAGTTTTTTGCACCTCATCCTGGGACCTCAAAAAAAGTCTGTCCAATTGTTATATCTCCTTTCACAGCAATTAAACACTTTGATAAAATTCAGCCGATTTATTAAAACATATTTTTGCGCTTATTTCAATGTGTTGAAGGCATAAAAAACGCATAATTCATGTACAAAATTCAATACTTGAAACAATTTGTGTTTACCCTTCGATTTTGGGTGTATAATATGTGCTGTTCGGATGTTTTTTGCAAAAGAATATATAAGGAGATATAACAATGAGATCAAGAAAACTGATCGCTGTCGTCTCACTGATCCTGATCCTGTCCATGGTCCTTATGACCGGCTGCGGCGGAAAATCAGATGAGAACAATGAATCCGAAGAGACCTACACGATTTCGGAACCTATAAATGTAGCCGTAATGAACGGCCCTACCGGCATGGGCATGATCGATCTTCTGGAAAACGAGAACTACAATATCGAGATCTACCAAGCACCTACCGATGCCCTTCCCAAGCTGATCTCCGGTGAGGTGGACGTGGCCTGCCTGCCCTCCAATATGGCGGCGGTCCTCTATCAGAAGACCGAAGGCCAGGTGGTTTGCGTGAGCCCCATGGTCATGGGGGTGCTCTCCATTCTGGGAAACGGGGCTGAAGTAACTGATATCCAGGACCTTAAGGGCAAGACCATCGTATCCTCCGGGCAGGGCGGTACCCCTGAATATGCACTTCAAGCTGTGCTTGAGGCTAACGGACTCACCCTGGGCGAGGATGTTCAGGTAAGCTGGCTGGCTAATCACGCCGACGTGAATGCTCTGCTTCTCACCACCCCCGGCACCATCGCCATGGTCCCCGAGCCCTTCTGCTCTGTGGCACTTGCCAATGGAGGCGACTCCATCAGTAAGCTTTTCGACATGAACGACCTCTGGAACGAAGCTGTCGGTCAGGACTTCCCCATGGGCGTGCTGATCGCAAGGCGCGAGTTCGCCGAGAACAGATCCGATGATCTCAGGGCCATGCTCATCGACATCAAAGCTTCCATCGACGATGTGAACACCGCTTCCGATGAAGTGGCTCAGAAGATCGTGGACGCAGGCTTCCTCGGCGATCCCGCCATCGCAAAAGCCGCCATTCCCAACTGCAGCCTGTGCCTGTACGCCGATGAGGAAGGCGACTGCAGTTTCGCAAAAGGCGCCGAGATCATGAAAGCCTTCAACGAAGCCATGTTCGGTATGAACCCCGCAGCTGTGGGCGGATCCCTTCCCGGAGACGACCTGTACTTTACGGGCAGATAAGTTTAACTGCATACAAAAAACCCGCGGCATGAACTGACCTCCTCGAGTTAGATTTTTTGGTCTACCTTTTGGGGTCACCTCATGCAGCGGTTTTTTTTGTTATTTCTCTTTAGCCGTCTTTATCACCGACACCGCGGTGGTGACCGCGATCACCGTGCTGGCCACGACCCCGACGTAGTTCATTATCACCCCGTTGAATACCGCGAAGAGGAGAGCGTTTACTATGAATGCGATCTTCAGGGCCCGCTCGTTATTCTTGAGTCTGAAGACTGCTAAGGAGTATTCCAGGTTGGCGATGATGGGCAGCCAACCCAGGATCCCCCGGTTGTTGAAAACTGCGCCAAGCACCACGCCGGCCAGGACCAGGGTCCACTCCAGGACCCTGCTCTTCACGTTTTTCATGGCTGCCAGGTTCCTGAACACCGCCACCACGTTCTGGACAGTGCTGCTGTAGCCCTTGAGGGCTATGGAACTGGCGCCGTAAAAAACCTGGCTGACGATCTGCACCGCCATTATCTCGCTGTGTTTTTTTCTGGTTCCGCTGATGGAGTCAGTTATCATCGCGCAAAGGCTCAGCAGGTTGCCGATGATTATCGCTGTCTTTGTCATTCGCAAACTCCGGAATGTTCAAAATCAATTGGTTATTATTCTGAGAGCCACCTCGTCGCTGATCAGCGTCTGGCCTCCCATTACGGTGCAGCGCACCGCTTGTGCGGGCCGTAACTCTCGTACTCAGGGACATACTCACCGGTATACGTCACCACTTCCGACGGTTCGCTGATGCCGTAATCGTTGTAGGCCACGATCCACCATTTGTTCACCGCCTCGTGATCGGCATCCTGCCAACTAACGTGGGTATCGGTGTAGGTGCGGCTGTTGGGAGCTTTCCTGACAAGCTTGTCTTTTGTGTATTTCGGATAGTCCTCATCCTCTGCACCATCGCACTCATGGTAGATGTTCCAGCCGTCAGTCCTGTACTCTCCGCCTATGGTGCTGTAGATGTAGAAGCCCTTGACTTCTCCTCCGGTCTTTGCGGGAGTCCAGTTGAGCACCACAGCATATTCGGAGATCGCGGCTGTCAGGGTGGGTGCGCCGGGTCCCTTGGGTATGTCAGAATTCGTCGTTGGCCTGGTGTCGCGGATGAAAACATAGTCCCTGCTCTTCATCACCGTGCCGGTATCGGTGTACTTCCACTCCAGGTGGTATACATAGGTGCCATCCTCCGTTGGGGTATCCGTGAACACCTCGGTATACGTATCTGCCGGCTCATAACTTTGCATGAGGACACCGTTCCTGTATACGGCAGTGCTGTTTTCGGGCAGCCTGTAGAACTTGAGTGTTGGTGTGGTGCCGTTCTCTATGTGGAACTCAACATATTGGTCGGACCTGTACATCACCTCTGTGCTGCCTCGTTTAGGCGTGGTGACCGTGAAGGTGTAGGGCTTGGTCTTATCCCCATAGTAGTTGATGCCCACCACTGTATACGTATAGGTATGCTCAGGCAGCGTGTCGTGGTCCTCCCATCCGTCGTCAAAGTTCACGTGGCTGGCCACCTGCACACCGTCTCTCCAGATGTCCATAAGGTCAGGTTCAGGGTATCCTGACACGTCGTAATTGATCTTGAGGATGTCTCCTCCGTCCTCGGTCCAGATGACCTGGTGGCTTACGATCTCCGGCTTCGCCGGCAACGCCTCGCACTCAGATATGCCGCTTAAGTAACCTTCCGTGCCGTCCACCGCAACGCAGGAGATCTGCCAGTTGTACTTGATGTACGGCTCGCTGTCCACGCGCATGATCCAGCTGTAGTCCGAGGTGTAGTAGTCCTCCACCACAGTTTCACGGTCCACCTGGTAGAAAAGCTTGCCGTTTCTGTAGATGTTGAAATGATCAACTGTATCTTTTCCGCTGAGATCGGAAACGAAAGGATCCTCCTCGTCCAGTTCCCACTCGAGCTCGATGTAACCGGCCTCTTCATACGAATAGACTATCGGTGCCAAAAGCTTGATGGCAAGAGATCCGTCAGGCGTGGCAGAGGCAGTATCGCTGGGATATCCGGTGTATGGCCCCAGACCGTACGTATTGTTGGCATAGGCGGCTATCACAAAATACGAGTATGTGCTGCCGTTCTCCACGGTGGAATCTACATACTTGGTGCCCTCTCTGGAGTGGATCTGTCCCACATACTCGTAGAGCGTATAGTCCAGATCCTTCCAGTTGGTCACGGTCTCTGCGCCGTCTCTTCTGTAGACCTGATAGTAGACTGAATCCTCCAGTTCAAGCTGGTTCCAGTTCAGTTCCACCATACTGTTTCCCGGTGTGGCTGTAAGTCCCGTGACCGCCGGAGGCAGATTGGGGTTGGTACCTGTAAGTTTTACGGTGATCGGAATGGTGACGATCCCTCGATCAGGATCGTTATCCACCGCACCGTTATTTACCGTCACCTTGGCCGGAATCGTTTCCAGCCTGACTTCTCCGTTGTATGTCCCTTCGATCATGTAGAAGTGGCAGAGATGGATGCCTATCTCACCAATGGCTCCCGGACCTATGGAATACAAAACATTGCTCTGACTCGATGTCTGAGAGAATCCCGCGATCGTTCCGTAGGACTGCTGGACCAGGCCGCCGGTATTGACCACATCAGGCATATACATAAGATCCGGCACAGATCCTGTTTGTGGATCTGCCGCAGTGGATGTGTTCTTTATGCCGAATGTCACGAACTTGTTTCCGCTCTCCCATGTACCGTCCATCTGAGACAGATCGATGGTGCCCAGATCTATGGTATTCCTGGGTGTGACTGTGTAGTTGGACTGATTGAAATCTCCCACCGTGGCAGTCACCTCGGGATCGTAGACGGTCAATGTGATGGGGATCTTTTCAGTGTAGATGTCCGTTATCTCCCTGCGCTTGGTGACAGTGGTCCACCCATCCTCGTAAATGAAGTCATAATACTGCTCTGTAGCGCCGATCCTGATGTAATCATTGTAGGTCCCCGCTGTATAGACGGGATCCGAGTACTTGTTCGGTCTGGTGGACACGCCGAGCCAGAACGCAGCCGTGACAGTCTCGGAAGAAGTGTTCTTCAGTTTAAGCGCAACATATGTCTGCCCCTTGGTGGGAACGTAGACGTTCAGCGGGCCGTTCACCGCCTGGAGCGGGTAGCTGTCGGCGGTGTAGGTCTCGAAGTCCAGCCCCCAGATGGGAGGCGGGTTCTTAAGGATGCCCTGTCTCTTCGGAGCGTCTTACGCTTCCTTCGCGGCAGCTGCTGCAGCCCCCGCGATCAGGTCAGGCGCCGGATCCACCGATCCAAGTCCCTGTGCCGGAGCTTCCTCTGCATCGTCAGCGTAGATCTGCCCCTGTATGCCCGTCACGCTGAAGCTCATGACCATCCCCAGTATCAACAAGATCACTGCGGTCCTCTTCAATATGTCAGATCTCTTTTTCATGGTATTTCCCTCTTCCAAGGCAGCAGCATTGCAAAACACTCCGCCCTATAGTTCAATGGGATAATTGTTTTTTTGTACGCCAAAAAGAGACATCTCTGTCTGTCACCTGAATTATACCATTACAGCAGAAGAACTGTCTACAACAACACAAAGCCAGCCCTCCCACCTTGTCCAAAAAACCAAAAAGCCGCCTGCATACCCTGAGGAGGTTTCCGCAGCGCCGGTACTTAGCACCCGTCAAGCAGTAATGATCCAGCTGACGACAGGCAGCATAGGTGTAAAAATAACAGCTGCAGAAACAAATTTACTTGTTTCTGCAGCTGATGTTTTTAAGCCTATAAGGTTGTGAAACAACCTGGATCATTACCCGGCGTCGCGGTCGCTTAGCACCGCTGCGCGAGGACTGAGCGAGAGCGGCCTCCTTGGGATATGCAGGCGGCTACTCTCTTTCCACTATCCCCTGGAGGATCTTTTCCTTGGACCTTCGCTTCGGATCGATGGAGAACTCCACACGGTTCACTATCCTGACCAGGACAGCCTCCATGACGAAGTACATCACGGCCACCGCGATCAACGCGAAGAAGGGATCGTAGGTCCTGCTCCTCACCAGGTCGCCCATCTTGGTGAGATCCATTACCGCAATGTAGCCCACGACCGATGTCTCCTTGATGAGAGATACCACGTTTGACTTGTAGATCGGCAGGAAATGCCTGGCAGCCTGAGGCAGCAGTATCTTGAAGAAGCTCTGGGTATCACTGTAGCCCAGTGCCCTGGAAGCCTCTGTCTGGCCGATGGGTATGGCTCCCATGCCCACCTTAAGGTTGTTGTAGACTCCGCAGCCGAATATCAGCGAGAAGCCCAGGATGGATATTATGGTTCCGCTCAGGTGCGAATTCCCGAATACTATGAAGGAAAGTATCATCAGGAACACTACTGTGGGTATGCCTTCGATGAACCAGTCCACCGCGCCCGTCAGAGCGTTTGCTGCCTTGTTGCCGTGGCGGCAGGCCATGTAGGCCGCGAATCCCAGAAGCGTGCCCAGAATCACCGACGAGACGGTGATGGCCAGGGTGCGGAGCAATCCTTCAGCGAAAAGCTTCCAGCGCTCCTCCTTGATGAAGGTCTTGTAGAAGCTGTTCTCAAGCTTCTCGATCAGGCCCATGTTGCGGGTGTCCTCGCCTTCCAGGACGAAGATGATGTCGCAGACGTAGTAAGGGTCGCTCAGGACAGAATTCTCAGCCCTTTCCTCGTCCACGACGATATTCATTCCGAAGTCGTACTTGCCGGAGATGCAGCCCGGGGCGATGGAGTCGAACTCCATGGACTTGAAGTCCCACTGGTATCCGTAGGCCGCACAGAAGTTCATCATGAACTCCACGTCGTAGCCTGAGAACTCGCCGCCGCTCTCGAAGGAGAAAGGCTCATAGCCGCCTTCGATGGCTATGATGACGGAGCCGTTCTCACCGGTGGTCTCCGGTACGCTCTCTATCTTGCAGGTGTTGGGGTCCCAGTTTTTGACCCAGTAGTCGTACAGGGCATCCAGCCATCCGGACTCCTTGCGGTCCGCTATGAATTCCTGGATCTGTGAGAACAAAAGATCCTGCCTGTCATTGTTACCCACGATGACAGCGAACTCGCACTGCCCCACTGCCTCCTCAAGCCTTACCAGCTCGGGATGCTCATATCTCTGGGCATAGTAGCCCACCTCCTCTATGAGGTAGGCGTCGATCTTGTTGTTCTCAAGGGCCGGGATCATGTCGTTGGGCAGCTTGTAGTACAGCCACTCCTCGTCCTCAAGTTCATCCTTGATCAGATCCTCGTAGAGGACGCCGGTCTGGACTCCCAGCCTTTTACCGTTGAGCTGTTCGATGGTGGTGATGCCGTTCAGGGCAATGTTTTCAGGCTCCCCGTCTTCTGCATATACCGCAAAACACGGCAGCGCTCCGGTCATGACTGTGAAAGCCATGACCGCGAGAAGGAGGAACGATACTAAACGCATAGTCTTCATCATTTCTCATCCTCCCATCTGTATTCGATCAGGGTGTGGTTGTCGTACCACTTGCCCGAATTCTCCAGTACCTCGTCCACCATGGATGTGGTGGGCTCCTCTAAGATCGACATGAAAAGCGCATTGTCCGATGTGGAAGGATCGTAGTGTGTCCCCGCGTATTTGAACTCCAGGGAAAGCACATCGCTCTTCTCGGAATAATCGATGGAGCAGTAGATGTTGGGCTCCTCATCGTTCAGGAAAAGATTGTTGACGCAGATCTCCTCCAGGGCGATCTGGACCTTGGAAATACGTTCGTTCTCGATCAGAAGTTTCTCCGCGTAGGGCTGGAGCTCCTCGTAGACGGTCTCGAAGTTGAAGTCCCTGCTCTCGATCCTGTAGCTTAAGGTGCTCATCCTCTTCACGAAGCGCCTGGTCTTGTCCTTTCTGGGATTGTTGAAGATCTCCTTCGGTGTGCCCTCTTCATAGATGCTGCCGCCGTCCATGAAGAATACGCGGTTGGCGATCTTCTTTGCGAAATCCATCTCGTGGGTGACGATCATCATGGTTCGGCCGGTCTTTGCGATCATGCGTATGATGGACTGGACCTCGCCTATCATTGAGGGGTCCAGAGCGCTGGTGGGCTCGTCGAAAAGGATTATCTCGGGATCCATTGCCAGGGTGCGCGCTATGGCGATTCGCTGCTGCTGCCCGCCGGAAAGTTCGTCCGGATAGTTCAGCGCCTTGGCGTAGAGACCGACCTTGTCCAGAAGATCCATGCCCTTGTCATAGGCCTCCTGGCGGCTGCGCCCCAGAAGGGTGATCTGTGGATTCATGATGTTCTCTATGACTGTCAGGTGACCGAAAAGATTGAAGGACTGGAACACCATACCCATTTTTTTGCGGACCCGGTTGATGTCGCACCTGGGATCGGTGATGTCCTCTCCGTCCACTATTATCTGGCCGGAGGTCGGCGTCTCCAAAAGATTGATGCACCTTAAGAAGGTGGACTTCCCGGTACCCGACGGTCCGATGACCGCAATGATGTCACCGTCGTTGATGGTGACAGAAAGATCTTTCAGAGGAGTCACCCCCTCATACTCTTTCGTAAGATTTCTGATCTCGATCATTAGTCAAACCTTTCCTGAAATCGCAAAAAACTCACTTTTTTATAACCTTATCTCCCTGTCGAAGAGCCTGTCCGCCAGGTCTTCGTCGTGAGTGATCAGTATCACTGTCCTGAAGAGGAAACTACCCTCCTCCTCTCCCGAAGGATCACGCTTGAACTCTCCGTAGAGCCTTTGGATAAGCCTGTCCTTCGTATCCTGATCCAGTCCTCTGAAGGGCTCATCCAGGATCAAAACATTCCCGCCGTAGAGCATGGTCCTGCCCAGGGCTGCCCGGTGGGCCATTCCCCCGGAAAGCTCCTCCGGCATCATCTGGAGAGCGTCCCTGATCTCCAGTTTTTCAGCCATTTCCAGAAGGTCCTCCATGGGGTTCTCATGGAGATTGGATCCCACCATGGAAAGGAGCATGTTGTCCCTCACATTGAACCATGGAAGGAGCCTGTCCTCCTGGAAAAGATAGGCAGCTCTTATCCTGCCGGTGCCGTAGGTGATCTCTCCGGAGTCGGGCTGCTCCAGTCCCTCGATCATGTCCGCCAGGGTCGTCTTGCCCTTGCCGGAAGGCGCCAGCACCGCCGTGACTCCGGGCCCGAAAGAGGCGTTGAAGCCGTCGAACACTTTGACGCTGTCGCCCTCGGTGTTCACGTATGTTTTGCTTATATCCTTAAGCTCTATGAGGCAGACGCCGTAATCCAGGCTGCTCTCTCTGGGGGAGTTTCCAGCTGCCCTCTCAAGGGCTCTCGAGAGCCTCCCGGTGTGAAGATCTGTGAGCCTGTCCACCCCCTGTTCCAGAAGCAGGCTCAGCACGATGAGCACCACCATGTAGGCAAAAAGATCCGCAGTGTTCAGATAGTACTTGGAGTTCAGCATCTCGTAGCCTATGGAATGGCCGGGAATGGCCAGGACCTCCGAGGCTACCACCACCTTCCAGCTCATGGCGGCGATGAGGCTCATGGACGTCTTTATGGACTGGTTCAGTGCGGGCATGATGATGAACCTTATCATCTTAAGTCTTGGCAGACCCAGGGTCCAGCCCAGTTCCAGCTGTTTGCGGTCCAGGGATATGATCCCGTTGTACATGTTAGTATATACGATGGGAAAACACATGAGGAAGCACACCACCACCGCCACCCAGTCGGATCTCACCACCAGGATCACATAGATGATTATGGCCATGACCGGAATGCTCTTGAAGAAGTTCACAGGCACCCTGAGGAAGTCCCTCACAATGTCATTACGGGAGCTCAAGGCGGCAGCAGCCACCCCAAGCACAAAAGATATCAGTATGCCCAGTATGACCCTGAAGCCCGTCCATGCCACATCCAGCCAGAAGTCTCCGGTGACCATCAGTCTCAGAAGAGCCCTCACAGTGGCCCCTGGGCTTGGCAGTATGAATTCGCTTCCCAAAAAATACGAAGCCAACATCCAGATGACTATCCAGATGACCGCCATTATCCATCCTTCTGATTTTCTGTTCTTGAACAGTTTCATATCTTTTCAGGCTCCGATACCATCTCAACGAAATCTTCGAAATCTCCCGGAAATTCGGACCTTACATATTCGTAACAAATGGGCATGCTGAAGTTATATCTCGACACCATGAACAGGTCATCTCCTTCGGTGAAGGCCTGAAGGAGGCTTTCCTCCATGATGTGAAGGTTCTCTCTATTGAAGGAAAACAGGATCAGCTCACCGAAATCCGTGATGAAATATGATCCGAAAACGTCGTCATATATCCGGTACACCTGTTCCCTGACGTGATCGTTATCGCTGTAGAACACCATAAAAAGCCTGCCGGTGGCGTACCGAGTCTCCTGGGACCTCTTGAGTATGGGCATCCTCTCCTTGCAGAATTCCCAGGGATCCGTATCAAGATCCAGAAGAGACACATACTCATCCCGTCTCGTCATGAAGTTCACCTCCATGTCGCTTACGGGTTCCAGTGATATCATGCTGAAAGACCTGACCTTGAAACTTTCCACCTCTATCTCGGACTCCATGTGGTATGACCCTCTGTCAGTCTCGATCAGGGATCTCGCGATGTATACCTTGCCGGTGGTGAAGGAACCATTGCCTATGTCTGTTCTGAGTTCCGAAGAGTCCAGATCGGAGCTGTTCATCACCAGGGTAGACGTACCCATGCCCCGGAAGTCTCTCAGATCCACAAAGCCTGATGTAAGGTATCTGGCTGCAGGAAGGTCGTTTCCCACGCACCTCATGATGAAATAGTTTATGAGCTGGTGATCGTTTACGATCTCCTCGCACTCCTTGTCCATGAGGGCGTTCTTTTCCTGAAGTGTCTCTATGACCTCCCCGGACAAAATATGTTCGGTACGGTTCCCGGGCGGGTCCATGATCCCCGCCTTCCTGTTCATGTATATGTAGTCCTGTATCAGGCTTCTCAGTTCCTTCTCACTGATCTCACGGAGTTCTCCGCCCAGACCTCCCATGAGGCGGTCCTCTATTTCCTCCGCCTGAGCCAATGTCTCTTCCGACTCGTCGCCCAGAACCTCTTCATAGGTGTCATAACCCATCTCCTCATAGTCCAGGTAGAAAAACTGGAATAACCTGGTCTCTCTCACGTTTTCTTCCAGTTCCCAGCAAACGGAAACACCCACCACCCCCATGAGTCTGGTGTTGGTAAGGTGAGCGGAAATGAATTTTTTGCGGGAGGTGGAGGCGGACTCGCTCAATCCTCCGTCGATCACTTTGAACATAGCTAAAGTATAAAGGCAGCGGTGTCATTTTTCAACAAAAAAAGCAGTCCGCGGGGACTGCTCTTTTTGATCAGATATTGTTTTTGTTTATCGGTATGAAAGCCCCAACCAGTCCCAGTATCAGGGCGGGGATTATCCAGTTGATTCCCATCCCCGCGAATGCCGGGATCACGGTGAGGCTGGCTCCTGCAGTCTCTATGATGCTGGCGGCAAGTGCGCCGATGAAGGCAAACCTTGTGGCCATGGCTACCTTGGGTGACCTTGGAAGGAATCCCATGATGATCAGGGTCAGCACAGGCGGATAGATGATGCTCAGTATGGGAGCCGCGAAGTTCAGTATGGATTCGACTCCCATGGTGGATATGAAGCAGCTGAAGACGCAGAACACCGTCACCAGCACTTCATAGCTTCCTTTTTTGTTGATCAGGGAGGCGAAGAAGGTGGAAGCCGAGCTTATGAGGGCTATGGCTGTGGTAAGGCAGGCCATGGCAATAACTATCGCGATGATCACCCTGCCGCCTCCGCCAAGAAGACCGTGTACTATGGCGATGACCAGATTCACCCTGGTGATCCCCAGATCATAGGTCTCGGATACCGTAGCGCCCAGATATGTGAGCCCCAGGTATACGATGAACATTATGCCGCCCGCAATGAGGGCCGCCGCTGCGACCACCTTGCTTCTGGACTTCTGTTCGCTGTAACCCTTCTGTGCCGCGCTCCTTACGATGACGAGCGTGAGGAGAAGGGAACCCATGGCGTCCATCGCCTGATAGCCGGACTCAACTCCGTAGGAGACGATGTTTTCCACCTGCGGTTCTTCCGCAATGTTTCCAAGAGGAGTCACAAGACCTTTTACGATGAGTATCATAAGCCCCAGAAGAAGTACGGGGGTCAAGACCTTGCCCACTATATCCACCACCGCGGATTCTCTTATGCTAAGAAGGAAAACTACCACGAAGAAGATCACCGCGAATATGGTGGGCCCGATGTCCAGGGGCGTGCCCTTAAGTCCCATCTCATATGTGGTGGCTGCCGTCCGCGGAACGGCGAACATGGGGCCGAGGCAAAGGGTCAGCACGCTGAAGAATACCACTGACACTATCTTGCCTAAAGGCTTGAGAAGTTCATTTGCATCACCGCACTTTACCACTGCCAGAACTCCGACCATGGCAAGTCCGATGTCCATGATGAAATATGAGCCGAAGGCCAGGACCCACTGGGGACCTGCCTGAAGACCGAGGTACGGTGGGAAGATCACGTTCCCTGCTCCGAAGAACATAGAGAACAACGCGAAGCCGATGACCAAGGTGTCTGTGCGCTGCTTATTCTTCATTTTGATTCACCTTTTATTATCAAAACAGAAACCTTTCCTGTTACATTAATATTATACTCCACACTTCATTGTGCTACAATAATAAAGAATTCCAAATTATTCGGTGGTTCGTTGTTTCTGAACACAAAAAATGTTTTGCGAATCTTGGCGTTCAAATGACTTGACAAAGCACCGCCCTTGAATTACTATGTGTTAAGACATTCTAATACCTTATCAAGAGCGGCTGAGGGACTGGCCCTGTGAAGCCCGGCAACCTGTAGACATCTGCAAGGTGCCAATTCCAGCGTGATCGCATGATCCGGAAGATGAGGAAGTCATCAGAAGACTTGAGCCTCTCTTTCGAGAGGCATTTTTCATGGATGAACAAAGCTCGAAATAAGGCAGCTAAATACACTTTCAGGAGGAAAACATATGAAGAGATTATTTACTTCAGAATCCGTTACCGAGGGGCATCCCGACAAGGTCTGCGACCAGATCTCCGATGCCATCCTTGACGAGATACTGAGACAGGACCCCAACGGCAGAGTAGCCTGCGAGTCCACAACTACAACAGGATACGCCATGGTAATGGGAGAGATCACCACGTCCGCCTATGTGGACATTCCCGGTATAGTCAGGAATGTGATCCTGGACATCGGATATGACAGATCCGACTACGGTTTCGACGGAAACACCTGCGCCGTGCTCTCGGCCATCGACGAGCAGTCCGCTGACATCGCCATGGGCACCAACGACGAAGTGGGCGGTGCCGGCGACCAGGGCATAATGTTCGGATATGCCTGCGACGAGACACCGG
Source organism: uncultured Peptostreptococcaceae bacterium (assembly GCA_905235115.1). Classification (GTDB taxonomy): domain Bacteria; phylum Bacillota; class Clostridia; order Peptostreptococcales; family Anaerovoracaceae; genus RUG754. Next base: position 29,244 of record CAJOKT010000007.1, read on the forward strand.
AGCTCATGCCCATGGCCATATCCCTGGCTCACAAGCTGGCCAAGAGGCTTACGGACGTGAGAAAAGACGGTACCCTCAAATATCTGAGACCAGACGGCAAGACCCAGGTCACCGTGGAATATGACGGCGACAATGTCAAGAGGATCGACACCATCCTGATCTCCACCCAACACGACCCCGATGTCACCATCGAACAGATCAAGAAAGACCTCATGGAATACGTGATCAAACCCATCGTTCCAGCTGAGCTTCTGGACGACGAGACCAAGTATTACGTGAACCCAACCGGACGTTTCGTCATCGGAGGACCCCACGGAGACTCAGGTCTCACAGGCAGGAAGATCATCGTCGACACCTACGGCGGATACGCACGCCACGGCGGCGGAGCGTTTTCCGGCAAGGATCCTACGAAGGTGGACCGCTCCGCAAGCTATGCCGCGAGATATGCCGCCAAGAACATCGTCGCTGCCGGTCTCGCCAGGCAGTGTGAGATCCAGCTGGCCTACGCCATCGGCATCGCTGAGCCCGTATCTATCCTTGTGGATACCAAGGGAACCGGCGTCGTCTCCGATGAAAAGCTTGCCCAGCTGGTGAGAGAGAACTTCGAACTCACCCCCGGCGGCATCATCAGATCCCTTGACCTCAGGAGACCCATCTATCGTCAGACCGCAGCCTACGGCCACTTCGGAAGGACCGATCTGGATCTTCCCTGGGAGCGGACCGACAAAGCAGAGGCTCTCAAAAAAGCTGCCCTTTAAAAGCATTATGAGGGTCGGGCCGGAATGTTTTTCGCAAAAACTTTTTCCGGGGATTTATGTTAACTTTTGTTCTTTTTTTCTGAACAATTGTCAACAATTGGAGAAAGCCCAATAATCAAAGGTCCTGCGAGTTATCAACAGGCCGGCCGAAAATCGTATACAATTTTTTGCACAAGCAGCTGTGGAAAACAAAAACCCGCTTCGCCCCTTGAAAATCAAGGCGAATCGGGTTTTCTTTCTCTTGTCAAGAGGAACTTATCCACATTTTTTGAAGCCACATTTGTTCCCATTTTATTACAAAATATGTTATACTGTTTTTTGTTGGAGGAACACATATGATTACAAAAAGATTATATAAGGAAGATCCATATCTCAGGTCCTGCGAGACCCAGATCTTCAGAGTTGTCAGCATATCCGGCAAAAAAGCGGTGATCCTGAAGGAGTCGGTGCTCTTCCCCGAGGGGGGCGGCCAGTCTTCTGACAGGGGCACCCTTACCCTGCTCTACAGCACGGGAGATACCGCAGTAAGAGATGGGCAGCAGTACCAGGTCCTGGACGTATATGAACACGACGGAGAGATCTACAATCTGCTGGACACCGGAGACGATATTCCGATCGGTACCAGGTGCAGGGTGGATCTTGACTGGCAGAGGCGCTTCGACAACATGCAGCGCCACTCCGGTGAGCATCTGCTGACGGGGATCTTCCACAGAGAGTACGGCGCCACCAACCGTGGCTTCCACATGGGCGATGACTACATGACCATAGACCTGGCCCTGGAGGGTTACGCCAAGGTGAACGAGATAAACTGGGATATGGTGAAGAAGGCTGAACTTCTTGCCAACGAAGCGATCTACGAGGACCTGCCAATAATCGTTAGACAGTTCGGCGACGACTATAAGGAGGCGGCGAAACAGCCTCAGAGGAAGCCTCTGACCGTCAAGAAGGACATCACACTGGTGGGCATCGGTTCCAACGACGAGGAATGGGGCTGCGTTGCCTGCTGCGGCACACACCTCAAGTCCTGCGCTCAGGTGGGGCTCATCAAGTGCTTCAAGCTGGAGCCCAACAAGGGCATGTATCGCATCTACTTCGAGGCCGGCCGCAGAGCATTCCTGAGATATCAGGAGGAGATGGAAGTGCTCCACACTCTGGGACGCAAAATGTCCGCTGGCACTGAGGATATCCTGGCCAAGTACGACGCCCAGACCGAAAAGAACAGAGAAAAATATACCCAGCTTTCTGACCTCAAGAGGGAGATTTTCGCCCGTGAGATCGAGAGAATCACATCGGAATTAAGCGATGAAGCTGTGACCGCAGGCTCCATCCCTGCCTGGCACTATGACATCCTGTCACTGGATGACCTGTCCACCATGTCCAGGGACCTGAGCCCCCTGGTGAAGAAGCTGATCTTCCTGGTCCACGACCCCTCCCATACGGTGCTTCTGGTATCGGACGGCACCATCAAGTGCGGTCAGCTGGTCAGAGACAATGTCGGGATCTACAACGGAAAAGGCGGCGGGTCCGACACCTTCGCCCGGGCCATCTTCCAGTCAAAGGATATGGCGGAGACCTTTATGGATCTCATCGAGAAACATTTGAAATAATTCACGCACGCAAAAACTGCAGGGACGCACCCTGCAGTTTTTATTATCTACTAATGCCAAACTCCCAATGCTCAGAAAGATGTTCCGGTTCTGTATCTATCAATTCCTTATATCCTTTCTCAAGGCTTGTCATGTGATAGTCCGCGAATGTGATTATATATGCACCCTCCCCCGGTTCAATACCGAAATCCAAATCACGTTTCATAAAGGGGAACAACTCTTTCAATTTAGGTTGCACTGATTGAAATACTGCGTCATATTCCTTTGTCTTAAGCATATTCAGCAAATGATCCTCACTGGATACAAACCATTCCCAAAACGCATCAATACGTTCCCTTTCCAAAGGAATTTCACTGAATTGTGGATGCCTGCCTTCAAGGATCTCATCCACCATATGCTTTGTAGTTTCATAAAGTTGAGGTAACTGATCTGCGACGATATCGGCACAACGATATGCCCTGTCTTTATCACCCTCTGCAGCAGCCAGAATCGCTTCAGTTACAGCCCGTCCTGGATGTTCAGGCAATATATCGATGGATTTTCTCAAAGCTTCTTCTGCCTCGTCATATAGGTGCATCATCGTGAGACAAGAAGCATAATTAGTGTAAACGGAACTGAGCATCGTTTTTGTCTGTCCGTCGAGTTCCTCATTCTCCAGGCATTGGATCGCTTTCAAATAGTTTTCTTTCGCTATATCAAAGGCTGCATCACTGTGTGCTGTCTTTGCGATCTTTTATATAGCGCCGAAAGGTTTTATCTACAGTCTTTGGCATACTATTTATAGTACGCTGGACAACAATACTTAAACAATTCTACTGTTACGGATGTTCCTCTTCCCAACTGCAAATAATTCTAGAAAAACGAAAGTATTTAATTGTTAGAAGTGTATCTTTTGGCGGAAAGCTCCCTTCGTTATTTCAGTCATTAAACAGGTTAGGGGGACGATTAAGCAGAGGCCCTGCGAATCAACATCAAATAGTAGAATAATTCAAAAAGGAGCATGGAATGTTCTCCATACTCCTCCTCTGTATCATTCAAAGAACCAAGCAATGCGGATATTTCAGGAGTGAATTCGACTTCATCCTCATGACCTGTGAATTCAGTCGCAGGCTGTTCGTTCTCAACAGGTCCTTCTTCCTGAGCAGAGTTATCCAGTGCCATTACGTCGTAAGGCACCAGGAACTGCAGCATAAGGAGAGATAACAAAAGTGCGATCCTGCTCATGAATCTCTTCATGGTTCTCCCTACTAAATACGTTGCTCTGATTGAATACTACTTTGTTGTCATTATTCTATCACCCGAATACAGTTTTGTCACTATAATATCAGTTCAGTATGTACACCCTGACGGTCCTTGCGCCCCAGAAGTAGCACTGCTGAAGTGATTCCATGTAGAGGTCCACCATGTTGCCCTTTACGCCGGAGCCCACGTCGTTGGCGTAGGCGTAGCCGTAGCCCTCGATGTAAAGCCTGGTGCCCAGGGGAATGACGCTCTTATCCACCGCGCATGTACCGTAGGTGCAGCGTCCGCCGTAAGCTCCGATGGGATTGATGTAGCTTGACCAGTATGAAACTGCCTTGCAGGTGATGACTCTGGAATAGCTCAGGTCTGCCGGCACTCCGGACTGCAGTTTGTAGCCAACACTTGTCACCTGGTCAACCGGGGCCTGCACTACCTCTTCAGATATGAGTTCCCTGGACTCCTCGACACCGTCGATCAGACGGGTCTTGTATGTTTTGCGGGAGATCCCGTTCTGGCCCTCAGTGGTGACGGCAACTTTTCCGATCTGGAAATCGTAGTCGTTGATGGTCTTGTACCCGAAGGTCACCTCGGCATCTTCGGTGGCGGTGCCGTAGGTCACTCTCTTGAGGACGATCTCATCCTCCATCTCGAGCTCGTCCGTGAGTTCGAAGTTCAGTATGTCCTCTTCTCCCATCTCCTTGCCCAGGCCGTCCAGCACGTCCTGCACTGTGAAAGGCGGCTGAGCGCTGTAGGTCAGGGTCTCGCCGTCTGCAGTAAGGTAGACGTCGATGGGTTTCTCGATGGTGATGGTCATGCCGTTCTTTAAGAAATCCGCCTGGCTGTTGAGGACCACGTCCTCCCCGGGGATGAAATCCACATCCTCTGTCTCCAGAAAATCTGAGATCTGCCTGGCTGTGGTATCGTAGGTAAGTATCCTCTGCCCCGGATTGTCGTTGATCACCACGGTGATTTCCTTATGGATATGGGTGAGTCCGTAGCTTCCGGCGCATACTCCTGCTATCAGCAGCACGGTAAGGAGAGCCTTGGCGGCCTTGTGAGTTCCGACCCATGTTCCTGCCTTGGACTCCCTGATCTTGTTTCCCAGGCGGTCACATCCGCCCAGCAGCTTTAATAATGCTTTTTCAATAAAATATCTTGGTTCGTCAATCATAACAGGGTCGAGTGTAACACAATGGAAACAAAAAGTCAAAAATTATGTTTACCTACAAAAAACACCCCGCGCAAAGCGCGGGGCATAAGGTGTTTCGAACTATAAGCTTAGTCCTCGTTGTAGGGCTTAAGCTCGGGAGCCCAGTGAAGTTCAGCTTCTGTAGCAGCCTGTACTTCTTCCTTGGTGTAATCCGGGTGAAGTTCGGTTACCCAAAGACCATCTTCTCTCACTTCGATGACACACATCTCGGTGATGATCTTGGTCACGCACTTCTCAGCTGTAAGCGGAAGTGTGCACTGCTTCTTGATCTTGGGAGTGCCCTTCTGAGTGTGGAGCATGGTGATAATAACGTTGGGGCATCCAACGCAAAGGTCCATGGCTCCGCCCATTCCTGCAACCTTCTTTCCGGGGACGATCCAGTTGGCAAGGTCTCCGTTCTCAGCAACTTCCATAGCACCCAGAACTGTAGCCTTAACGTGGCCGCCTCTTACCAGTCCGAAGGACTCTGCAGTGTCGAAATACTTAACTCTGGGAACAACTGTTACGTACTGTCCGCCGGAGTTGATGATGTCAACGTCCAGGTTGGTCTCGTCTGCCATAAGGTCGATTCCTGCAAATCCGTTCTCAGAATGGCAGGTAACCATGATATCTTCAGCAATGTAATCTGCTACCATTGTAGGCATTCCGATTCCAAGGTTGATGAAATCTCCATCTTCAAATTCTTTAGCGCATCTTCTTGCGATTCTCTCTTTTAAATCTGCCATGGCTTTTCCCCTTCCACGATCGTGTCTACTAATGTACCAGATACAGCAAAGATATCAGGATCAACTGCTCCGATCTCAACTAACTTCTCAGGTGCAATGATGGTGTGATCAGCTGCACTCGCCATTACATAGTTGAAGTTCTTGGTTGCTTTTGCACAATAGAAGTTGCCGAACTTATCTGCTACTGTGGGTCTGCAGAAAGCGAAATCTGCGAAAAGCGGGAGCTCAAAGAGATATTTCTTGCCCTGGATCTCAACGACTTTCTTCTCTCTTCCGAGTTCGTCGAGGTTGGTCTCCATAGGAGTACCAAGTCCGGTGGGAGTAAGAACTCCGCCAAGTCCGTAAGCGGCAGCTCTGATCTTCTCAGCCAGAGTTCCCTGGGGCACCAGTGTGTACGTAAGTGTTCCTTCAGCGAACTGTTCGTTCAGCCTGGGGTTTACTCCGAGATGGGAGGCGATGATGTGGTCTACCATGTGGTGGTCCAGAAGTTTGCCTACTCCACGTGCAGTAGCTCCGGGGAAGGGGTTGGGCTGTCCTTCTGCAAGTCCGCCGTCGTTGGCGATAACTGTCAGATGCTTAACTCCCTTTTCTACTAAAGCGTCCATAAGGATCTCAGGGGAACCTGTTGCAAGGAATCCGCCGACCATTATGGTCATTCCGTCCTTAACGCCGGCAACTGCTTCCTGTGCAGTTTTGATCTTGTTAATCATAGTTTCTTCACCTTCTTATAATAAAGTAATAACTTATATCATCAGCACTATAAATCGTACACTTTTTGAGCCTGTTAGTCAATATGAAATTGGCTCACGGCACACGATCCATGCCACTTTACACACCATCTGCCTATCTGTCGGCGATCAGCGGCTTATCCTGCCATCCGCGCTTGACCACTTCCTGCATGATGTAGCTCATTACGTGCTCGGCATACTTGCCCGGGCCGAAACCTGCATCATAACCAAGCTCCTGGGCAAGCTCGTGGGAGATCCTGGGGCCGCCGCAGGTAAGAATGATCTTGTCGCGGAGACCCTCTGCCTCTACAAGCTCTACCATCTTGGTCAGGTTCATAATGTGGATGTCCTTCTGAGTTACCGTCTGGGAAACCAGGATGGCATCAGCGTTGACTTCCTTAGCCTTGGCGATGAGTTCTTCGCAGGGTACCTGCGAACCCATGTTGTAGGGGACCACGTGCTTGAATCTCTCAAGTCCGAAGTGGCCGTGGAAGCCCTTCATCTGGATAATGGCGTCGATTCCAACGGTATGAGCGTCGGACTCGATGGAAGCTCCGACTACCGTGATGTCACGGCCTACGTTCTCGCCGATCCATTCGCCGCACTCAACACGATCCATGACTGTTCCCTCTACCTTGGGAACCTTGATGGCCGTGTAGTCGATGGTCTGCTGTGCTGATCCGTATACAACGAAGAATGTGTATCCGGGAGCAAGTTCATGATAGTATGTCACGTTAGGTTCTTCGAATCCAAGTTTCTTTACGTACTGCTTGGCGCACTCTTCCGCTTCTTCACCATAGGGAACAGGAAGTGTGAACGCCATCTCTACCTTACCGTCGTTTAACGTGTCGCCGTAGGGCTTGACCTTTGTAAGGTCAGCCTGGGTGGTTGCTGTAGCTTTATTCTCTGACATTTTTTGCACCTCCTGCTTACTCATGATCCATGAATCTTTCAATAAACGGATTGAAGTAATTGGCGCCCTTGACGCATACTCCCTCAAGTCCGTGTCCGCCTTCGAAGGGACGCTTCACGCCGCCGAACTTACCCTGTTCGATGGTGTGGAAAAGACCATCCTTCTCAACATCCGCCAGAAGAGCGTCTGCCTTGGCAAGCACTTCCTGGGCACGGCTCTGGATGATGCCGCCCTCTTTGAAGGTGACCTCGTCTCCGATGTGCTTGCAGTTGTTGAAGATGTATTTTGCGTTTTCGATGGACAGATACCTGTCATGCATGTGCGGTGTATGGATAGCCTCTGTCAGCATTCCGAGAAGCTGGAGTGACTGTCCGGACCAGATGGCCACCAGGTTGAACAGAGCATCCTGGATGTGTCCTCTGAAGATGTTACCTGTCATGAACTTTGTGGGAGGCATGTACTTCAGTCTGGCGTTGGGGAAGATCTCCCTGGCCATGATGGCTTGTGAAAGTTCAAGAAGGAATCCGTCCTCTGTGGCGGGATCCATTTCGAACGCGTGTCCGAGACCCATCTGATTCTCAGGAATGTTGGCCAGTACCGCGAACTGTTCGTTGATGAACTGGGATGCAGTAACAGTATGGGCGGATTCGATGGCGTCGTCCGTTGTGAGGTAGTTGTCCTCTCCTGAGTTGAAGATGATGCCGCAGTATCCGATGATGACTCTGGACATGAACTGGTCTACAAGGGTCCTCTGCATGTTGATGTCTCTGAAGAGGATCCCGTAGATGGCGTCGTTCAGCATTACGTCGAGTCTCTCTAAAGCTCCCATGGCAGCGATCTCAGGCATGCACATTCCGGAGGAATAGTTGCAGAGTCTGATGTATCTGCCGACCTCTTCGGAGACCTCGTCCAGGGCCTTTCTCATGATCCTGAAGTTCTCCTGGGTGGCGTATGTGCCTCCGAAGCCTTCAGTTGTGGGGCCGTAGGGTACGTAGTCCAGGAGTGACTGGGCTGTGGTCCTGATAACAGCGATGATGTCAGCTCCCTGACGAGCAGCAGCCTGAGCCTGGACAACGTCCTCGTAGATGTTTCCGGTAGCTACGATCACGTAAAGGTACGGCTCCGGACCTTCTCCGATCCTCTTGAGGTACTCCTCACGTTTGGCCTTCTGCATGTCGATCCTGTCGAAGGTGGCGTTGATGAATGGTTCCAGTGCCTTTGCTGCCTCTTCCTGAGAGCATGTGGGAAGCTTGGTGATTTCAAGCTTGCCGGCGGACATCTCCTCAGCGATCTCCTGAGGCGTCTTGCCTGTCTGCACCACGGCATTTCCGATGAGGTAAGCCACACCTGTGGGAAGGGCTCCTGCCTCCTTGATCTGATCGACCACCACGTTGGGAAGCGGGTTGTCAACATCATCGACCCCGTCGACACCTAACAGCCTAAGGATAGTTCTTTCTGTTGAGACTGTGGTGTGTCTGTCGATGAATTCCTGCATGTCATGGGCAATATTCGCGGCATGAGCACGAGCACTGTCAACAACCTTAGGGTCGAGATTTAATTTGCTTTTCATCCTTTTTCTCCTTATTCAATGTATTTCTTCGCTCCCTCTATTATCTCAGAGCTTATCCCCAGCATCTTCGCAATATTGAGAGCATCCTTAGGAACCTGTTTGTTTTCATCTACTCTGCGCAGACGGTAGTCCATGTATTTCGATATTATATTGATCCTGTCACGCCTCTTGGCGTACCTGAGTTCCCGGTCAAGACGCCCGAAATCGCAGTCCGCAAGACCTACCACCTGCAGGTTCACCACATCGTCCGTCTCCGTGACGGTCTCGAAGTGAGTCGTGAAAAGAGTAATATACGGTTTGTTCTTGAGATAGTCCACCAGGGCTTTCGAAAGGGCCAGGCCCTCCACCGGGTTGGTCCCCGACGCTATCTCGTCTATGAGTATTATGGAGCGTTCCAGGCTGTTGTCCAGGATCTCCTTCAGTTCCTCCATCTCAGATCCGAAGCTGGAAAGTCCCCTCTCCACCGACTGGGAATCTCCGATGAGGATCTGCATGTAGTTGGAGAGTCCTACGACAGCCTTCTCAGCCGGCACAAAAAATCCGTACTGGGCCAGGATCGGCACCTGCCCTGCCAGTTTCAGCGAGATGGTCTTGCCTCCCATGTTGGCTCCGGTGATGCAGGTGACTCCGTCGCGAAGTGAGATGGATATGGGACAGTATTCCATGCCCTTGGACTTCAGGATGTCTTCCACCTGAAGGTTCCTCCCGTCGGTAAATTCCACCACGTGCTCATCCACGATCTCGGGCTTCGTGCAGTGGTGCATGATGGCGAACTTGGCCTTGGCAAGAGCGAAGTCCAGTCTGCCCATGGTCTCGCAGTTGTAGATCACGTCAGCGCTGTATCTGGCGATCTTCACCGTCAGCTCCTCGCAGATCCTGTTCTCCTCCTCCTCGATCCTCAGCACCGTGTCCTCGATCTTTTGCTGAAGGGCGAAGACCTCTTCGTTAGGCTTAAGCACGAAGGTGGCGGACATGTAGTCCTGATCAGTCATCTCCAGCGACTCTATCTTATTTATTGTATCAAATTTCGGGTGAGATTTCGAGACCACGATGTCAAATTTCGGAGTAAGCATGATGCCGTACTCTCTGTTGATCTGGTCCCTCTTTTCCTTCTGGGCCTTCCTGATCGACAGTTCGATGGACCTCTTCTCCTGCCTGAGCTCGCCCAGTCTGGGGCTGAACTCATCGTAGATATAAAAGGTGTTGATCCTGTCTCCCCTGGGATCCAGGGCATCCAGAAGTTCCGTGATGTCCCGGAGGTGATACTCCCCGGGGATCACGTTTCCCCCCACCTTTTCCTCAGGAGCGGTCTCCCCGGGCTCACAGCAGTGGTGATCCGTATGTTTGAAATCCGTCTGCTCCTTTGACTGAAGGAGCTTCATATATTTCTCCATGAGAAGCAGCAGGGTCTTCACCTCGTATATTTCCAGCACCGTAAGGGCGGAGTTCTCTGCCCTCTCCATGGTCCTGGATACGTCCTTCACCTCCATGAAGACCTCGCTGAGGATCTCGATGGTCCTCTTGTTCTCGTTTATATAGTCTATGAGCTTGCCCACTCTGTCCAGTTCGGCCCTGAGCTTATCCTCATCTCCGGGATAATAGGGCTTGACGGCCTTGAGTTTCTTCTTGCCGAAAGGGGTCTCGATGACCAGGTTCTGGAGCACGTAGTCCAGCCCGGTCTCACGTCTGGTCTTTACATTGGCAAGTCTTCTGTTTTTTCCCATCCACATAGCAGGGCCTACCTTCTGACATCTATTACCGGAATATCCGTAAGCACTTCCTTCATGGCCGAGATCAAAAGATCCGAGTCGAAGGAGTATCCCTTGGGCGACCACGGATTTACAGTGATGGCCGCGATCTCGATGTTCTTCATGACCTTGATTCTGAGGCCCTTCTTTCTCAGGCGTCCCCAGTCGATGTTGGAGATGAATATCTTGGTGGGATCCTTAAGGATGAATTCCACCTGCTTAAGGTTATTGACACTTATGCCGGAGACCACGGAATTGGTCATGGCTCCCGGTATGAATATGTATTTCGTATCCTCTTTGATGGCATCGTTTATCTCACCTGACGCGCCCAGGCCTGTGATCAGATCCAGCACTCTGGCCTCGCCTTCTCCGTTGAATACAGTTATGTGTTCGAAATCATCTTCCTTCAGAAAATCCGATATTTTCTGATCCTCTTTAAATTCAGCAAGCTGGTAAAGTTCCACTACATGCGCAGTCTCTTCCACCACGTTCCTGAGGGATCTGGAGAGCACTGCCCCCGTGGAAAGAATTATGGCGTCCGATGTCTCCGGATTGGCCACTGACTTTCTGTCGATGGCTCCGTCGATCAGGACCAGATCCACGCCGTACCTGAACATGTCCTGGCAGAGCCTCCTGGTCTCGGCTGCGATGACGGGTCCCGCCACCTGAACGTATCCCGCGTCCTCCACCCTGCAGATGAGAAGTTCACCTATGGCGGTGGAATACTTTGTCCTCTCCAGGATCTCCAGCCCGGCGTCAGCCAGCTCATAAAGCTGGGACGGCACCGTGACCAGACTTCCCCTGTCCAGATATACTCTGGGTTTTTCCGTGCCGGTGACCAGGTCCTGGGTCTCGCCGTCACGGCCTGTGGAAGTCACGCCCAGGGTTATCCCCTCGTCCATGGCCTCCTCTATCAAAAAATTCAAAGCCGTAGTCTTCCCGGCGTTCTTCGCCATTCCGACTATGGATAACGATCTGTATTTCTGTGAAAGATCTTTTAGAAGTCCCACTTATGAATAGTTCCTTTAATTACTGATTATAGGGAGACCCCTGCCCGGAGTCCCCCTATTTTGTCTTTTGATGTGAGAGCTGCCTTTAGTGCTGGTTTCTCTCGTGTCTTGCAAGGTGAGCCGGCTCGATAGTCCTGATCTCGGGACCCTCGCCGAGAGCGGAAACGCCCTCGTACTTGTAGGTCTTCTTGCCTGTGCAGTAGTCGCACTGGCAGGGAAGATCGGGAAGATCCGGTTCGGTGTAAGTTGTAATGATACCCTCGTAGTTTCTCAGGATCACCTTGTGCGGTGTCTGGGAGATCACATACTGAGGCATTACGGGAGTCTTGCCGCCGCCGCCCGGAGCGTCGACCACGAATGTGGGTACGCAGTATCCGGATGTGTGGCCGCGAAGTCCCTCGATGATCTCAATGCCCTTGGATACCGGTGTTCTGAAGTGCTCGATACCCATTGACAGGTCGCAGATGTAGATGTAGTAGGGACGTACTCTGTTCTTTACAAGGATCTGGACAAGGTCTCTCATGATGTGCTTGCAGTCGTTTACTCCGCGGAGAAGTACAGACTGGTTGCCCAGAGGAATACCTGCGTCAGCAAGCATAGCGCAAGCCTTTGCGGCTTCCGGTGTCATTTCCTTGGGGTGGTTGAAGTGAGTGTTGAGCCAGATGGGATGATACTTCTTCAGCATCGCGCAGAGCTCCGGTGTGATCCTCTGGGGAAGCACGACGGGAGTTCTGGAGCCCAGCCTTACGATCTCAACGTGATCGATCTTCCTGAGTTCGGAGATGATGTACTCAAGAGTCTCGTCCTCAACGAGAAGTGCGTCGCCGCCGGAAAGAAGCACGTCACGGACCTGAGGAGTACGACGGATGTAATCGATGCATGCGTCGATGTCTTCTCTGGATCTTGCGCCGTCTGTTTCACCGGCAAGTCTTCTTCTGGTGCAGTGTCTGCAGTACATTGAGCACTGGTCTGTGATAAGGAACAGTACTCTGTCGGGATATCTGTGGGTAAGTCCGGGGGCCGGGGAGTCCGCATCCTCGTGAAGCGGATCCAGGTCATCTGCCGGTGATCTGTGCATCTCTGCCAGTGTGGGTACAGCCTGCATTCTTACGGGATCTCTCGGATCATCGGGATCCATGAGGGAAGCATAGTAAGGAGTGATGCCTACACGGAAGCCGCCCATGACCTTCTCGATATCAGCCTTTTCCTGCTCGGTAAGATTGACTACCTGAGCGATCTCTTCGACTGTTGAAAGTCTGTGCTCGACCTGCCAATGCCAGTCGTTCCACTGCTCATCTGTAACATTCGCAAAAAGCGGAATGTCTTTCCAATTTCTGATGGCCATTTTTTTCTCCTTAATAATCTTAATCTTAGGTAAGGGACCTCCGGAGGTATCCCTCCGGAGTCATCCCTTGGGTTTCGGTCGTTTCAGCGATCAAGCGTACATTTCCTCAAAGAGCTTTCTGATGCCTTCGTGCTCTCTGAGAACCTGGATGGTTACGTCAGCGTGGTTCTTGGTGTAGCCGTTTCCGATGATCATGTTGACGTCCTTGCCTACGCCCTCAGCTCCAAGAGCTGCCTTTGTGAAGGATGTAGCCATGGAGAAGAAGTAAACTGTTCCGTCGTCCTTGCAGGAAAGGATGGAGCCCATCTCTGTGTTCTCGATGGATACGCAGTTGATGACAACGTCGAAGAGCTCGCCGTTGGTGAGTTCCATAGCCTTGTTGTACATTCCGACTGCATCTGTAGCGTCCATATGGAAGTACTCGTGAGCCAGGTCAAGAGATCTTGCTCTGTCCTCGGACTTCTGAGAACCTGCTGCGCAGACTACCAGTCCATCCGGGCCGACTCTCTTCTTGGCTTCATAGAGGCAGAGAAGTCCGGACTTTCCGCCGCCGCCGATTACCAGAACCTTCTGGTTGAGCTGGCAAAGCTTAGCAGCCTGAGCGGGAGCTCCTGCTACGTCAAGTGCGGAAAGAGCTGTCTTTTCGGGCATATCCTCAGGAATCTTTCCATAGATGCCGGACTGGAAGAGAATAGCTTTTCCTTCGATGTCGACCTGGTCGATAGCCGGTCTCATGGCAATGATCTTGTCGATCCTGAGCGGTGTCAGTGAAAGTGAAACGAGTGTGGCGATCTTATCGCCGACCTTGAGGTCTCCCTTGTAAGCAGGGCCGATCTCCTCGACTGTTCCGAGAAGCATTCCGCCGGAACCTGTCCAGGGGTTCTTGTGCTTTCCTGCGTTAGCAACGATTTCCATCATCTTAGCGCCGATAGCATCCATTTCTTCCTGAGTCTCGACCTCAGCAGGCTTCTTGTTGAGAACTCTCTTTACGATCTCCGTGAAAGAAGCAGAGTCAATGTTCAGTGTCTTGACATCGATGAGGACTTCGTTGTCCCAGATCTCCATATCGTTGTCGATCTTGTCAGCGGGCTGCGGTAATACTCCCTTGGGGGAGATGACTCTGTGTGTGCCATACGGGCTTCCACCTGTTTTCATTTTGGTTTCCTCCTAAATATTAAAAAATAATTAACTGTCTGGTCTAAAGTAACCATACCTCTTACGCACATTTATTTTGCAATTTGCATGCCAACGCCGGGGATCCTCTGCGCAAAACACCCGGGCCCCTAGTTTTCAAGGCTTTCGGCGATTCGCTTTTGAATATGGTCTTTCTGCAAGAAAAAATGTGAACCGATAACGGTTCACATTCCGTATTTCTGTTTTTTGCGCATGAACTGGGACTGGGATACCCCCATGGCCCGGGCGGCCTTTCTGGTGGATCCGTATTTCTCAAGAGCGTATCTTATGAGGCCCTTCTCATATTCGCTGACCGCGTCCTCCAGCCTGATCTCCCCCTGTTCTCCGGGGCTTTCGGCCACGGGAACGTTTTCGGCGTTTTCGCTTCTCATCTCCAGCGTTACGTCCGCCAGGGTGATCTCACGGCCTCCCGATGAGATGATCAGCCTTTGGATCACGTTCTCCAGTTCCCTGATGTTTCCTTCCCAGGGCTGTCCCTTCAGGAAGTCCATGGCCCATGGACTTATGGACATGTGCTTTCCGAACTTCTCGCCGTAGCTCTTTAGAAAGTGCTCCACAAGGCCGGGGATGTCTTCCCGTCTCTCACTCAATCTGGGGATCACTATGGGCACCACGTTCAGTCTGTAGTAAAGATCACGTCTGAACTGGCCCTCCTCCACCATCTTTTCAAGATCACGGTTGGTTGCGGATATGATCCTTACGTTGGTCTTGACAGGTGTGGTGCCGCCAACCCTGTAAAACTCCGAGTCCTGCAGTACCCTGAGGAGCTTTGCCTGCATCTCCAGGGGAAGTTCTCCGATCTCGTCCAGAAACAGCACTCCGTCGTTGGCCATCTCGAAGTATCCCTTCTTGCCGTTGGCGTTGGCGCCGGTGAAGGCTCCCTTCTCATAGCCGAAAAACTCTGATTCTATGAGGCCCGGAGATATGGCTCCGCAGTTGATCTTCAGGAAAGGCTGCATCTTCCGGTCTGAATTTCTCTGTATTATGTTGGCGACCTTCTCCTTGCCTACGCCGGTGTCTCCGAAGATGATCACGTTGCAGTCGTAGCGGCTCACTTTTAAGATGTCATCCAGCACCTTCCGCATCTTCTGAGAATCGCAGATGAAATCCTCATAGATGGAGCTGGTCTCCACCAGACCCGGGAAGATCTCATCGCTGTCCATGGCCGGCGTGCCTTCATCGCTTACTACAGGCACCGCGTCCTCCAGATAGGCTGCGATCTCCTTGATTATCTCAATGTCGAAATCCACGTAGCCCTCCTTATATCCGGAGAACCGTCAGTTCCTTGGACATGGATTCCGTCAGGTACAGCGCGATGTTCAGGTTGTTTATGAGATTGGCGAACAGTACGGTGCCCCCGTTTTTTGTGGCAAGGATATTCAGGGTCTCGGCTCCCGGGGCCTCCGCGCAGTTCACGGAAAGGTCGTAGGCCGACTCTCCCAGCTGTTTCACGCACTCTATGGGCTTCATGATGTCGATCAGATGTATCTCGTCGAACACGAAGGCAGAAAGTCTTTCGATGCCCTCTCCTGTGAGCCTTGAGGCAGTGCGCTTGTCCAGGGCGCAGGTGATCTCGCACTCGTCCATGAGAGACCTCCTTATGACATATCCGTAGAGTATGTTGGATATCATGTTGTTGCCCACGATGAGAAAGTGTTTTTTGCCATCGAGAAGCCTGTTCAGCTTGGCCAAAGTTCCCGATTCGTCCAATGCGAAAAGCAGCGCCCTTACAGGAATGGTATCATCCACCTTCACCATGGGGATGCCGCTGTGGCAGATCACGTAGCCCTTGGCGGTGAACTGGTTGAATACCCAGTCTATGTCATCTATGTCCTCCAGGTGCATGGGAAGTGAGGAAAGAGAGGCATTGACGATGACGGTGTCACCCACCTTGAGCCCCGCCCTGTTGTCGTACTCATCTCCCATCGCCTCCACCCTTCCGCAAAGCACTCCGCCGGTGTCGGTCACCGGGTTATGCAGCTTGCCTCTCCGGATCACTATGTCGATAATGGTCTGCTTGACCCTCTTGGGATCTCCCCCGGCCTCACCGGTTATCTGTTTGAAACTGGTGCCCTCCAGAAGCACTCTGTCCAGGGAGACCCTCATCTCATCAGGTCTGATGTTCCTGGAGTTGTCCAGTCTCCAGGCCGATGCCGGCATGACGAATTTGGGTTCCAGCACTCTGGATGTTCCATATGTGTTAGTCATTTTCGGTTCACTCCTGTCAGCTTACGAACCGTTTTCGGTTCGATTTCCTGCTAAAACACATAATATACCATTGGCACAAAATATGCAATTGATATTTTGCGGTAATTGGATCGCTGTCACAGCACAGCAAAAGATAAAACAAAGGAGATTTTTCAAAATGGCTGAAGAAAGAAAATATGAGTCATTACTCAGAATGAGAATGTCCGCTAAGGACGCTCACTACGGCGGAGAACTTGTAGACGGAGCTCACATGGTACATCTTTTCGGAGACGTAGCTACAGAGCTGCTTATCCAGATCGACGGAGACGAAGGTCTTTTCTGCGCATATGACAACGTAGAATTCCTTGCTCCCACCTATGCCGGCGACTACATCGAAGCTTACGGATACATCGACCGTATCGGCAACACTTCAAGGCACATGGTCTTCGAGGCAAGAAAAGTCATCGTTTCCAGAAAGGACATCTCTCCTTCCGCAGCTGACGTTCTCGAGGAACCCATCATCGTTGCAAGAGCTTCCGGAACCTGCGTAACTCCCAAGGAGTGCAAGAGAGTCTTCCAGGACTGATCTGAATATGGGAAGATCTGCCCCGCTTCGTGCGGGGCTTTTTTGCGGCGGCGCGGCGCATCACGCCTTTATTTAATTATTCCGTTTTGAAGATGTCCGTCCCCTCCCGCCGCAAAAAACACCACGGCCCGGGGCTCGCCCCGGGCCGTCAGCCTTCGTTTATTTCAGTCCAGCATCGCAAACAATATGTCGATCACATTTATGATGATGATTATCAAAACAATTATGAGTCCGATACCCAGCCTGACCCGGTTGGCCCGCTTCTCATCATTGCCCGTGTGGGCGCTCTTAGAGGGTCTGCTCTTCTTCACAAGCTTTGCTTTCTTCTTAACTCCGGCAGCTTCTGCGGCACTGTTCTTGTCCGGAAACAGATCGGTCCTTCTGGGCTGTTCACCCGCATGAGTTATGTCATCCTCCCTGAGGCTGTCCAGCCTTTCAAAGAGACCGCCTCCGTTCATCCTATGGCCGCAGTTATCGCAGAATTCCGCGCCGTCAGGCACCCTGAATCCACAATGTTTGCAATACATCCTAATTTCCTCTCTTCCTTTGCAACACGATGAGCTTTACGCTACAGGCTCTTGAGCCATTCCAGTTCTTTTGCTGTCAGTTTCCTGAATGTGCCTGTCTTGAGTCTTCCCAGTCTGATCTCTCCCACAGAGATCCTTTCCAGGGTCTGCACCGGGCATCCCACTGCCTTGAACATCTTTTTTACCTGGTGGTAGCGGCCCTCGGTGATGGATATCTCCACCACTGCAGAACCGGGCCTCTGTTCAAGCACATTGACCTTGGCTGGTCTTGTGATGTAGCCGCCTATGTCCACGCCTTTTCTCAGTCTGGCTTCCTTTTCTCTGGAGACCACGCCCTTTACCATGGCGCGGTAGGTCTTGTACACCAGCTTACTGGGGTGTGAGATCCGATATGCTATGTGTCCGTCGTTTGTAAGGATCAGAGCGCCGGAGGTGTTTCCGTCCAGTCTTCCCACCGGGAACACCCTCTCCTCGATGTCTCCCAGAAGGTCCGAGACCGAAGGCCTCCCCTGCTCGTCATTCATGGTGGTTATATATCCCACAGGTTTGTTCAGAAGATAGTAGACCGGCTTTTCATCGGCCAGCACCTGTCTTCCGTTTACCTCTACCCTGTCGTCCCCGGCCACGTCATAGCCCGGTTCACGCATTACCAGACCGTTGACCTTCACGTTGCCGTTCAAAACGTATTCGTCGGCTTTTCTCCTGGAGCAGAGCCCCGACTGCGCAATAAACTTATTTATCCTCATGGGAAGCCTCTCATATCTCCAGCTTTATCTGGCCGGCATCTTCAGGCGCTGCCTCATTTCCGGCAGTCACCTCGTCGGAGAATGATGACGCTAAGTCCATCTCCGCCGCATCCTCCAGATTGATGACTGAATCGATGTCCTCGATCTCCGGAAGGTCCTTTAGGGATGAGAACCCGAAATGCTTCAAAAAACCATCGGTGGTCCCGTAGAGTATGGGGCGTCCGATGGCCTGAGACCTTCCCACGGCCTCCACCAGGCCTTTGGCTGCCAGACCGTCCATGACCCTGTCACACTTGATGCCTCTGATCGCCTCTATCTCGCCCTTGGTCACCGGCTGCTTGTAGGCGATGATGGCCAGCACCTCCAGGGCAGACTGAGACAGCCGCTTGATCTTGACGGGAGTGCAGAGCTTCTCTACGTAGGAGGCGTTCTCCTCCTTGGTCGCATACTGGAAGGCACCGTTGATCTCCCGGATCACTATGCCGCGGCCCTCCTGCTCGTATTCTTCCTTGAGCTCCAGAAAAAGCCCCCTGGCCTCTTCCTCCTTAATACCGAACACGTCGGCAGCCTCCTTTGCCGGCAGAGGATCTCCCCAGGTAAAGAGCATGGATTCGAAGGCTGATTTAACTGTCTTATTATTCACTTAGTACCTCCTCGGTGAACTCCTCCGGAGAATATCTCTTAAGGATGTCATCATTTTCCACGTTTTCACCGGCTTTTACCTCAATGTTTCCGTATGTCTTCCGCTGCCTCAGATCGATGACCCTCTCCTTGGCCATCTCCAGCACAGATGTGAAGGTGACGATAATGTCGCGCTTGTCCTTTTTATCCTCCACCAGGTCCCTGAAGCTGAATGTCTCGTCTGTATTCTTCCTGACCCTGGTCAGTATGGAATAGATCCTGTGCTCCATGGAAGAACGCTCTCTTTCCACACGGGTATAGTGCTTCCTCACGTCCTCTATCTTTTTCTTCTTCCTCAGGAAAAGAAGGAATCCGGACACCAGGGAATCCATCTCCAGCCGGAGCACCTCCTCCGGATTCTCCAGATACTCTGAAATATCCTCCTGGGGCTTGGTAAACACGTGGGTCTGTCTCTCCTCTGCTTCCTGAAGCTGTCCGGCCATTTCCTTGAACTTTTTGTACTCCAGTATCCTCTGGACCAGTTCCTTCCTGGGGTCGTCCTCGACGACGGGCTCTCCTTGAGCATCCTCTCTCGGGATGACCATCCTGGACTTTATCTCGATCAGGGTGGCGGCAAGGACCATGAACTCT
Organism: uncultured Peptostreptococcaceae bacterium; assembly: GCA_905235115.1. Taxonomy (GTDB): domain Bacteria; phylum Bacillota; class Clostridia; order Peptostreptococcales; family Anaerovoracaceae; genus RUG754. Next base: position 48,612 of record CAJOKT010000007.1, read on the forward strand.
TCGGCGACTTCGATGTTTTGCTCTTCCATCTCCCGGATGCAGGCCAGATATTGACTTGTGATCTCGCTGATCCTTATATCATAGATGCTCATCTCCGCCGTTTCGATCAGATAGACCAAAAGGTCGAAGGGCCCTTCGAAGGATCTAAGTTTCACCTTATACATTATTCTTCACTTTCGTAGCGTGAGTACATTATGAGGGCGGCCACAACGATGATGCAGCAGACCACCTCTGTCACCGTGGGCACCTGTCCGATCAGGACGAAGGCCAGTATGGTGGATACCACCGGATCCATGGATTCCCAGGCGCTGACGTAGAGAGGCTCCACCATGCCCAGGCACAGGTTCCACACGGCGTGGGAACCGATCTGGCACACGAAGGCCAGGAGCACGATGAACAGGTAGTCCGTTGCCGGGTAGCCGATGACCGGCGTTCCCGTCACGATCACGGCGAGCAGGAAGCAGATCCAGCAGCTTAAGAAGACCAGGAACACGTAGGTACTGCCCTCTACCCCTTCCCGGGCTTTTTTGCCTATGGCGAAGTAGATGCCCATGAATACTCCGGACAGGAAGGCCAGGATGTAGCCGACGGCTCTTCCGTCAGTGAAGGCGCTGATGTCGGAGCAGGTCATGTAGGCTCCCGCCATTAGAGCGATGACGATGGCGGCTATGGCCTTGCCGGGCACTTTTTTCTTGTATACGAACACGGTTATGGCCAGGACCACCAGGGGATGGAACGCCGCGAGCACTGCCGCTGCGGAAACGTTGGCGTATTTCACCGATGTGAACCAGCAGAAGAAGTGCAGGAACAGGAAAACTCCTGTGAGCCCGCAGAGGAGGAGCGTCCTTTTAGGCAGTCTCATCATGGCCTCACGCTGCTCCCTGTTCTTCAAAACAGGAACCGCGAAAAAAGGCAGCGCCACCGTCAGTCTCCCCAGGCCTATCACCAGGGCTGAGGCTGTTATCTTCGCTGCCAGGGGCCCTGACGCGCCGCCGCAGAACACCGCGACGATCACCAGGATCCTGGCATACTTTTCAATAAAGCTTTTCTTTTCCATTAACTGATCTTTATCCTTCAACGATCTTTCTCAGGTTCACGTCGTAGGGCGGTCTCACGATTCCCTTCTCCGTGACCACCGCAGTGATGTACTTGTGGTCAGTCACGTCGAAGGCAGGGTTGTATGTCTTGGCCCCCTCAGGCGCCATGGGCTTCTCGTACCACATATTCTTTATCTCGTCGCCCTCCCTGAGCTCTATGGGAATGTCGCTGCCCGTGGGCGTATCCAGGTCGATGGTGGACGTGGGAACGAACATGTAGAAGGGAATGCCGTACTCCCTGGCCAGGATCGCCACGCCGGATGTCCCTATCTTGTTGGCTCCGTCTCCGTTGGCGGCCATTCTGTCGCAGCCCACCACCACGGCATCGATCCAGCCGTTCTTCATAACGATGGAAGCCATGTTGTCGCAGATGAGCGTGGTGTCCACGCCGTTCTTCACCAGCTCCCAGGATGTGAGTCTCGCTCCCTGAAGGAGTGGTCTGGTCTCATCGCAAAACATCCTGAACCCGTAGCCTCTCTCCTGCCCCAGGTGTATTGGCGCCAGGCAGGTGCCGTACTTGGAGGTGGCTATGGTACCGGCGTTGCAGTGGGTCAGCACCCCCATGCCGGGCTTCAGAAGCTCCAGTCCGTATTCGCCCATGGCCATGCAGGCCGCCACGTCTTCCTCGTGGATCTTGATGGCTTCTTCTCTCAGAAGGTTCTTCATGCCCTTGACCGTGATGATCTCACCGGCCTCTACCACTCCTTCAACCTTCTTCACCATGCGCTTCAGAGCCCAGCTCAGGTTCACGGCAGTGGGACGGGATGAATTGATATAGTCGGCGGTCTCCTTTATGAATGCCAGAAACTTCCTGACGTTTTCCTCTCTGTGGCAGCCGAATCTTTTGCTGTTGTTCATGTCGCCGCAGACGCTGTCCGGGTATGGGCAGAAGTCCTTGGCGGCGATGTAGAGTCCGTAGGCAGCGCATACTCCGATGGCCGGTGCCCCTCTCACCTTCAGCTTCTTGATGGCGTCCCAGACGTCTTCCTTGGTGGTAAGCTCCTCGGTGACCTCCTCATTGGGAAGCCTGGTCTGATCCAGTATGTACAGTCTGTCGTTTTCAAACCAAAGTGGTACAGTTTCAAGCATGTTTAACTCCTTAAATTGACATTTCCGAATAACTCCGTGTACGGCAAAAAAACGCCGCTAAGTATTATATCACAAATCTGTCATCTTTTAAATGTTGATCTCGCCTTCCAGCACCATTATTCCTCTGCCGCCCACTCTGATGAGGCAGTTTTCTCCGTCAGCCTCGATGTGGGTAAGGATGGCCGAGGGTCTTCCCATCTTTTCGCCCTGAATCTTGACGTCGTCTCCGGATCCAACGAAGCCGTTCAGATATCCGTAATATGTGAGTGCGCCGTTGGAAGTGCCTGTGGCAGCCTCTTCATCGATGTCGTAGAGCGGCGCGAAATTCCTGGCGTGAGCCGTGGCATTGTCTCCCTCCAGAGTGAAGGCATGGACGCCCACCACCTCATATCTCTCGGAAAGCTTCGACAGCGCCGGGAAGTCGGGTGCTATGTCGTCCAGATCTTTAAGGGTCTTCACCGGCATCATGATGTCAGGAAGTCCCGTGGAGATCATCTGGGGAATCAGTTCCAGACCCGCAGCCTTCTGGGCGGCGTAGTCCAGACCCATGATATTGTAGAGTTCCTCCAGTTTATCCTCCTCGGTGATCTCTCCGATCTTGACGGGCTTTGCCATGTCCATGAGTATCCTGTCGCCGTCCACGTCAACGTAGATATCTCCTGAGATCGTGTGGTTCAGATAGGTGCCATCGCCTATATATCCGCCGTATCTCAGGGCCGCAAAACTTCCGATGGTGGCGTGTCCGCAGAGCTCCACCTCAGCAGCAGGCGTGAAATACCTGATGTTGAATTCCTTTTCGCCGAGCCTTCTGATGAAGGCTGTTTCGGAGTATCTCATCTCCGCCGCAGTCTTCACACAGATATCGTCATCGGGGAAGTCCGCCCCTTCAGGAAGGATCACCACACCTGCCGGGTTTCCTCCGAAAATAACGTCCGTAAAAGCGTCCACAACAAAAATCTTCATAAGTCTGCCTCCTATATCCTCGTACGGATCTCTTCTTCGGTCTCTCTGACCAGTTCCTCCAGCTCTCTGGACGAAAGTCGAACTGCGCCGTTGCCCAGAGCCGACATCTGCACCTGCCTGTCCGAGGTCACCACGCTGATGTCGTATTTCTTACCGTTAGCGTATATGAATTCTTCAATGAACCTGTCGGCGGTCTGGGCTTCGCCGGTGTAGACCACCCTCAGGTCCTTCTCGTACTTCTCCCGGGATCCCGGGCTTCCCTTCACCCGGTATCCGTCGAACACCAGGACCACCGTGATGCCGGTGTAGCCCTGGAAGTTCTGCAGACTGTCTATCAGGGCATCCCTGGCGGAGTCTATGTTCACCTGGGCCAGAGCCTTGAGCCTTTCCCAGCTGAAGATCACATTGTATCCGTCCACCACCATGTATGGCGGCTTCTTCTGAACGGGCTTGGTGGGCTTCGGCCTGGCCTGCGCAAAAGACCGGTCCTGAGCCTCCCCCGGCAGCCTGGTCTTAGCGGCTCTCGCAGCCTGTCTCAGCTGTTCATCGCGCTTGCTCACGCCGTAGGTCATCTCGAAGATCTTTTTCAGATCCTTCTCGGTGCCGCCGATCCTCACCGGGCCTCCTCCGGAGTACGCCGGATGGTTCTCGCCCTCTTCTGCCTTAGGCTTAAGATAGCTTTCGGTCCTTGCCAGACTGTCCACCATGTCCCACTCCACGTAGGTCCCGGCTCCTCCTTCGGTGAACACGGAACCGCAGGGGTTCCACTGATCCAGGTCGGGATCGTAGCCCTTTTGCTCCACCACCTCACAGGTGTTGTGGCAGGGTCCGTAACCGGCCTGTCTCGCATCAAACCTGCCGCTTCCCTCCGTAAAACTGTTGAGTTCGGTCTGATAGTCTCTCAGGGTCGCTACCGGTCCGTGGCCAGCGATCACCACCATGTCGGCGGACTGGCCTTGGCCTGATCCCGCCTCCTCTATTCTGCTCCTGGCCCCAAGCTTCTCCATATCGGTCATGACCCGGCCGATTTTGGCCCGGGGTACGGTGACTGTGAAGTCATACATGGGTTCCAGCAAAACTGCTTTTCCCTCGTCCAGAGCCCTTCTCAGCCCCTGGCGGACGGCCCTGTAGGTGGCCTGCCTGAAGTCACCTCCCGAGGTGTGCTTGAGGTGAGATCTGCCATCGGTCAGGGTTATCCTCATATCGGTAATAGCCGATCTTGTCAGAGTGCCCTTGTGCTGCCTTTCCTGAAGGTGCTGCATTATGAGATTCTGCCAGTTGGAGGCCAAAACATCGGTGCTCAGCCTGGAGGCGAACACCAGTCCGGAGCCTTCCGGAAGAGGTTCCAGGAGCAGCCTCACCTCCGCATAGTGGCGCAGGGGCTCGTAATGCCCCACTCCCTCCACGGGAGCACTTATGGTCTCCTTGTAAATTATTTTGCCGGAGCCCAGTGCGACGTCGGTGCCCAGACGGTCTCTGATCCGTCTGATCAGAAGGTCCTTGCCCAGTTCTCCCATGATACTGACCCTGATCTCCCTTGTGGATTCTTCCCAGCCTACTCTGAGGGAGGGATCTTCCTCTTCAAGTTCCCTGAGAACGGGAAGCACTCGCATGGGATCCTCTCCCTGCGGCAGCAGCAGGGCGTAGGAAACCGCAGGCTCCATGACGGGCGCCGTGTCCTGATCCCTGTGGGAACCCAGGGCCTGCCCGGAGTAGGTCTCGTTCAGTCCCAGCACCGCAGCCAGCGTCCCTGCCGGAGCTTCGGATACTGTCCTGAACTTGTTACCCTGATATATTCTGATCTGTTCCACCTTTTCCTCCAGAGCTTCGGTCTCCTCCGACCCAATCCTGGTCTCTATGAGCATCTTGGTCCTGAGGTTCCCGCCGGTGACCTTAAGGTGAGTCAGGCGATTTCCCTTTATGTCCCTCGTTATCTTGTATACTCTGGCGCCGAATTCTTCCGGATAGGTCCTCTCAGGCGCCATCCTGTCCAAAACATCCAGCAGCCTTTCCAGCCCCTCCATCTTAAGGGCGGATCCGGACACCACGGGGAACACTTCCCTGTTCTGTACGGCTTCCCGGATGGAATCCTCCCTGACCGCAGCCCCGTTGAAATACTCCTCCATCAGATGCTCGGAACAGGAGGCCAGATCTTCCTTGAGAACGTCCTCGTCCTCTTCGAAGTCCACTGCCCCCGGCATGACTTCCCTGAGTTCTGCCATTACTCTGTCCCTGTCCGCCCCGCTCATGTCCATCTTGTTGATAAAGACCACGGTGGGCACACGGTAATGGTCCAGAAGCTTCAGTATGGTCCCTGTGTGGCTCTGTACACCCTCTGTACCGCTGACCACCAGCACAGCCATGTCTATGACTGAGAGGGGTCTCTCCATCTCCGGACTGAAATCTCTGTGGCCCGGTGTATCCACAAGGGTGAACTCAGTTTCTCCATAGGTAAAGGAGGCCTCGCCGCTGAACACGGTGATGCCTCTCTCCTGCTCCATTGGGTCGAAATCCAGGAGAGTGTCCCCCCTGTCCACCCTCCCGGCCTGTCTCAGTGTCCCGGTCAGGTACAGCAGTCCCTCGGATAAAGTTGTCTTACCGGCGTCGACGTGTGCGAAGACGCCGATGATCTGACGTTTCATGTTTTGCGCAAAATACGGGTCTGCCCTAAGATATCTAAAAAGCCGGAGTTCCTGACTCCGGTCCGAAATTCTATTGATCTCCCAGCATCACCGGCTTAAGACCTGCTTCCGCCAGAATGTCCAGAGACATCTGATCGGGATAACCTTCCTTCACCACGATCCGCCTGATCCCGGCGTTGATTATCATCTTGGCGCAGATCACGCAGGGCTGGTGGGTAACGTAGATGGTGCCTCCCTGGACTGCGTGTCCCATGGCAGCGGCCTGGATTATGGCGTTCTGCTCGGCGTGGAGAGCCCTGCAGAGCTCATGCCTCTGCCCCGATGGCACCTTGAGCTGCTCTCTCAGGCAGCCGCCCAGTTCGGCACAGTGTCTGACTCCCTTGGGGGCTCCGTTGTAGCCTGTGGCCACGGCGTGGTTATCCACCACGATCACCGCTCCCACCTGTCTCCTCAGGCAGGTGGATCTGGTGGCCGCCAGCTCCGCCATCTTCATGTAGTATTCGTCCCAGCTTGGTCTAGCCATGTCATTTCTCCTGAAAATATATTTCTTTAAGATAAAGCCCGGAGGCCGGGGCGGTGGGTCCCGCATTGGCCCTGTCCAGACTGTCGATAACGTCTTTTACGGATCCCGGCGTTCTCCTGCCCAGGCCAGCCTCTATCAGCGTGCCCGTCATTATGCGCACCATGTTGTAGAGGAATCCGTCACCGGTCACCTGTATGATCACGTCGGTACCCTGCCTCTCAACGGTGACGCCGGACACCGTGCGCACGGTGGTCTCCCTCTCCTCACCTCCGGAGGACTGGAAGGCTTTGAAATCATGGGTGCCCGTCATGTAAGCGGCAGCCTCCCGCATCAATCCGACATCAAGCGGTTCAGCCACGCGCCCGGTATAGTTTCTGCGGAAAATATCCTCTTCAGGACCGTTGTCGATCACATACCGGTAGGTTTTGCCCGCGCAGTCGAACCTGGCGTGGAAACCCGGATCCACCTCCTCGATGGACAAAAGCTTCACGTCGCCCACGGTGGATCTTTTGGCCCGGCCCCCGGAGAGTCTGCTGTTCACCGCCTTGAGAAGGTTCTCGGGAGGAATGCTGAAGTCGCCCCTGAAGGACGCGCACTGGCCCAGGGCGTGGACTCCCGCATCGGTCCTGGACGTGCCGTTGAGCCTGATGTCCTGCCCCGTGAAAAACCCTATGGCCTCCTCCAGGACGCCCTGTACGGTCCGCTTGTCCGGCTGCTTCTGCCAGCCTGAGAAGCCCGATCCGTCATATGCAATTTTGATGAGGTAATTCTTTTCCATCGGACAAAATATTTTACCACAAAGAGCAGCCCTTGCACAATGATTAACTGTTCATTCTGATGATATCACAGGGCTGAAAACTTTTGAAGTTTTCAGAAAAGAAAGCCCCGGATCTTTCGATCCGGGATCTTCCCCTGGGCGAAGGACACTCCGTGTATCTTCCGGAAACTATCTGAACGGATCTGTAAACTTCCATTCGATTTCAATATGATCGGTGAATTTAAATGATTTTTTCCCCTACCTTTTGAATCCTTCGCACCTCTTCGTCGTGCACCCTGACCCGGTCTGTGTAAAAAGTTGCCACGGCACACTTGATCCGGGGCATGACGTATATGAACGGTATCCCGAGAAGCAGTATGCTGATGATGATCTCATCCCCATAACTGAGTATCAGTTTTGTAAGCTTCCATTTGTACCCTTTCATGAGGTGCTTGGATACCCGTATCGCACCGGGGACGCCTATTCCGGGGTTCTGAGCGAACAGGAAAGGCGCCATTGAATAGTTGAGCACAGCGACCACCCCGGGTATCAGGAACAGTACAGCCCAAAGCATTGCTCTGACCGACATGAACAGTCTCAGGAATATTGCGTCGAACATTCGCGACCTGTACACAAAAAGATCTCTGCTTCCCGCGCTCTCCCCTTTGATCTTAAGCAATAAAACACGGTCCAGCCCCAACTCCACGATACTCCCCAAAATAACGGAGATCATCAGGTATAAGGCCAGACCGATGTATATGTACTTCATCACACGAGCATCGCTGCCTGATTGGCCGGAATGAAGCCCTCCGGAGATCAGCATGACGGAGATCTGAACCGTGAAGAATACGAACAGACTTATCCCTCCCGTAACTATTGACGTAAGCGAAAGCCCCAAAAGTTCTCCTCTTGAGAAATCAAGTGCTTTCTTTGCTGTTCTTTTGATCTCACGGTTCGTCTCCACTGTTGTCTCCTGAATTTTTTGATCCTCTGCCGGATCAGAACGGTCCGATATTGATTATGTCAGCAACTATTACGACCACAAGACCCACAAGGTATTCGATACACAGGAACTTCCACCAGAATTTGACCCATGTCACATAAGGGATACCTGCCATGGCAAGTCCCGCGTGGATGTTTCCCGAGGTCGGCGTGAACGGGTTGCTCAAGCCGTCTCCTATGATCTCGCACTCGCAGGCCACCTGTCTCGTAAGACCTGTCATCTCCGCAAGCGGCGCCATGATCGGCATGGTTGCCGTTGCCTGGCCGGAGCCTGACGGAATGATATAGTTCATCAGGCACTGGAAGATATACTGTCCGACGACCGCCATGACAGCAGGAAGCTTGGATACTACACTTGCAGCTGCATGGAGTATGGTGTGAAGTATCTGCGCATCATTCAGTACCACAAGGATCGCTCTTGCGAAACCTACCATCATGGCACCGATGACGATGGTCTTCATGCCTGCTACCAGTTGGTCGCAGAACCAGTTGAGACCTTTCCCGTAAATGAGCGCTGATACAAATCCCATTACCAGGAATATTCCTGCCAGCTCTTCAAAGTACCAGCCTTTTTTGAGGATGCCGTAGATCACGATAGCCATCGTTACGACTACTACTCCGAGAATGGCCTTTCTCCTGCCGGTAAATTCCGGAAGAGCCGAGAAGTCCACGTGATTGTTCTCCATGTAGACCTTATCCATCTCGTACATGAGAGATCTCGTCTGATCCTTCTCCAGTCTCTTGGCATAATAGATCAGTATAAGGTCCAACGTAATGATGAAAACTACCAGGCCTATTATGTGGAAGGTCATACCGGAGAAGATCGGCAGTCCCGCAATTCCCTGAGCAACGCCCAGAGTGAAGGTGTTGGTTGTAGCTCCGGCGAATCCTGCGGCTCCTCCGCACATCACGATCCCGATCACGATCAAAGAGTCATACCCCGCTCCGATCAGGATCGGGGCAAGGATCGGAATGAAACACAGCATCTCCTCATAAGTTCCGACCGTGGATGCCATGATTGCGAACAGTGTGGCCAGAAGCGGTATGACCAGGAATCTGCGATTGCCCATTTTCATTATCAATCGTCCTACGCCGGAGGTGATCGCACCGGTCTCTCCTACGATATAGAAACATCCAACACAAATGAAGATCGTGAATATGATGTCGGGAACAGCTTCCATGCCGCGAATGAATGACGTTATGTACTGCATAAATGAAATTCTCTGCTGTTCTTCCAGTACATGCCACGTATCCGGGTCTACGACCGCTCTCGTTTTTTCTGTTCCGTCCGGCATAGTATATGTCACCTCTGTGGTATCATATGCGCTTGACGGAACAATGTAGGACAGGATCGCAAAGATCAGTACCAGGATCATCATAACCGCAAATGGTCTCGGGAACTCAAGTTTCTTTCTCGCTTTCCCGTTTGAAGCAGTCATTTCCATATTATTCCTCCTTTCCGATATATAAATAAAAGCACGTGATTCCAGCTGCCGCGATGCAAAAGACAGCTTTTACCCGTTAAGGTCCCTTATCTCTTCTCCGATCATCCCTATCTCATATGCCTGTTTTTCTTTCTTTGTCAGATTTGCCGGGTTTACCTGAGTCGGAATGAGAGTTTGGCTTTCTCATACGATTCTCTCTCTGTATCCTTTTGTTGATATACCCATCGATGTATTCGGCGATGCTCCTGTCTTCTTCATCAAAGGCGAAGCCGAATATTTCCTTGTTCTCTCCTTTTATTATCAAAACGTTAAAGGTTTTCTCCTCTTTCTCCTCTTCCTTTCCGGGAGCAGTCATACACAGTTTCGGAACAGTTTCTATCCTGCACTCCTTTATTGCCTTGAATCTCCAGACATGCTCTCCTCCGTAGAACTCGGAATCTATCAGGGACTTGGTCTGACTGTATGTGAACATCACTGTCTCGTCCATTATGAAGTACGTTATCTGATAATTGGAGGATCGTGCTTTGCCGTCTTCCCGATCCACCCTGAAGAAGGGTTCCGTATTGATCCCCATAGGCGAATATCCTTTGAGGATCAGCTTATCCAGCCCTTCGATATCCTCTTCGTCGATCTCCAGTTCCTTCAGAGCTTTTGTCCTGATCTGTGCCTTGGACATGTATTTCTTTGCTGAGTCGTCGACCTCCGTTCCTTTCACGCTTATAAATCTCTGTCTGATCCACATCCAGACGGCCATCACACCGAAAACAACACCTATCCCAATGAAGATATAGCTGTCCTCACGGTTGATGCCTACCGACACTATCCCAAAGCCGAGGATCAGGAGAAGCAGAGCGGAAGATATGTTTTTCTTACAGAAATACATCACTATGCGTTCATCATATGATCTTTCCATGGCAGCCTCCGTTTTTTAAGCAGCATGTTTACCTGAACCCAATGAATTTGCCAAGTCTCTGATTGACCGTTTTCCCTCTTTCTATGGCGATGTCTCCCCCGATAAACACGTACTCTATGCCGCAGGGTTTTTCCAGCGCGCCGAAATCAGCCCTGTCGATTATCGTATCGGGATCGAATACCGTAATGTCAGCATCGTATCCCTCTTTGATCTGCCCTTTATTGAACAGTCGGAGTCTGTAAGACGGGGTCCTGGTCATCTTCCGCAGAGCATCTATGAGGGAGATGCTTCCCTTTTCCCTGACATACCTGCCGAGTACTCTGGGAAATGTCCCTGCCGCTCTGGGATGTCCGTTTCCGCCTCTCAGAAGGCCGTCGGACGCGATCATCCCCATGGAAGAATTCACAGCAAGCTCAATGTCGTTCTCATCAAGAACGAAGGCTACTGCCAGCATATCCGGGTAGTTTTTTCTTGCGTCATTGAATATTTCTTCGGTGCAGTAAACGTTCTTATACGGATCTCCCGCCAACATCACATCCTTGTAAGTTTTTTTCCACCCTTCAAAGCACCCGTCATCGAAAACGGTGGAACCGATGGAACAGGAGAACGCGTTGTACGGATATGTATCGAAATCCAGTCCGGGATCAGTGATTCTCGCTTTTTCTATTAATTCCAGGGATTCTTTCATGTTTTGAAACGCTGAACAGCTTGAAAGATGAGATATCTGAAATCTCTGTCTGATCGCGGCCGAGAGACGTATCATCTCTTTTACCGGGTCCAGATTCCAGATCGCGTCATTTCTGTAATGCGCTGATACTATATGATCCTTGTTATCCGATGCACTTACCGCAAACAGCATTTCATCAAAACTTATGGCAGGATCATATTCGATGCCGAAAGATATGCCAAAAGAGCCCTCAGCCAGCTCCTCACGAAGAGCATCTCTGTACTTTTCCCTTTGGATATCCGTAGACTCATCGTGCGGGCCGAGACCGTCCCGCCTTCTTAATGTGTTATATCCGCTCTGCATACAGTAATTGACGGGAGCTCCTCCAAGTTCTTCCAGTGTCTTTCTGAACACCGCAAGAGGCTGTCTGGAGTGTCCGCAGTTCCCTCCGCAGACCGTTGTAACTCCCATTTCAAGCATCCGTTCAGAGATGATGTAACGTTTGCCGTCTTTTGCGAAGTCTTCTTCATGCATGTGGATGTCCACGAACCCAGGTGATACGATCTTGCCGCTGACATCGATCGTGAGCCTCGCTTCCGGTTCGTCCTCTCCCACATATCCGATCAGACTTCCTTCTATGCCTATATTTCCTTTCTTTACGGAGTTTTCACCGAAGTCAGGATACCTGCCGTTGATGAGCAAAATATCAAGCATCTCTACTCACCTGACTGTCCGCAGAAGTCCACAGCTATGTTAGCATAGAAGGAAACAAAATCCCGGAGCATTTCAACGGCAACGTGCTCGTCTTTTGTGTGAGAGTTTTCCAGCTGTCCCGGTCCGAAGATGGCTGTCGGGATATGCATGTATGTGGACAGGATCCCTGCGTCCGTCCATCCCCTGCATCTGTTCAGAGGCGCCTCCGTCACGTTCAGTTTCTCGCAGATCATCCTTTCAACGCATTTGTTTATAGCGGCGTCGGGATCCGCGGCTGCAGGCGTGTGGTGCAGTATCTTCATTTGTCCGTTGGACATGAGGGATATGGTCGCATTGAAATCCGGATCCTCAGCGTGAAGCTCATCGATTATGTCCTGATATTCCTTTACGACGCTTTCAGGCGTCTCTCCGGGAAGATAACGTCTGTCCAGCTGCAGCGTACATTCACCGGCCACCGTGCTCGGCATGTCTCCGCCGAATATCTTTCCGTAGTTCATGACTCCCGGCCCTATATACTCGTCCACTCTCGATCTGATCTTCGGTTCCAGTTCGACCGCTACACGCTCGATAAACTTGGACGCCTTGGAAATAGCGTTTATTCCCAGGTGAGCCTGCCCGCCATGCATGGTCTTCCCTTTGAACTTGATCTCTATCCACTCAAGACCCCTGTTTCCGAGAGAGTACATGTAACCGGAAGGTTCCCCCACTATGGCTCCGTCAAAGCTGCGTGTTTCATTGAGGGCGAATATCTCCGTCCCGTCCGACTCTTCCTCTTCACCGCAAACCGCAGTAAACATCACGTCTCCCTTGAGCTGTATCCCTGCTCTTTTCAGAACCAGAAGCGCCATGAGCATGCAGGCGACGCCGCCCTTCATGTCGTTCGTACCTCTTCCGTAAAGCATTCCGTCTCTTACCACAGGCTCGAAGGGCTCTATGACCATATCAAAGGGAGGGACGGTATCTATGTGTCCGTTGAGCAAAAGATTCCTTCCGCTGCCTGTTCCGTCCACATTGATGTAGACATTATGCCTGCCGCCTTCGACCTGGACCCTTCGGACATTGAATCCTTCCGCGAGCGCCCAGTTGTAGATATAGTCACCGACTGCGGCCTCCCTCCCCGGCACATCGACGTGACTGGGGATCCTTACAAGATCTGAAGTGAGTTCAACTATTTCATCCGTATTAAAGTATTTTGTGAAATCGATCATTTTGGGCCTCCTTGAGAAAACATCTGCTGCAGGATGAGATTGGTTAAGTTATGTATAACCGATTAGTTATACATTAGTTGAATGAAAACTGACTCTTTCTCATTTTACAAAATATACATATTTATTTACTTACACCAATATTTTAGAATAGCCCTTGTCTTTTTCCCAATACAAGATTATTATTTATCTATAAGCATTACTTATATTTATCCTATATTATAAATTATAATTTAAGGGTACCAACATGAATATAACGTCATTCGAGTATATGAGAGCCATCGTAAAATACGGTACACTGTCTAAGGCTGCAGAGATGCTCTACATAAGTCAGCCGGCGCTGAGCCAGAGCCTGAGCAAGCTGGAAAAAGAACTGGGTGTCCGGCTTTTCGACAGGCAGGGCAACAGAATGGTCCTCACAGAAGCCGGAGCTGCTTTTATCGATGAAGGGAAAAACATTACCCAGTCCACACAGAGATTGATGGAGCGGCTGAAATACATTTCTGAAGGAAAGAAGGAGCTGATCAGGCTGGGTGTGTCCCGTTTCTACGGACGTTTCCCGCTGACGCTGGAGTCTTTCATGCGAGATCATCCCGGTGTCCAGTTCGAGATAACGGAAGGCCTGACTTTGGAACTGGAGAAACTGTTTGCGGCTGGTGAACTTGATCTCTGTATAATCCCCTCTTCTCCGTTTACCGGGAAATACCATTTTAAAGAGCTGTTCAGAGAAGAGCTGCTTATCGCTGTACCACCCGAATCCCTTTATACTCAATATGCCGAAAGAGTCGGCGAAGATCTGTATCTGGATCCGTCATGCCTGAAAGATGCTCCTTTTGTGTCGCTTACGAGCAACCAGAGAGTATACGGGCTCGGTTTCGAATTCTGCCGAAGAGCAGGCTTCGAGCCAAACATCCTTTGCTCCGTTTTCGGCTACGACACATTACTTAAGCTGGTGTCTATGGGTCTGGGCGTAGGGTTTGTCAGCAGCCTCCAGAATAAAACACTTCTGTCAATGGATAAACCGCCAAAGTGTTATCACATAAAAACGGACCTGCCTGTAAACAGAAACTATGTACTGTTGACAAAAGACTCTTCCGGAGGCCTCATAACTGAACTGGCGGATCTTATTTCAGAACTTGAATAGGCAAGGATCATCGGATCTGAACCCAATTGCCCTCTGCCATATGCTTCATCGGTTTCTGTAGATACCTCCCGGCATTATTAGCCGGTTAGTACACTTGTGGTATGACTCAATTGCGGGCTGATGTGCCCCGGAGGTGACCATGAATAACAGTTTAAGCTTTATATCCATAGCTCTATCCTGTTCGGAACTGACGTTTATCATATTGGATTACAGGAGGCAGATAAACGATCCTGATGCCTATGTCTACATGCTTTTGGTTTCTGTCTCAGCCTTGGTGCTGTCGCTTCTGGGCGGGAGAAATACCCGTTCTGGAGTGTCTGTATTTTCTGTCATTCTCAGTATTATTACCGGGGTCTACATTTGGTTTTTGTTCCTCCTGGAAGTCATAAAAGGTGTATAGACGGCAGATTTTTTCACGCAAAAACCTTTTGAAATACCTTATTCTATGCCATTATGTTAGTAGGATGTGATTGATGTCTTGATAGAATATCGTTACAGAGGGATGATACGGATCTCGAAAACGGTCTTTGGACCGCTCACGACTGAAGGCGCCTGCCCTCAGCACGTATGGCAGGATCCCAGAGCAAGGGCAGCCGGCCGTTTATCCGCCTCATATCATTTCATTAAAAGGAAGTGAGCTATCATGAAAAAAAGAGTCTTTGGGTTTATCCTCCTTGCGGCATTTGTTGCCTGTGTGTCGTATCTGACACTAAGCCAGGAGGAAGAATAACTTTTGATTTGTTCCTTCGTTTGCAGCATGTATCTTCTCTTGCCTGAGAGATTACAATCGAGTAGGGGCTAACTTGTAGCCCCTCTCACACCACCGTACGTGCCGTTCGGCATACGGCGGTTCAACCCAATAAGTAGTAATCTACACAGCTGA